>NZ_SPVJ01000015.1:0-158672 GCF_004634465.1 Bradyrhizobium sp. MOS001
GGTTTGAGCCTTGAGGATGCGACGCCCGACCACACGGTCCTGAACCGCTTCCGGAACCAGCTCGTTGAACAAGGCCTGCTGGAGAAGCTGTTTGGCGAACTGGATCGTCAGCTTGAGAATGCCGGCGTGATCCTCAAGCGCGGCACGATGCTGGATGCGACCTTGATCCAGGCAGTCTCGGCTCCGCCCAAGGAGGATCGCCCCTCAAACGATCCTGATGCCCGGTTTGCCAAACGGCAGGGCAAAAGCGGCTCGACCTTCGGCTACAAGGCCCATGTCGGTGTCGACGAAGGATCCGGCTTGATCCGCGCGGTGTTGACCACACCCGCTAACGTCAACGATACGACACCGGCGGACGCTTTGATCCGCGGCGATGAAGCCGTGGTCTGGGCCGATGCGGCTTACGACACCCATGCCCGACGGGCCCGGCTGAAGGCGGAAGGCAAGAAGCCCCGCATCGCTCGTCGGCCCAACAGACATCACCCGGAACTGCCGCCCAGGCTCAAACGCTACAACCTCCTCATCGCGCGTCGACGAGCCCAGGTCGAGACCACCTTCGCTACTCTCAAACGCCGCATGCGGCTGACCTGCATCCGCTACGTCGGTCTGATCAAGGCGACCGGGCAAGTCCTGCTCGCCTCGATCGCCTTCAACATGAGGCGGTGGGCCACGATCGCCGCGTGAGCTGCCCGCTCAGGGCGACAACTACAGATCTTGCCAGGCAATTGCCGGGACCAGGGCACTCGCTCCTGACGTCTTCAGCCTCAAGAGCCGATAACGCAACAGGCCCCTTGTGGGAGAAGGTGGCGCGAAGCGCCGGATGAGGGGTCTTTCTCCGCGCATTCGAAGACAGCTGGACTCGCGGAGACAGACCCCTCACCCGTCTCGCCGCTGCGCGGCGAGCCACCCTCCCCCACAAGGGGGGAGGGAAAAAGGCCCCTCAATCCAGCTTCGCGTCCATGCCCCGCTTCACCGCGGGACGGGCCATCAGCGCCTCATACCAGCGCTTGACGTTGGGAAAATCGGCCAGCTCAACCTTGTGGCGAGGGTGGCGCCAGGCCCAGCCCAGGATGGCAAAATCGGCAACCGAGAGGTCGCCAGCGACGAAGTCGTGGGCCTCCAACCGGCGGTCCAGCACGCCGTAGAGCCGGCGCGTCTCCGCCATGTAGCGCTTCAGGCCATAGGCGCGATCCTGCTCGTTCTCGAGCGCGATGAAATGGTGCACCTGGCCGGGCATCGGGCCGAAGCCGCCCATCTGCCACATCAGCCATTCATAGACGGGGATGCGCCCGGCGAGCGATTTCGGCAGGAATTTGCCGGTCTTTTCGCCGAGATAGAGCAGGATCGCACCGGACTCGAAGATGCTGACGGGCTTGCCGTCCGGCCCCTCGGGGTCGACGATCGCGGGGATCTTGTTGTTGGGGCTGAGCTTCAGGAAGCCCGGCGCCATCTGCTCGCCCTTGGTGATGTTCACCGGCACCACCTTGTAAGGCAGCCCCATTTCCTCCAATGCGACCGAGATCTTGCGGCCGTTCGGCGTGTTCCAGGTGTGCAGCTCGATGGTCATTCAGGCATTTCCTTCCCCGAGATATCTGGCATGCAACTACTCCAGAAGGTTGCACCCCCACAACTGGCGGACCGGGATGGCCGATCCCTGTTGACTCGACCGGTCCCCTCTGGAATGTCGCGGCCGTCGCGGATAAATTCCGCCACCTCCAAAAAGCCCCGAGGGACCGCCGTGTCGAAATCTGCCTCCCGCGCCCGCCTGTTCGAAATCATCCGCCGGCGCTCCTTCGGCCGCGGTGACGTCACGCTCGCGTCGGGCCGCAAGAGCGATTTCTACTTCAACCTCAAGCCGACCATGCTCGACCCCGAGGGCGCGACGCTGCTCGCCGAGCTGACCTATGAGGCGCTGAAGGACGACCAGCTCGACTTCATCGGCGGGCTCGAGATGGGCGCGGTGCCGCTGGCCGGCGCGCTGGCGCAGATCTCCTGGATCAAGGGCCATCCGATCGCAGCGTTCTTCGTGCGCAAGAAACCGAAGGAGCACGGCGCGAAGCTCGCGATCGAAGGTCTGCCCAAGGGCGAGACGCTCGAAGGCAAGCGCGTCGTGATCGTCGAGGACGTCACCACCACCGGCGGCTCGGCGATGAAGGCGGTGGAATCGGTGCGCGAGACCGGCGCCGAGGTGGTGCTGGTGCTGACCATGGTCGACCGCGAGGAAGGGGCCACCGATACGTTTGGCGCGGCCGGCCTGCCGTTCCGCTCGCTGTACAAGGCGTCGGAGTTCCTGAAGGCTTAAGGCCGCGAGACAGTCCGTCCATGCCCGGGCGTTGCCCGGAAGCAACCATCCGCCGGAAGCTGTGCCCGGCCTTGAAGAGGTCACGGCCTCGACTTGAAATCGCCTCCGCTCAACTGCTCATTTACCATCCAGCACTATGGTGAATCATGTGCCGAGACCTCGGAAGGTTCCGGCCGGTTCAGTAGCGTCGGAGTGAGCATTGCGTACAGCCTTGTCCCATGCGCGTCGCGCGATGCTTGTGGCCGCCAGCCTGGCGGCCCCGCTGCTTGCGGCTCCAGCCCCGGCTTCGGCCGAAGGCCTGTTCGACTTCTTCTTCGGCGGAATGCAGCGGCCCCGGCCGCAGCGTGAGGTTCCGCAGCAGTCGAACTCCTTTGCCGATCCCTTCGCCAGCCAGCAGAATCCCGCAAACCCGCAATATGTGCCACCGACACGCGCGGCGGCGGCCGGCGGCTCGGGCCCGGCCTTCTGCGTGCGCACCTGCGACGGCAAATATTTCCCGCTGATGCGCGGCCTCGCCTCGCCCGCCCAGATGTGTCAGGCGTTCTGTCCTGCCACCACGACAAAGGTCTATTTCGGCTCTTCGATCGACGGCGCCGCTTCGCAGACCGGCGAGCGCTACGCCGACAGCGAAAACGCGTTCGCCTATCGCAAGGCGCTGCGTGCCGACTGCACCTGCAACGGCCGCGAGCCGGTCGGCCTCGCCCCGGTCGATCTCGCGCTGGATTCCTCGCTGAAAGCCGGCGACGTGATCGCGACCAGCGACGGCCTCGTCGCCTATACCGGCATCCGCGTCGGCAATGACCAGGCTGCGGACTTCACGCCGGTTGCCTCCTACCCGGGCCTCACCGCGCAGGTCCGCGCGCGGCTCGGCGAGATGAAGGTGGCACCGGTGCGCGCGGAGACGGTCGCGGCGGATGCGCCGGCCTCAGTCGAGATCGTGCGCGAGGCGCTGCCTGACGTGACGGTGCCGAAGACCCCAGCACAGAAGCCGGCGAAGCGGGCGGGGCTGGACTAAGCCCCAACTGAATCAAAGTCGTCATTGCGAGCGCAGCGAAGCAATCCAGTCTGTCACCGCGAACAGATTATGGATTGCTTCGCTACGCTCGCAGTGACGGAGAGTGCTGCGTCATCTCCCGATGATCACCCCGATCACGTTCGGGGCCGCCAGATATTTCTCCTCGATCGCCGCGCGCGCGGCGGCGCGGTTTTCCTGAGTCAGCAGGCCGCGCTTCTCGGCCAGGATCATCCAGCAGAAGCCCCACCAGTCGGTGAGCATGCCCGCCTCGCCGATGAGATCGTAACCCTGCTCGGCTGCGAAGATGCGCGCATGCGCTTCGTCCAGCGTGTCGAGGAACAGATGATCCTCGGTCGAGAACAGATCGTCGCTGACGTCGTCGATGGTGTAGCCCCAGATCGACTGGCACACCGCGTTGAACTCGCGGTCGAACTGGTCGTCATCGACCGCGTAGCGCCGCGCGGCCTGATGCAGCCGCGACAGCGAGCGCGCGAAATCGGCGATCCGGGTGAGGGCAAATTGATCGAAGGCGATGGTGGACATGTAGTCCTCGCAAAGTCTGACGGACGCTAGATATTGTGTCGGCAACGCGCCGAATCACAATGATATATCAAAGACTTGCTAAAGTGTTCTTAATTTGTTCCGGATCTGGGGACAAAGTCCGACTGGCGGAATCGAAAGGGGCCGCCTCGCAGCGACCCCTTTGCCGGTTGCAATCGTGTTCGGGATGAAATCCAGCCCCGGCAATTGGCAAGTTAGAGGTACCTATGGACTTAGGCGATTCCGGATAAGTACTGGACGTAGTCCTGTCCTATTTTCCGTTGACGAGCCCGATGGATCCGGGTTCGCGCGAGGCCGGGATCTCAATAACAGCGCGAGGCCGCAATAGCGTGGACGCGGCGGTCACCGAGCAGATGGGCGACAAAGCCATTACTGGGAAAGATCTTTGCGAACGCGGCATCGCGGATGCTGAGACCGCCGGCATAGGCGCCGAAGGCGGGCATCACCGCGCGCATCCCGTCACTGGCGAAACAGCGGCGTTCCATCGAGCGGCCGCGTGCGGAGACGCGCGCCTTCGGATGCAGATGGCCGGCGATCTCGCCGCGCGCACCTGTCGGCTCATGACGGAAGGTGATTGGGCCGATCGCGACTTCGTCGGCGACGGTCCCGCCCAGATCGCGCGGCAGCATCGGATCGTGATTGCCCGAGATCCAGATCCAATCGCGGCCGGTCTGGAGTGCGGCAACAGCATCGCGATCGTCGGACGACAACCGCTCATGCGCGGTTCGGTCGTGAAAACTGTCGCCGAGCGCGACAACCGTTCGGGGATTATGGCGGGAGATGACAGCAGCGAGACGGCTCAGCGTTGCCAACGTATCGTAAGGCGGCAGCAGCACACCGCGCGTGGCGAAGCTGGACCCTTTTTCCAGATGCAGATCGGAGACGACGAGCAGGCGTTGCTCTTCCCAGAACAGCGCACCGGAGAGATCGGTTGCGAAGGTCACACCGGCGATATCCAGTGCAAGCGTTGAAGTGATTGATAGTGCCACTTGCTCCGTCATGGCCGGGCTCGTCCCGGCCATCCACGTTCTTGCCGCGGAAGCAAAGACGTGGATGCCCGGGTCAAGCCCGGGCATGACGATGTGGATGGAGTTGCGCGCACCACTGGTAAAATTCTCTACGACATCGCCTCTTTGACCAGCTCGTCGGCGGCTTCCGCCAGGAGCTCGTCACCAGCTTCGCCATAGACTGACTCGCGGCCGATTTCCAGCATCACGGGGACGGCGAGCGGCGAGACGTGATCGAGTTCCCGATGCGTGATACGACCCTGGATGCGGGCAAGCATGGCGCCGAGACGGCGCAGGTCGAGCAGCCCGGTGGCGGCATCGGCACGGGCGGCGCGCAGCAACACGTGATCTGCCTGGTGCTTGCGCAGGACGTCGTAGACGAGATCGGTCGAGAACAGCACTTGGCGGCGGCTCTTGTCCTCGCTGGTGAAGCGCCGCTCGATCAGGCCGGAGATCAGCGCGCAATTGCGGAAGGTGCGCTTCATCAGCGCGGATTCCGCGAGCCAGGCTTCGAGATCGTCCCCGAGCATGTCCGGGTTGAACAGCGCGTCGAGATTAAGCTCGCCGTTGCGGATCATGAAGGAGGCATCGCCAAGCCCCCAGATCGCCACCGCATATTCATTGGCGACGAAGCCGAGCGGCCGGGCGCGCATCCGCTCCAGCCGCCGCGTCAGCAGCATGCCCAGCGTCTGGTGCGCGAGCCTGCCCTCGAAGGGATAGCAAATGAGATAATGCTTGTTGCCGCGTGGAAAGGTCTCGACCAGCAGCTCGCGCACGCCGGGCACACGTGAGACGTCTTTCTGCAACGACAGCCAGTCGCGCACCTGCTCGGGCAAACCATTCCATGCACGGCGGTCGTCGAGCAGGCGCCGCACGCGCTCGGCAAGATAGGTCGAGAGCGGAAATTTGCCGCCCATATAGGACGGCACTTTCGGGTCCTTGTCGTTGGCGCGGGAGACATAGACCTGATCCTCGGCCAACGCCTCATAGCGCACAACTTCGCCGCCGAACACAAAGGTGTCGCCGGCGATCAAGCCCTCGATAAAATATTCCTCGATTTCGCCGAGCACGCGGCCGCCGCGCGCGATGACGCCGGTCGAGCCGCTGCCGGTGGAGCGCCCACGAACGAGCCGCACCTTCAGCATCGGCTCCTCGACGATGGTGCCGACATTGAGACGATAGCTCTGCCGCACCTTTGGATTGGCGACACGCCAGCGCCCCTGCTTGTCCTGCTTGATGCGGGCGAAGCGCTCATAGGTCTTCAGCGCGTAGCCGCCGGAGGCGACGAAATCGACGACGTCGTCGAAATCCTGCCGGGCGAGATCTGAGTAAGGCGCGGCCGTGAGCACCTCGCCGTAGAGATCATCGCTCAGAAACGGCTCGCCGCAGGCGCGGCCGAGCACGTGCTGGGCCAGCACGTCGAGTGCGCCGGTGCGCAAGGGTGGCGTATCCTGCGCATTCTCGGCGATCGCATCGATCGCGGCGCGGCACTCCAGCACCTCGAAACGGTTGGCCGGCACCAGCACGGCGCGCGAGGCTTCGTCGAGACGGTGATTGGCGCGGCCGATCCGCTGCATCAGGCGCGAGGCGCCCTTGGGCGCGCCGATATTGACGACGAGATCGACATCGCCCCAGTCGACGCCGAGGTCGAGCGAGGAGGTGCAGACCACGCCGCGCAATCTGCCCGCCGACATCGCGTCCTCGACCTTGCGGCGCTGGGCGACGTCGAGCGAGCCGTGATGCAGCGCGATCGCGAGGTTGTCGTCGTTCATGCTCCAGAGATTCTGGAACAGCATCTCGGCCTGGCTGCGGGTGTTGACGAAGACGAGCGTGGTCCTGTTGGCCTTGATCAGCTCGTAGATTTCGGGAAGCGCGTGGCGCGCGCTGTGGCCGGCCCAGGGCAGGCGCTCGCGGGTATCCAGCATCTCGACCAGCGGCGGCGCGGCACCGCCGGCGACGACAATGTCGGCGGCCGCCTCCTTCCCGCCGGGCTGCGGCGCCAGGAAGCGCGCAAGCTGGTCCGGCTCGGCCACGGTCGCCGACAGGCCGATCGCGCGCAGCTCCGGCGCCAGCCGCCAGAGCCGCGCCAGACCCAGCGAAAGCAGATCGCCGCGCTTGGACGTCACCAGCGCGTGGAGCTCGTCGAGCACGATGCGCTTCAAGGAGGAGAACAGGAACGGCGCGTCGTCGGAGGAGAGCAGCAGCGCGACCTGCTCGGGCGTCGTCAGCAGGATATCGGGCGGATAGCGCCGCTGGCGCTGCCGCCGCGACACCGGCGTGTCGCCGGTGCGGGTCTCGACCTTGATCGGCAGCCCCATCTCCGCAATCGGCCGCTCGAGATTGCGGGCGATGTCGACGGCGAGCGCTTTCAGCGGCGAAATGTAGAGCGTGTGCAGGCCATCGCTGCGGTGAACATCGCGACCGGTGGAGATGAGGCTTTGCTTCGCCCTTCCGTCCCGTTCGACCGGCTGCGTCGAGAGCTCCACCAGCGTCGGCAGAAATCCCGCCAGCGTCTTGCCCGCGCCGGTGGGTGCGATCAGCAGTGCGGAACGATCCTCGCGCGCCTCGTCCAGCAGCGCGAGCTGATGCTCACGCGGCGACCAGCCGCGGGCCGCGAACCACGCCTGGAAGCGGTCGGGCAGCAGCGTGGCCGGCTCGGCCGGGATTTTGAGGATGCGGGGCGGCACGGCATCACAGGTAAGCCGTGGGGGTGGGTTCGTCGAGGGGTGGGGATGTGAATAGGTCTCGTAGGGTGGGCAAAGCGAAGCGTGCCCACCATTCGCACCGAGGTGTTCGGAGAGATGATGGGCACGGCGCGAGTGCGCCTTTGCCCACCCTACGGCACCCTGCCCGCACCTACTCCGACATCGGCTTGTCGGAGATGTCCCAGTCCTTGCCGCTGAAGGTCGAGATGAAGAGCGTCTTCATCGGCGTGTAGTCCTCGGGCGTGTAGCTGTAGGCGACACCGTCGAGGAAATAGGGCGAGTGGAAGCCTGCGAGCGTGGACGCCTGCTTCAGCACGTTGGCGCGGGTGAGATCGTCGCCGCAGCGGCGCAGGATCTCGCCCATGGTGACGGCCTGGCCGTAGCCGGCAAAGGCGATGGTGTTGTCTTGATCGATCGCCGGCGTGTACTTCTTGCGCAGCTCCTCGAACGCCATCACGTCCGGGTCCTTCTCCCATTTGGGCAGGCCGACTTCCTTGTTGTAGCGGATGGCGACGATGCCGGTGGCGTTCTCGAGGCCTGCTGCGTTGAGGATCGAACGACCGGTCGAACCGGCTGACAACAATTGCAGCGGCTTCCAGCCGAGCTCGGCCACTTTGCGGATCGACTGCGACGACGCCTTGCCGGTGGAAATGTTGTAGAAGACGTCGGCGCCCGATTTCGAGAGATTGATGAGCTGGGAATCGACGGTCGGATCGGTCAGATCGTAGGTCTGCTCCATGATCACCTGCGCGGTGCCCCCGGCATCCGCCAGCACCTTCTTGAACGGACCGAGGAAGTCACGGCCGAAATCGTCGTTCTGGTAGAGAATGCCGACCTTGGCATTCGGCTTCACGCTGAGGACGTGCCGCGCCAGGATGCGCGCCTCGGTCGGATAGAGCGGCAGGCCCGCCATCGTCCATTTGAACTCTTTCGGATTGTTCCACTTGGACGCGCCGGTGTTGAGCAGCAGTTGCGGCACGCCCTTGGAATTGAGATATTTGTGCACGGAGGTCTGCGGCGCGGTGCCGAGCGAGCCGTAGAGCGCGAGCACTTCCTCCTGCTCGACCAGACGCCGCGTCGCCTCGACACATTTCGGCGCGCTGTAGGCGTCGTCCATGGTGAGGAACTTGACCTTGCGGCCGTTGATGCCGCCCTTCTCGTTCAGCATCTGGAAATAGGCTTCGCCGATGCGGCCGAGCACGCCGTACAGCGAGCCGGGCCCGGAATGCGGCACGGTCTGGCCGATCTTGATCTCGGTGTCGCTGGCGCCCGCATCGTATTTCTTCTCCGCGGCCCAGACATACGGCGCAGGCAAGGTGGATGCAGCGATGGTGGCGAGCGCACCGGCGCTGAAATCGCGCCGCGATGGATTCTTGGTCATTTTTGTTTCTCCCTAGTGCGCGCATTGTGCTGGCAACGCAGCACGGCTCGCAAGTAGGAAGACGCCGCTTTGCGACGCAATGACGCTTAAATCGCGGGGTTTTTAGCGCCTAAACTCAAGTTTTCTCGGCGACGACGACGAGGCCGCGCACCGGCTCGTTGTTCTCGATGCGTGGCGATGCCGGCTCCAATGTCAGCAGCTTGAGCCCGGCCTTCGCCATCGCGTCACGCACATATTCCGCCGAATGGGCATAGCGCAGGCCTTCGCCGAGCACGATGCCGCTGCCGTCATGCGTCTCCAGCGTGAAAGCGAGTACGCCGCCGGATACGAGCACGCGCTGCGCTTCCGTGAGCACCGGCGCGAGATCGGAGAGATAGACGAACGCATCTGCGGCGACGACGAGGTTCGCGCTCGTATCGCCCTTGGTGCGCAGGCCTTCGATCATGTCGGCGACCTCGAGCTCGGCATAGAGCTCGGTGGCGCGCGCCTCCTTGATCATGCCGGGCGACAGATCGATGCCGATGAAATGATCGACCTGCTTTGCAAAGGCAGCCGCCGCAAGCCCGGTGCCGCAGCCGAGATCGATGGTGCGCTTGAACAAGGCCGGCTTCTTCGCGGCGACGCGCGCGGCCACCACCGCCTTGAAGATCAGCGACGGTGCGCGATAGTCGAGATCGTTGATCAGTGTGTGCTCGAAGCGCGGCGCGTACTGGTCGAACAGCGCCTGCACGTAGGCCTTGGGCATCTCCGCCATCTGCGCGTCGCCGAGCCGCATCAGATGCAGGCCGGCGCCGTGCTGGTCCTCGGGGTCGCAGTCGCATGCTTTCCGGAACGCCGCGATCGCCTTGTCGCCCTCGCCGAGCTGCTGACGGATCTCGCCGAGCGTGAACCAGGCCGAAGTGAAGTCGGGCGCGAGTTCGAGCGCCTGCTCGATGAGGTCGGCGGCGGCGGGCAGATCGCCCTTGAGCTGGAGGTCGCGCGCGAACTCGAAACGGCGGTCGGCCATGAGATCGCCGGAGGAGTGGAACAGGCGCAGGGGCATAGGAACTCGGCTCGTCATTGCCGGGCTCGAGCCGGCAATCCATCAAAAAGCGAACTGTTTAAAAGGATGGAGGCGCGGGTCCCGCCTCCGCCAATTGGCTTCGGCGGGCTTTTACACCGCCGGGCCGGCGAAGCCTAGCGGAGACGGCAAGCCCGCGAAGACGGGTTCATTTGGGGTGGCCGCTCCCTATATGACGCACATGCGTCCGCAAGACATCCTGCTGCCAACTGCTGACGGCCTGTGCTGCAAGCCCGGCACCTTCCACATCGACCCTGTCCGCCCGGTCGAGCGGGCCGTGATCACCCACGGCCATTCCGACCACGCCCGCGCCGGCCATGGCGCGGTGCTGGCAACGCAGGAAACGCTGGACATGATGCGGCTGCGCTATGGCGAGAACTTTGCCGGCTCGACGCAAGCGATCCGCTATGGCGAGGAGATCGGGCTCGGCGACGTCCGTGTGACGTTTCACCCGGCCGGTCATGTGCTGGGCTCGGCGCAGATCGCTGTGACCTGCAAGGACACCTGCATCGTCGCCTCCGGCGACTACAAGGATGCGCCCGACCCGACCTGCACGCCGTTCGAACTCGTGCCCTGCGACGTCTTCATCACTGAAGCCACCTTCGGCCTGCCGGTGTTTCGCCATGGCGACGCCGCCGACGAGGTGAGGAAGCTGCTGGCCTCCGTTGCATTGTTTCCCGAGCGCGCGCATCTGGTCGGAGCCTATTCGCTCGGCAAGGCGCAGCGCGTGATCGCGCTGTTGCGACAGGCCGGCTATGACGCACCGATCTACCTGCATGGCGCGATGGAGAAGATCACCGAGTACTATCAGAGCCGAGGGGTCAATCTCGGCGAGCTCAAGCCGGTGATGGGCGTCAAGAAGGCGGCGCTCGCCGGCACCATCACGCTGGCGCCGCCGTCGGCCACCTCGGACCTCTGGACGCGGCGCTTTCCCGACCCCGTCACCGCCTTTGCCTCGGGGTGGATGCGGGTGCGTGCCCGCGCACGGCAGCGCGGCATCGAGCTGCCGCTGGTGATCTCCGACCACGCCGATTGGGACGGCCTCACCGCGACCATCGCCGCGACCGGCGCCGGCGAGATCTGGGTGACGCACGGCCAGGAAGATGCGCTGGTGCATTGGTGCAAGTCGCAAGGTCTTCGCGCGCAGCCGCTCGATCTCGTCGGCTATGGCGAGGAGGAGGAGAGCGAGACGCCGCTTCAAGATGAGGCCGAAGCATGAACCGCTTCGCCGAACTGCTGGATCGCCTCGCCTACGAGCCCGGCCGCAACAACAAGCTGCGGCTGATCACCGGCTATTTCCGCGAGGTCGGTGATCCCGACCGCGGCTACGCCCTGGCCGCGCTGACCGGCGCGCTGAGCTTCAAGCATGCCAAGCCCGCGCTGATCCGCGATTTGATCGCGGCGCGCACGGATGAGGTGCTGTTCGGGTTGTCCTACGACTACGTCGGCGATCTCTCGGAGACCGTGGCGCTGATGTGGCCGCGGCGGGTGCCCGGCAACGGAAAGTCTTTTCCGGGCCACCCCTCTCCCCCGCCCTCCCCCGCATCCGCCTTCGCTAAAGCTTCGGCGGACAAGAGGGGGGAGGGACAGAGCGCGGAGCAATCGACAAGCAAGACGCCGATAAACGCGGGCGAGTCAATTTCGCATCAGGAACATACTTCCTCCCCCCTCTTGTCCGCCGTAGCTCGAAGAGCGAAGGCGGATGCGGGGGAGGGGCAGGGAGAGGGGTACCGCGGGCGGGATGCTCATGAGTCCACACATCCAAGCAACCACAACAACCCACCGCCCCCCACCCTCACCGAAGTCGTCACCACGCTGCGCACGCTCGGCAAGACCGAGCTGCCAAAGCAGCTCGAACGCTGGCTCGACGAGCTTGACGAGACCGGCCGTTGGGCGCTGCTGAAGCTCGTCACCGGCGCGCTGCGCATCGGCATCTCCGCGCGGCTGGCGAAGACCGCGGCCGCGGCGCTCGGCGACAAGGACCCGCATGAGGTCGAGCTGATCTGGCCGGGGCTCAGCCCTCCCTATCTCGACCTGTTCGCCTGGCTGGAAGGCCGCGGCGAAAAGCCGGTCAATCGCGATCCCGCGCCGTTCCGCCCGGTGATGCTCGCGCACGCGATCGAGGACACGGATTTCGCCGCGCTCGATCCCGCCGACTACATCGCCGAATGGAAATGGGACGGCATCCGCGTGCAGGCGGTGGCGGGCCGCGATGAGCACGGGCAGATCACGGCGCGGCTCTATTCGCGCACCGGCGAGGACATCACGGGGAGCTTTCCGGACCTCGTGCCGTCGCTGCGGCTCGCAGGCGCAATCGACGGCGAGCTTCTGATTCTGCGCGAAGGCCGCGTGCAGAGTTTCAATGTTCTGCAACAGCGCCTCAACCGCAAGGTCGTTTCGCCGAAGCTGATCAAGGAGTTTCCGATCCATTTGCGCGCCTATGATCTGCTCGGCGACGACGAGAACGATCTGCGCGAGCTGCCCTTCGCGGAGCGGCGCGAACGGCTGGAGACGTTCATCGGCAAGCTCGACGATCCCCGCATCGACCTGTCGCCCACCGTGCCGTTCGCAAGCTGGCAGGCGCTGACCGCGGCGCGCGCCGATCCCGCGAGTGCCGGCGCGGGCGAAGATGCCGATGCCGTCGAAGGCGTCATGCTGAAGCGGCGCGATGCGCCTTACCTGCCGGGGCGGCCAAAAGGCCAGTGGTGGAAGTGGAAGCGCGATCCGCACATCATCGACGCCGTGCTGATGTATGCGCAGCGCGGCCACGGCAAGCGCTCGTCCTATTACTCCGATTACACCTTCGGCGTCTGGACCGAGGGCGAAGCCGGCGACGAGCTGGTGCCGGTCGGAAAAGCCTATTTCGGCTTCACCGACGAGGAGCTCTTGCAGATCGACCGTTTCGTCCGCCGCAACACCACCGAGAAATTCGGCCCCGTGCGCCACGTCGTGCACGAGCGCGACAAGGGGCTGGTGCTGGAGGTGGCGTTCGAGGGGCTGCAGCGTTCCCCGCGGCACAAATCCGGCGTCGCCATGCGCTTTCCCCGAATCAGCCGGCTGCGCTGGGACAAGCCGCCGCGCGAGGCTGACCGGCTGGAAACGCTGGAAAAGATGCTGAAGGCTGACGAATCCCTACCAACAATTAAGGTTGCGGCTTCCGCCGACAGCCATTGACGAGGGAATGCGGGTTCCCCATGTGCCCCGCCGTGACCTATAATGGGGTCGAATCCCCGCGAGGAGTTTGAGATGGTCCAAGACGTCAGAGATTTGCCGGCCGGCCGCAGCGATGGGCTGAACCGCTTTCTCGGCGGCTCGCCGCTGGCGGTCGCGTTTCGCCTGGTCCTGCTCTCGATCCTGGTCGGCGTCGTGCTCGCCGCGATCGGCTTCGATCCCTGGAATATCATCTACAGCATCCGCTTGCTGTTCCAGCGTCTGTGGGATCTCGGCTTCGACGCGGTGAACTGGCTGTGGCGCTACTTCCTGCTCGGCGCCGTCATCGTGGTTCCGATCTGGCTGCTCTCGCGCGTCTTCGGCGCGCCGCGCAACAGGTAAGGATTTGGGAGCCCGCAGCCGATGCAATTGCGCTTTGTCGGCTGCGGCGACGCCTTCGGCTCGGGCGGCAGGCTCAACACCTGCTTCCACATCTCAGGGCGCGCGGCCAACTTCCTGATCGATTGCGGCGCGTCGGCTCTGCCGTCGTTGAAGCGACTCGAGATCGACCGCAACGAGATCGACCTCATTCTCATCACGCATTTCCACGGCGACCATTTTGCCGGGCTGCCGTTTGTCCTGCTCGATGCGCAATTCTCGCGGCGGACCCGGCCGCTGACGATCGCGGGCCCGCAAGGCCTCGAGACGCGGCTCGGCCAAGTGATGGAGGCGCTGTTCGAGCACTCCTCGAAGACCAAGCAGCGCTTCGAGCTGAACCTCATCGAACTCGCGCCCGGGCGAAGCCAAACCTTTGGCGGGGTGAATGTGACGCCCTACCCGGTCGTGCACGGCGAATCCGGCGGGCCGTTCTTGGCCTACCGCGTCGAGGTTGAAGATCGCACGCTCGCCTACAGCGCCGATACCGAATGGACGGAGGCGCTCATTCCGCTGGCGCATGGCGCGGACCTTTTCATTGCGGAAGCCTATATGTACGAGAAGGTGGTCAAGAACCATCTCAGCCTGAAGACCTTGGAACAGCACCTCCCCGCCATCGGCGCCAAGCGGCTTGTCCTCACCCATATGAGCGACGACGTGCTGTCGCGCCTGGACGACGTACCGCATCTCGCCGCCGAAGACGGCATGGTGGTCGTGTTCTGACATGCACGCGCCCGTTCATCCCAGGATCGGTTCCCGCCAGGTCTTCACCATCGCCGGTCCCGCGATGGTCGCGAACCTCACCACGCCGCTGATCGGCGTAGTCTCGACCACCGCGATCGGGCGGCTCGACGATGCCGCGCTGCTTGGCGGCGTCGCGATGGCCTCCGTCATCTTCGACTGCCTGTTCTGGCTGTTCGGCTTCCTGCGCATGAGCACGCTCGCCTTCACGGCGCAGGCGCTCGGCGCGGGCGAGACACGCGAGCAGACCGTGATCCTGGTGCGCGGCTTCATTGTCGCGGGCCTGATCGGCGCCGCGCTGATCGTGCTGCAACTGCCGCTGGCCGCCGGGCTGTTCGACCTGATGGGCGGCAGCGAAGGCGTCACGCGCGCGGCAAAGACCTATTTCATGATCCGGATCTGGTCGTCGCCGTTCGCCTTCGCCAACTACGTCGTTCTCGGCTGGCTGGTGGGGCAGGCGCGCGCCAATCCGGCGCTGCTGCTGCAGGTCGTCATCAACCTCATCAACATGGCGGCGACGATCTTGCTGGTGCTGGTCTACGACACCGGCATCGCGGGCGCGGCGATCGCCGCACTGCTCTCGGAGACGATTGGCTTCGTGCTCGGCGTGATCGTCTGCCGGCGCTATGCGGATGGCGGCTTTGCGGTGCCCCTTGCCACGCTGCTCGACCGGGCAAAACTGATGCGGCTGCTGGCGGTGAACTCCGACATCATGATCCGTACCGCGGCGCTGATCGCCGTGTTCCTGTTCTTCACCGCCAAGGGCGCACGCGCCGGCGACGTCACGCTGGCGGCGAATTCCGTGCTGAACAATTTCCTGCTGGTCAGCGCCTTCTTCCTCGACGGTCTTGCGAACGCAGCCCAGCAGCTCTGCGGGCGCACGTTTGGCGCGCGTGATTCCAGGGGCTTTGCGGACTCGACCCGGCTGGTGCTGCTGTGGGGCCTCGGCTTCGCGCTGGTCGTCGCGGTGCTGTTCGCGCTGTTCGGGCCGAACCTGATCAATGTCATGACAGCGAGCGAGGACGTCCGCCGCGCCGCGCGCGAATTCCTGCCGTTCATCGTGCTCGCGCCGATCCCCGGCGTGTTCGCCTTCGGCTTCGACGGCATCTATGTCGGCGCGACCTGGGCGCGCGAGATGCGCAATCTAATGCTGTTATCGTTCACGATCTTTATCGGCGCCTGGTGGGCGCTGCAATCGTTCGGCAATGCCGGGCTGTGGAGCGCGCTGATCGCGTTCTACGTCGCGCGCGGCGGCTTGCAGGGCGCAAGGTATCCTGCGTTGTATCGGGTGACGTTTCCGAAATCGTAGATTCGTAGCCCGGATGGAGCGCAGCGAAATCCGGGGTCTTCGTGCTCGCGGAAAGAATCCCGGATTGCGCTGCGCTCCATCCGGGCTACTGGACGGTGGCTACATCCCCGGCCAGTCTTCCGCCGTGAGTGTCGCCGCGTCGGCGCCGACGATTTCGGACAGCGAATCCCGCCCTGTCCGCAGCAGCGTCGAGGTGAGATCGCGTTTGATCTCGTCGACGAGGCCGAGGCCCTTGTAGACCAGCGACGAATAGAGCTGGATCAGGCTCGCGCCGGCGCGGATCTTCGTCAGCGCGGCGCCGCCGGAATCCACGCCGCCGACGCCGATCAAGGGGAAGGCGCCCTCGACGCGCACATAGGTCTCCGCGACCATGCGCGTCGACAGGCGGAACAGCGGCCGGCCGGACAGACCACCCTGCTCCTTGGCGCGCATTTCCTCGCGCAGCGTGCTCGGCCGCGCGATCGTCGTGTTCGCCACGATCATGCCGTCGACCCGGCGCGAGCGCGCCACCTGCACGACGTCGTCGAGCTGGGCGAGGCTCAAATCAGGCGCGATCTTGAGCAGCACCGGCGTGTCGCCGGCCTTCTGGCGCACCCGCTCGCGCGCGTCGATCACCCTGGCGAGGAGATCGTCCAGCAGCGCGCCTTCCTGCAAATTGCGCAGGCCCGGCGTGTTCGGCGAGGAGACGTTGACGGTGAAATAGCTCGCGACCGGCGCAAAAGTCTCGATCAGCTTGACGTAATCGCCGACGCGATCCGGCGAATCCTTGTTGGCGCCGACATTGACCCCGACGATGCCGCCGTGCTGCGCACGCGCCGCGAGCCTACGCAGCGCGACTTCAGCGCCGTCATTGTTGAAGCCCATGCGGTTGATCACGGCCTCGTCGCGCTCCAGGCGAAACAGCCGCGGCCGCGGATTGCCGCTTTGCGGCTTCGGCGTCACCGAACCGATCTCGACGAAGCCGAAGCCGAGCCGCAGCAGCGCATCCGGCACCTCGGCGCTCTTGTCGAAGCCCGCGGCCATGCCGATCGGATTGGGGAAGTTGAGCCCGAAGGCGCGCACGGCGAGCTTGGGATCGTCAGGCCGCGGCTTGACCGGCGGCAGGAAGCGCAGGCCCTGGATCGCGAGGCGATGCGCATCCTCCGGATCGAGCCAGCGCAGCACCGGCAGCGAAAAGGCGTCGAAAGCGCGGATCACGGGATAAGCTCCGGAACGTCGTGGCCGCCATCGGAGCGCATGTTGAGGTTCATCACCGACAGCACCGCGCCGAGATCGAGCTCGCCATAGAGGTGCGGAAACAGCTCCTCATTGCGCGAGCGCTCCCAGCGCAATGCGCTGCCGAGCGCGTCGCCGTCGACCTCGACCAGGAACAGCGCGCGCTGCCCGAAATAGTGCTTGCGCAAGGTCTCGGGAACCTGGGGCGCGGTCGAAAAATGGATGAAACCGTCGCGCGAATCGTCCGCGCTGCCCCGGTAGACGCCCTGCCGTTCCGCCTCGCGCCAGGCCGAGGCCGGACAGATTTTGTAGATCTTGACCACCGCTCACGCAGCCCTGTTTGCTCTTTGAGTCTTTTGGGTTTTTTCGTCTCGTGCGGGTCCTCAAAACCCGGGCGCGACCGTAATGGCCGCCCCCTCCGAACTCAAGGCTTAGAGCCATTTCCGTTCCGATGAAATCGGAACGGGGCTTTAAATTCTTGTTTTGACGCGTTTTCTTGACGCGAACCGGTATCCGCTTCGCTTGAAAATGCTTCTCCCGCCACCCCTTGCGCGAAAAACGGAAAACCGGTTGATTTGAGGACAGTTTTCCTGAGTTGCGACGGGCTGGACCTTCCATGGTCAGACAGGCCAAAGCGCAGAGGATACTGACTCACGACCAGATCTGGGGAGCGCTGGATCGGCTGGCGGAGCGTGCCGGCCTGTCGCCGTCCGGCCTCGCCAAGCGGGCCGGGCTCGATCCCACCACCTTCAACAAGTCCAAGCGTGTCACCCCCGACGGGCGCGAGCGCTGGCCATCCACCGAATCGATCGCGAAAGCGCTGGCGGCGGCCGGCTCCTCGATGGACACCTTTGCCGGGTTGACCGGTGACGACGCCAGCGACGGCCGATCGGTGCCGCTGCTCGGCCTCGCGCTAGCCGGCGCGAGCGGAGCTTTCGACGAGTCCGGCTTTCCATCCGGCAAGGGCTGGACCGAACTTGCGCTTCCCACCGCCGAGGACAGTCGCGCCTTTGCGCTGGAGATTTCCGGCGATGCGCTTGCCCCGGCCTATCGCGACGGCGACGTCATCCTGATCTCGCCCCGCGCGCCGATCCGCAGAGGCGATCGAGTGGTGGTGAAGACCAAGGCGGGCGACGTGACGGTCGCGACGCTGAAGCGCCGCACGGCAAAGGCACTGGAATTGCAGCCGCTCGATGCATCGCAGGCCGAGCATACGATGGCGCCGAGCGACGTCGGCTGGATCGCGCGAATCGTGTGGGCGAGCCAGTGATTGCGTCGTGACCGCACCATGACGCCGGCCGCGCCGCTTCTCGCCCCGGCGACCTTGCGACTCACCATCCCTCTCGCATAGGTTGCGGCCGATTTTGCCGATCAAATTCATCGCAGGGGGATATGATGAATCGCCGTCACGCATTGAAGGCCCTGGCGGGTCTCGCACTCTGTCCGCTGTGCAAGCCGGCCTTTGCCGCCGAAGGCACGCATTGGAGCTACGAGGGCGCCGGCGGCCCGGCCAAATGGGGCGATATCGACGCGGCGAACAAGGCCTGCGCGGTCGGCTTGCAGCAATCGCCGATCGACATCGAGGGGACGATCAAGTCGCAATTGCCTGTTCTGAAGCTGAACTGGGGCAAGAGCGCCGACACCATCGTCAACAACGGGCACACGATCCAGCTCAACTTCGCCGAAGGCAGCACGCTCACGCTCGGCGATATCAAATACAAGCTGCTCCAGGTGCACTTCCACCGGCCGAGCGAGCACATGATCGGCGGCAAGAACTTTCCGATGGAAGCGCACTTCGTGCATCGCAACGATGCCGGCGGGCTCGCCGTGGTCGGCGTGCTGATGGCGGAAGGCAAGCCGAACACGGCCTTCGGCAAGATCGTCAAGACCATGCCGGCGGCGGAAGGCCCCGCGGTGAAGGCCGATGCAGCGATCGATCCCCACGCCATGCTGCCGCACAGGCTGAGCTATTTCCGCTACTCCGGCTCGCTGACGACCCCGCCCTGTTCGGAGGTCGTCGAATGGCTGCTGCTGACCGACCCGATCCAGGTGTCAGCCCCCGACGTCGCTGCGTTCGCAAAGCTCTATCCGATGAACGCGCGCCCGGTGCAGAAGGACAACCGGCGCTTCGTGCTGCGCTCGATCTGAGGCGCGCTTCAAATCTGTAGCCCGGATGAGCGTAGCGACATCCGGGCTACGGCATCTATTACGCACTTCGCGCCAGCGCGCCGTCGATCATGTTCACCGCGTTCTGCACGCCGTAGACCGCAACGAAGGAGCCGAAGCGCGGGCCCTTCTCCTGGCCGAGCAGCACCTGGTAGAGCATGTTGAACCAGTCGAGCGTCACGCCCGGACGGCCGTCCTTGCCCTTCTTGACCTGGTCGAGGAACGGCTCGCGGCGGCCGATCTCGTAGACGACGTTCTGGATGTCCTCGGCCGAGGATTCCTGCGGAAGCTGCGACAGCGCATCGCGCAGATCCTGCAACGCGGCGCGCTCAACCTCGGTCGGCTCGCGGAACTGCTTCGTCGGCGCCACGAAGTCACGATAATAGTTGATGGCATAGCCGACCATCGCATCGAGCTTCGGATGCGTTTGCGGGCTCACGCCGGGACGATAGCGACCGATGAAGCCCCACAGCGTCTCGGCATTCTCCGCATTCGACGACGACACCAGCGTCAAGAGGAGCTGGAACGTGACGGGCATGTCGCCCTTCGGCGGATGGCCGTTGTGGACGTGCCAGACCGGATTGCCGAGCTGCTGCTTGCCATCCTGCTTCGCAAAGCCGTCGATGAACTGCTGGTAGTCGTCGACGTTGCGCGGGATGACATCGAAATACAGCCGCTTGGCCGCCTTCGGCTCGCGATACATGAACAGCGACAGCGATTCCGGCGACGCATAGCGCAGCCATTCGTCGATGGTCAGGCCGTTGCCCTTCGACTTCGAGATCTTCTGGCCCTTCTCGTCGAGGAAGAGCTCGTAGTTGAAACCTTCGGGCGGCGTGGCGCCGAGCGCCTTGGCGATCGCACCGGACAACTTCACGGAGTCGATCAGGTCCTTGCCGGCCATCTCGTAGTCGACGCCGAGCGCGACCCAGCGCATCGCCCAGTCGGCCTTCCACTGGCACTTGACGTTGCCGCCCGTCACCGGCGTCTCGACTTCCTGGTTCGTGTCCGGATCGACATAGGTCACGGTACCGGCCGCGACGTCGCGCCGGATCATCGGCACCTGGAGCACGACACCGGTGGTCTTACTGATCGGCAGGAACGGCGAATAGGTGGCGCGGCGATCGGGGCCGAGCGTCGGCAGGATGATCGCCATCACCTTGTCGTAGGCAGCTAACATCTTCAGCAACGTCGCGTCGAAGCGGCCGGACGTATAATAGTCGGTCGAGCTCGCGAACTCGTAGTCGAAGCCGAAATGATCGAGGAAGGCGCGCAGGCGCGCGTTGTTGTGGTGCCCGAACGACGGGTACTCGTTGGAGAACGGATCCGGCACCCGCGTCAGCGGCTTGCCGAGATGCGCGGCCAGCATCTCCTTGTTGGGGACGTTGTCGGGCACTTTCCGAAACCCGTCCATGTCGTCGGAGAACGCCAGCAGGCGCGTCTTGATCTTGTCCTCGGTGAGCACGCGAAAGGCATGGCGCACCATCGAGGTGCGCGCGACCTCACCGAACGTGCCGATATGCGGCAGGCCGGACGGGCCGTAACCGGTCTCGAACAGCACCTCGTCCTTCGGGCTTTTCTTCAGCCGCGCGACAATGGCCTTCGCCTGCTCGAACGGCCAGGCGTTGGATTGTTCGGCGAGCGCACGCAGATCGCTCGGGTTCGCGGCAAGATCGATGACAGACATTCAGGGGCCTCCAGGCCGCGGAAAATAGCGATTTCCGGGCAGAATGCAAAAGTAGCAGCGCCTTTATCGTGGAATCGTAGGGTGGGCAAAGCGAAGCGTGCCCACCACTGCCAAAGACGGTGGGCACGGCGCTAGCGCGCCTTTGCCCACCCTACGGCACTAAAACGGGCTCACCGAAAAATACCGCAGCCACAGATCGGTGTAGCGGCCTTTCTCCCAGACGCGGAACAGGGCCCAGTTCAGGGCCTGGCGCAGCACGTCGTTGCCCTTGCGGACGGCGATGCCGATGCCCTCGCCGAAGAAACGGCTCTCGACAAAGGGGCCGCCGGAGAAGGCGCAGCAATCGCCGGAATCCGTGCCGTTGATCCAGAACGCCAGCGAGATGGCGTCGCCGAAGATGAAATCGACCTCGCCCTTGCGCAACGCCGCGCGCATCGCATCGTCGTTGGGATAGGGGTGCAGCTCGGCGTCGGTGAACATCGCCTTGAGGTACGCTTCGTGCGCGGAGCCGGCGATGACGCCGACTTTCTTGCCTTCGAGATATTCGGGCCGGATCTCCGGCATCACTGCGTCCTTGCGCGAGGCGAAGCGCGCCGGCACGCGGTAATAGGGATCGGTGAAATCAACGCGGACGCGGAGCTGCGGACTCACCGCCATCGAGGCGATGATGGCATCGCCCCGGTTGGAGGAGAGCGCGTCGACCAGGGTCTCGAAGCGGCGCATCTGCACCGTGCAGGTGACCTTGATCTCCTCGCACAGCGCGCGGGCGAGATCGACGTTGAAGCCGGCCGGATTGCCGTCGGCGCCGGTGTAGTTGAACGGCGGATAGTCGGTCTCGGTCAGGAAGCGGATCACGGTCAGGCGCGACAGGTCGGGCCGCTCCGGCCGCCGCCGCGGGTCCCAGAAGCCGGGCACAGCCTGCGGGGCCGCCTGAGGCGCGACCTGCGGCGTGGCCTGGGGCGCTGCCGGAGGCTGCTTGGCCGGGGCCGGGGCCTGCGCCTTTGCGGCGGGCAGGCCTACGAGCAGACATGCGCAGGCGACCAGCCCGGTCAGGACGCGGCGCACGGTTTTGGACGATTTTGCCTGTCGCGACGGGGCCATCGGCGGGAAATGAACGAATTTCGTTGGGATCGGAAGGCGTTATAGACCATCCCGCCGGGAACGCGAGCGCCGATTGCGGGATGGGTAAAGGTCTCTCAGCCGTCATGCCCGGGCTTGTCCCGCCTGCGGGGCCGAAGCCCATCCGGCGAGGCGAAGGCCCGGGCATCCACGAACATTAGCACCCCCCGAAGAACGTGGATGGCCGGGACAAGCCCGGCCATGACGATGTGGAGAGGACTGCGCCCGAAAGGGCCCTCAGAGATACCGCTTCAAATCGGCCGCGGCCTCTTCCGGCGTCCGCTTCATGTTGAACGGCGATACGAACCGCCCGTCGCGGTCCATCAGGTAGATCAGCGCGGTGTGGTCCATGGTGTAGTCACCGTCCTTGGTCGGGACCTTCTTGGCATAGACCCGGTAGGAGGTGATCACCTTGGCGGTCTCGGCGGGGTCGCCGCTGAGCCCTTCGAGGTGCGGGTCGAAGCTCGACAGATAGTCCTTCATCGTCGCCGGCGTATCGCGCTCGGGATCGACCGAGATGAAGACGGCATTGACCTTGTCGGCATCCTTGCCCATCGCGCGCAGCACCTCCGAGATCTCGAACAACGAGGTCGGGCAGACGTCGGGGCAATGAGTATAGCCGAAGAAGATCAGGGTCGGCTTGCCCTTCAGGTTCTTGTCGGTGACGGCCTTGCCGTGCTGGTCGGTGAGCTGGAACGGGCCGCCGATCGCGGCGGGCTGCGCCACCTTGCTGACCCCGCCCATCGCCCAGAACACGATCAGCAGTCCGACGACGAGGCTTGCAGCGAAGGCGGTCGCGATCACCAGCGGACGGGCAGTGGAGCTCATGAGCGGAAAACTTCCTGTCGCAGGTCAGAAGCAGGCGGCAAAGCCGGTCCTGATCATTTCGAAGAATACCTGGCTGCCGTAGTGGAACCAGAGCGCCAGCGCGCCGAGCACGACCAGACCGCCGATCCCCGCGCCAGCCAACAGCAGCACGAACGGCAGCCGGCCGGCAGTGGGCGAATTGTCCTGTAGCGGTTGGGCCGGGTGCAGTGGTTGAGCCATGACAACGATCGGGGCGAAGGCCCCGGTTCCCTGCCATTCAAATAGGTGTTGGCCCGGGCCCGGGCAAGCGCCGCGGGTGTTCCAAGGAATACTTCCCGGAGTCAGATCGCGCCGATGACGTCAGCGAAGCAGCTGGCCCCGAGCGGACTCCAGCTCTTCCGCTTGCGGGAGAGCCCGGCGCAGGGGTCGGTTGGTCGAGGCCTGCGCGTCGAGGTAGCAGGGCTTGTACATGGCCTGGAGCTGCTTGCCCCTCAGGAAGAGCATGTGCGGGGTGAGGCCGCCGCGCTGGTTGATCCAGCGCTTCACCTGCGAGGGATACATCGCATAGAGCATCTGGGTCGCTTCGGAGTTGGTCACCGCACGGCCGTTGGCGCCAAAATCCCAGGCGGCGTGGAAGCCGAGGGTCGCGTGCGAGGTCACACAGATGCGGTCGCGCGGAATGGCGCCGAGGACGATGGTGCAGGCCGAGGCACAGAGGCCGTCGATGATGACGGTGTCGCCTGACTGGCGCAGATCCTGGTACCTGTCGACGTAGGTTCCGATCCGGCCACCGCGGTCATCCGCAATCCGAACCACTGCGTGAGAAGCCCCCATGCCCGCGATCAGGAGAACCGCCGCGAGCAACCCCGTCAGAAACTTCATTGTCCCCCGCCCCAGTCGAATTCGAATCTGCGTGTCAGGTGGTGATGCGTTGCTAGCGTCCGTCCTAACCGTGGTTTTGTCTAGGCACGCCGGCTGGCTCAAAACAAATTCAAATCCAGTGTTGCGCCCGCGCTGCAGTCGGACGGCCCTAATCCCAAAGCGGAACAAGTTAACGATGCCTTATGCGCCACACCCTTGATCTCAGCTGCAACCGCTGGCTTCAATCCCGGGTAACTACAGGGGGGAACCTATGGCTGAAGAGACAGACGTCATCGTCGTCGGTGCGGGACTATCGGGACTGGTGGCCGCAACCGAGATTGCCGACGCGGGCAAGCGCGTGATCGTGGTCGACCAGGAGGGCGAGCAGTCGATCGGCGGCCAGGCATTCTGGTCGTTCGGCGGCTTGTTCCTGGTCAATTCGCCGGAGCAGCGCCGGCTCGGCATCAAGGACTCCTTCGACCTTGCCATGCAGGACTGGATCGGCACCGCCGGCTTCGACCGCGACGAGGATTTCTGGCCGCGCCAGTGGGCCGAGGCCTATGTGGCGTTTGCGGCGGGCGAGAAACGCGATTGGCTGCGCGCGATGGGGCATCGCATCTTCCCGGTGGTCGGCTGGGCCGAGCGCGGCGGCTATGACGCGATGGGCCACGGCAATTCGGTGCGCGCTTCCACGTCACCTGGGGAACCGGCCCCGGCATCGTCGAGCCGTTCGAGCGCCGCGCGCGCGAGGCCATGAAGAGCGGCCGGCTGACTTTCAGGTTCCGCCATCGCGTCGATGCGCTCTCCATCACCAATGGCACGGTGGACGGCATCAGCGGCGCCGTGCTCGCCCCTGACAATGTCGAGCGTGGCAGGAGCTCGTCGCGCAACGTGGTCGGCGAGTTCGCGCTGAAGGCGCAGGCCGTGATCGTGGCGTCCGGCGGCATCGGCGGCAATCATGAGCTGGTGCGGCAGAACTGGCCGAAGCGGCTTGGCGAGCCGCCGAAGTTCATGATCTCCGGCGTGCCGGAGCATGTCGACGGCCGCATGATCGGCATCACCGAGAAATCGGGCGCGCGGCTGATCAACCGCGACCGCATGTGGCATTATGTCGAAGGCATCCAGAACTGGAATCCAATCTGGCCGCGCCACGGCATCCGCATCCTGCCCGGCCCGTCCTCGATGTGGTTCGACGCAACAGGCACGCGGCTGCCGGCGCCGTTGTTTCCCGGCTCCGACACGCTCGGCCAGCTCCAGTACATCATGTCCACCGGCTATGATTATTCCTGGTTCATCCTGACCCAGAGCATCATCAAGAAGGAATTTGCGCTGTCGGGCTCAGAGCAGAATCCCGATCTGACAGCCAAGAGCTGGCGGATGACCCTGCGCCGCGCCACCAACAAGGGCGCGCCGGCGCCGGTGGAGGCATTCAAAAGCCATGGTGTCGACTTCATCGTACGCGACAAGATCGAGGATCTCGTCGCGGCCATGAACAAGCTCGCCGACAGCGACCTCCTCAAGCTCGAGCACGTCAGGATGCAAATCGAGGCGCGCGACCGCGAGATCGCCAATCCCTACGTCAAGGATGCGCAGGTGATGAACATCCACAATGCGCGGCGCTATATCGGCGACAAGCTGATCCGCACCGCCTCTCCGCACCGCATCCTCGATCCCGCGCAGGGGCCGCTGATCGCGGTCAAGCTCAACATCCTCACCCGCAAGACGTTGGGCGGTTTCGAGACCGATCTCGACTCGCGCGTGTTCGGCAGCGAGGGTAGCGTCATTCCCGGCCTCTATGCGGTCGGCGAAGCCGCAGGCTTCGGCGGCGGCGGCGTGCACGGCTATCGCTCGCTGGAAGGCACCTTCCTCGGCGGCTGCCTGTTCTCGGGCCGCAATGCCGGCCGCGCCGCGGCGAAGGCCGTGGGCTAGATCATGCGGAGGTGGATGCAGATCGGGGCGCTTCTTGCGGCATTGGCCGCAGCCTCGGCCGCATCCGCCGATACGATCGACGTCAACGGCGTGAAGCGATCCTACACCGCGCAACTGCCGGCGAAGCGGCTGGTGCCGCTCGTGGTCGTGCTGCACGGCAAGACCCAGCGCGGCGCTGACATGGTCGCGCGAACGGCGTGGCCGCAGGTCGCGAAGCGCGAGGGTTTTGCCGTGGTCTTTCCTGATGGCCTCAACCATGCCTGGGCCGATGCGCGGACGAAGGCTGGACCGGCGCTGCGTGGCCCGCCCGAGGGCACCGACGACGTCGCCTTCATCGCAAAGCTGGTCGAGACGCTGGTGACGAACGGCACGGCGGACCCGAAGCGGGTCTATGTCGCCGGCATCTCCAATGGCGGCGCCATGGCGATGACGCTGGTTTGCGCGCGCGCCGATCTGTTTGCGGCGGGCGCGAGCGTGATCATGAATCTCACGGATGAGGCCGCAGTCACCTGCCATCCATCGCGGCCGTTGCCGATGCTGCTCATCAACGGCACGGCCGACCCGCTGGTCCCCTACGAGGGAGGACGGGGATCGAGCTATTATGCCGCAGACGGGTTCTGGTCCACCGAAGAGACGCTGGCTTTCTGGCGCAAGCTCAATGGTTGCGAGACCGACGACGCCGAGGTGACCGATTTGCCCGAGAAGGCGCCCGCGGATCAGTCTACGGTCACACGGATCTCCTCACGCTGTCCCAAAGGGCACGACGTCGTGCTCTATCGCATCAACCATGGCGGCCACCGCATGCCCGGCTTCGCTCCGGATGCCCGCTTCCCGAAGGTTGCAACCAGCCTGCTCGGGCCGCAGAACCGCGACATCGACGGCGCCGAGACGATCTGGTCGTTTTTCAGTCAGTTTCCGTGAACGACGCTTGCATCAGCGGGCAACGCATGCGTGCCCGGCAACGCATGCGTGCCTGGGGTGGCAGAGCTGGGGGCGCTGGGTTAGACAGGGCCGCCATTCCCACCAGGAGATCCCCCAATGAGCATTCAGCGTTTCGAAACCGGCCCGCGCATGAGCCAGGTCGTCGTGCACGGCAACACCGTCTATCTCGCCGGCGTCGTCGCCAACAAGGCCGCCGGTGAAAGCGTCACGAAGCAGACCCAGGACATCCTGGCGACGATCGACAGCCATCTCGCCAAGGCCGGCACCGACAAGTCGAAGCTGCTCTCGGCCACGATCTACATCACCGACATGAAGACCTTTGCCGAGATGAACGCGGTGTGGGACGCCTGGGTCTCGCCCGGCAACACCCCGGCTCGCGCCACTGTCGAAGCCAAGCTCGCGGCGGCTCAGTACACCGTCGAGATCATGGTCACCGCGGCGAAGTAAATTCGCGCTGAAATTGTTGCGAACGTCCGAAGCGCGATGAGAGCATCATCGCGCTTCTTTTCTGCGTGCGCATGACCTCCGAGGTAATCGATCTGCGCGTGCGAACCTTCGATAGTCGAGACAGCCGAACACGGCGCCATCGAAGGAGAACACCATGACCGACCCCGTCACCATCGCCCGCCGCTACATCGAGCTCTGGAACGAGCGCACCGCAGGCCGCCGTCGCGAACTGCTCAGCGAGAACTGGACGGCGGATGCGAGCTATGTCGATCCCCTGATGAAGGGCGACGGCCGGGACGGCATCGACGCGCTGATCGCGGGCGTGCAGCAGCGCTTTCCCGACTTCAAGTTCACGCTGATCGGCGAGCCCAACGGCTACGGCGAGCATGTCCGCTTTTCGTGGGGCCTTGGTCCCGACGGTGTCGACAGCCCGATCAAGGGGACGGATTTCGCCGTGCTGAAGGACGGCCGCATCAGGAGCATCACGGGATTTCTGGACCAGGTGCCCGCGGGCGCGTGACGACACTGCCCGTTGCTGTGCCCTCTCCCCTTGCGGGAGAGGGCATCTCCGCTCGTAGACGCAGGCTCACTGGGGTGAGGGGTATCTCTCCGCGCGAGAATCTTGAGAGTTGAGTTCGCGGAGGCATACCCCTCATCCGGCGCTTCGCGCCACCTTCTCCCACAAGGGGAGAAGGAAGAAAGAAGCGCGCATCGACTGCAATCAAGCCAACCGATACGCAGCCTTCGCATTCACACCAAACGCCTTCTCGCGAACCTGCGGCCCGAGCCTCGTCAAACTCGCCTCCAGCGCCCCCTTGATCTCGCCATAACTCCCGGCAAGCAGACACACCGGCCAGTCCGAGCCGAAGATCAGGCGATCCTCGCCAAAACATGTTGCGGCATGTTCGACGAACGGAAACAGCCGCTCCGCATCCCAGTCACTCCACACCGCTTCCGTCGCCAGGCCCGAAATCTTGCACCAGACATTACCGCAGGCCGCGAGAGCTTTGATGCGATCGGCCCATTCGGCGCTGCCGCCGTCGGCGATCGGCGGTTTTGCGGCGTGGTCGAGCACGAAACGCGCTTGCGGAAAGGCCTGCGCGGTTGCGATCGCGGCGGGCAGTTCGCGGGTGCGGACGAGAAAATCGTAGGCGAGATCGCGGGCGAACGTTGCGGTGAGGCCGCGTTGAACGTCCTCGCGCAACAACCAGTCCGAATCGGCCTCGTCATGCACCTGGTGACGAATGCCGACCAGCTTGTCGCCGTCGGGCGAAGCGCGCAAGCGGTCGAGCGTGTCGCCAAGCGCACCGTCCGTCAGATCAGCCCAGCCGACGACGCCAATCACCGAGGGCGTCGCATGCGCGATCCGCAAGAATTCCTCGGTCTCCTCCAGCGCGGAGCGGCACTGCACCAATATGCTCGCGTCGATGCCGTTTGCTTTCAACAGCGGCGCGAGATCGGCGGGGCCGAAGGCGCGGCGGATCGAGGCCAATTCCGGCGCGTCCATCCAGGGATAGTCGGCGCGCGTCGGATCCCAGAAATGCTGATGGCCGTCGATGATCATGCCCTCACGCTCCGCCCGGCAACGGCGCGCGTGCGTCGACGAGTTTGCGCGCACGCAGCTCCTGCCAGAAGGCTTGTGGCACCGCCTTCTCCGACATCGCGATGTTGTCGGAAACTTCCGCGGCGTTGCGCGCGCCCAGCACGGCAATTGTGACCGCCGGATGGGCCATGCAGAACTGGAGCGCGGCGGCCTTCAGCTCGGTCCCGTGCTTGCGGCAGAGCTCGTCGAGCTCGAGCGCACGCGCGATCAGCGCCGCGTCGGCGTCCTGATAGTTGAACTTCGCGCCGGGATGCGGATTGGCCAGAATGCCGCTGTTGTAGATGCCGCCGAGCAGGATGCCGATGTTCTTCTCGCGGCAGACCGGAAATAGCGCATCCAGCGCGCCCTGGTCGAGCAGCGTGTAGCGGCCGGCGAGCAGGAAGCAGTCGACCGCAACGGCCTGGGCAAAACGGACCAACATTTCCGACTGGTTCATGCCGGCACCGATCGCCTTGACCGTGCCGTCGGCGCGCAGGCGCTGGAGCGCGCGGAAGGCGCCGGCCACGGCGTCGTCATAGTGATCGTCGGGGTCATGCACGAGCAGGACATCGATGCGGTCGAGCCCAAGGCGCGTCAGGCTCTCCTCCACCGAACGCATCACGCCGTCATGGGAGAAGTCGAACACCGGCCGCTCGCGCGACGTACCCTTGTAGTGCGCGTCCTCGGCGGCCGCGCCATCAGGCGCGCGCAGCAGACGACCGACCTTGGTCGAGATGACGTAGGAGTCGCGCGGCTGCTGCCGCAGGAAAGCGCCGATCCGCCGTTCGGCGAGGCCAAAGCCGTAGAGCGGCGCGGTATCGTAGAAGCGGATGCCGGCCGACCAGGCGCGCTCGATCGTGGCGAACGCATCGGTATCGCTGACGGCGGTGAACAATCCGCCGAGCGGGGCCGAACCGAGACCGATTGAGGTGACGTCGAGGGAGCCGAGCCGCGACCGTTTCATTCCCATTGCCTTCCAAAAGTCTTCCTTCCAACCGTCCAATCATCTCTCCCGCTTGCGGAAACCGCAAGCGGGAGAGGCTCGCAGGAGCACGGGGCTGGCGACGCTCCTACTTCAACATCTGCGCAACGTTATCCTTGGTCACGAGATCGAGGCCGGTATAGACGATCTCCGGCACCTTCTCGCCCTTCTTGATGGCGAGCAGCGTATCCATCGCCTTCTCGCCCATCTCGAACGGACGCTGGCCGACCAGCGCATTGGCGTAACCGTCGCGCAGCAGTTCGAGCTGCATCTTCAGCGTATCGGCGACGACCAGCGTGAACTTGCCGGAGTCGATGTCTTTCTTGTTCCTGGAGGCGAAGGCCTTGAAGCCTTCGGGGGCGAACATCGGCCAGCCGCCGATGGGAACGATCGAGGCGAGGTCGGGCGTTGCGGTGCGCATATCCGTCATCTGCTGGACCGCCAGCGCCGGATCGTCGTTGCAGAAGGTCGGCGAGCCCGCGACCTCGGTCCATTTCGAGCCCTTCAGCGCCTCGCGGACGCCGTCGACGCGCTCGGCGAGATTCTTGGCGCCCGGACCGCCCGAGACCATCGCGTATTTGCCGCCGTCGGGCCGCAGCTTCAAGAGCTCCTTGCCGAGCGCGACGCCGAACTCCTTGTTGTTGGTGCCGATATAGGCGATCCGCTTGGAGCCAGGCGCATCGGCATCGAAGGTGATGACGGGGATGCCGGCCGCGGTCGCCGCCTCGATCGACTTGGTCATGGCCGCAACGTCGGCGACCGAGATGGCGAGGCCGTCGACCTTCTGGGTGACGAAGTCCTGGATGATCTGCGCCTGCGTCGTCGGCTCATGCTCCACCGGCCCCTTGTAGATGCACTCGATGTTGCCAAGCTCCTTGGCACGCTTCAGGCAGCCGTCGCGCGCGAAGTCGAAGAACGGATTGTTCATCGCCTTGGGCACGATCACGAAACGGTAGTTCGCGGCGAACGCCGGCGTCGCCATCATCGCGACCGCGATGCCGGCAAGAAGAAGTTTCCTCATTGTTTCCTCCACCCTTATTTGGCGCCCGTCCTCTCAAGATCGTCCGGGGAGCGGACAGGCGACATTTTCGTTGCCCTCCCGGAACGACGTCATTTCAGATCATCCGCGAGCGGATGCGGTCGACCAGCACGGCCAGGATGATGATCACGCCGACCAGCGTCTGCTGCCAGTAGGAGCTGACCTGTGCCAGCACGAGGCCGTTGCGGATCACTTCCAGCAGCACGCAGCCGACGATGGCCCCCAACGGACCGCCGATGCCGCCGGCGAGATTGGCACCGCCGATGACGGCCGCCGCGATCACGTTGAGCTCGTAGGACGTCGCCATGTTGGCGGGCGCCGATCCGAGCCAGCCGGAGATGATGATGCCTTGCAGCCCTGCGGCAAGCGCGCAGATCACATAGACCTCGATCTTCACCCGCACGACCGGTATGCCCGTGAGTTCGGCGGCCTTCTCGTTGCCCCCGAGCGCGAACACGTGGCGGCCGAACGAACTGTGGTGCAGGACCACGGCCATCGCCAGCGCGAGGACCACGAGGTAGATGAAGGGCACCGGCACGCCGAGCACATCGCCCGAGGTGAGCGCGTAGAAGTAATCAGCGTCCGGCCCGCCAGGAAAACTGCCGCGGCCGTTGGAGACGACGTAGCCGAGCCCACGCACGATCGAGAGCATGCCGAGCGTGGTGACGAAGGGCGACAGGCCGAGCACGGCGATACAGAAGCCGTTGACGAGGCCCGCGATCAGCGCGACGCCGAGCCCCGCGAGGATCGAGATCAGCAGGATCAGACCCGGCACGTTGGCCAGCACGGTCTTGCCGTCAGCGGCCATATGCACAAACAGCGAGCCCGCGGGCGAGCCGGGCGCCGACAACTCGGTCATGACCATGGAGGTGATCATGGCCGAGAAGCACATCATCGAACCGACCGACAGATCGATGCCGCCGGTGATGATCACGAAGGTGACACCGAGGGTGGCGATGGCGATGAAGGAGAAATTCTTCGCCACGTTCTGCATGTTGCCTTCGGTGAAGAAATAGGGGCTGGCGAAATGCATCACCACCAGCAGCATCGCCAGCGCGAGCAGGACATAGCCGGTCTGGGAGGCGAAGATGCCGCGCTGCCACCATCTGATCCGGCCGACATTGGTGAAGCTGATCGGAGATTCCAAGGGCATGGCCATCACGCCGCCTCCTTCGCGCCAGTGATCAGGGCGGTGACTTCCTCGGGCGACGTCTGGTGGATCGGCTTGTCGGCCCGCTTCTCGCCGCGACGCATGACGATCACGCGGTCGCACACCGCGAACACATCGGGCATACGGTGCGAGATCAGCATGACGGCGACGCCCTGCTCCTTCAGCCGGTGGATCAGGCCGAGCACCTGCTCGACCTGGCGTACCGAGATCGCGGCGGTCGGCTCGTCCATCATGACCAGCCGCGCGTTGGACAGCCGCGTCCGCGCGATCGCAACCGCCTGGCGCTGGCCGCCAGACATCTGCTTGACGAGATCGTCGGGGCGCGTCTCCGAGCGCAATTCGCCGAACAGCTCCAGCGCACGCGCCGCCATCGCCTTGTGGTCGAGCAGTGCGAGCGGGCCGAACCTGCGCTTCAGCTCGCGGCCGAGGAAGACGTTGGCAGCAGCCGTCAGATTGTCGGCGAGCGCGAGGTCCTGGTAGACGACCTCGATGCCAACGGCGCGGGCATCGATGGGCCGGTTGAAATGGACCGCGTTGCCAACAAAGCGGATCTCGCCATGGCTGGGACGGAAATTGCCGGCGATGATCTTGACCAGCGTGGACTTGCCCGCGCCGTTGTCGCCCATCAGGCCGACGACCTCGCCCGGCTGGACCTGCAGGTCGACGCCGTGCAGAGCGCGGATTGCGCCGAACTCCTTGCCGATGCCGGTCAGCTCGAGGACCGGTGTCGCTTCAGCCTTTGTCATCGACGGCGTTCCTCAGACGTAGCGGTTGACCAGGGATTCCAGATATTCCTGCCGCCCCGAGCGCGGCTGCGGATCGAAGCCGGGGCTGAGCGCACGGTCGGCAAGTTCGGCGAGCGAGCGCTGGCCGCCGAGAATGGCCCGGCCCTCGGGCCCCGCCCATCCCTCGTAGCGCTGCGCGAGCGGTGCGGTGAGGGCGCCGGCATCGAGCATGTCAGCGGCGGCGAGGAACGCGCGCGCGCAGGCATCCATCGAGCCGACATGGGCATGGATCAGATCGTCGGGGTCGATCGACTGCCGTCTGATCTTGGCGTCGAAATTGAGCCCGCCCGAGGTGAAGCCGCCGCGATTCAGGATCTCGTGGAACACCAGAGCCAGCTCCGGCACGTTCATCGCGAACTGGTCGGTGTCCCAGCCGAGCAGATCGTCGCCACGATTGACGTCGAGCGAGCCGAAGATTCCGAGCGCCTCGGCGAGCGCGACCTCGTGATGGAAGGAGTGGCCGGCAAGGATGGCGTGGTTCTGCTCGATGTTGAGCTTGACGTCGTTCAGGAGATCGTAGCGTTCCAGGAAGCCATAGCAGGTGGCGACGTCGAAATCATATTGATGCTTGGTCGGCTCCTTCGGCTTCGGCTCGATCAGGATCGGGCCCTTGAAGCCGATCTTGTGCTTGTGCTCGACGACCAGCGAGATGAAGCGGCCGAGCTGGTCGAGCTCGCGCTTGAGATCGGTGTTGAGCAGTGTCTCGTAGCCCTCGCGGCCGCCCCACAGCACGTAGTTCTGGCCGCCGAGCCGGTGCGTCACCTCCAGCGCGGCGCGGACCTGGCCGGCGGCATAGGTGAAGATTTCGGGGTCCGGATTGGTCGCGGCACCCGCCATGTAGCGGCGATGCGTGAACAAATTGGCCGTGCCCCAGAGCAAGCGGACTTTTGCGGAGGCCATCTTCGCTTCGAACAGATCGGCGACCGCGTTGCGATTGGCGACGGACTCGCTGAGCGAAGTGCCTTCCGGCGCCGCATCGACGTCGTGGAAGGTGAAGAAGGGCACGTCCAGCAGGCGGAACAGCTCGAAGGCGACATCGGCCTTGGCGCGTGCCTGCGCCATCGCATCAGCACCTTGATGCCAGGGGCGCAGAAAGGTCTCGCCGCCGAAGGGATCGCCGCCCGGCCAGCAGAACGAATGCCAGTAGCAGACCGCAAAGCGCAGATGATCCTCGAGCCTGCGGCCATGCACGAGCCGGTCCTTGTCGTACCAGCGGAAGGCGGGCGTGTTTCCCGCATCCTTGCCGCCGAAGGCGACAGGGGCGCTTGCATCGAAGAATTTTGCTGGTGCGTTCACTTAAGACTCTCCTTCAACGCAGGATAAAGTTCGCGCCATCGCCGATAGGCGTCGTCATAGGCCGCAGTGACGGATGCGCGGGGCGCAAAGCTCGCGAGCCGCCGCGGGCGCTTGCACACTTCCGCGGGATCTTCGCCGGTGGCGGCGAGCCGGCCGAGCCGTGCGGCGCCGAGCGCGGCCCCGACCTCGCCTTCCTCGACGCGGTGGACGGGAATGCCGAGCACATCGGCGCAGATTTGCGCCCACAGCGGCGAGCGCGAGCCGCCGCCGACGAGATCGACCTCCGCGATTGGCCCGCTGGCCGCGCTCAGCGCCGCGAGGTTGTCGCGCGCGGCGAAGGCGACGCCTTCCAGCACGGCCTGCACGATCTGGCTGCGCCCGCTCGCACCGCGCAGGCCGACGAAGGCGCCGCTGGCGGCGGCATCGTTGTGCGGCGTGCGCTCGCCATCGAGATAGGGCAGGAATTTTATGGAGCTCGGTCCGTCGACACGCTCGCCGAGCGGCGCCAGGAGCGCGGCGGCCGGCGTCTCCATCACGCCCGCGAGCCAGGCCAGCGAAGCCGCGGCCGACAGCATTACGCCCATCTGATGCCAGAGGCCGGGCAGCGCATGGCAGAACGCATGCACGGCCGAAGCCGGTGCCGGTGCAAACCGGTCGGTGACGCGGAACACCACGCCGGATGTGCCGAGCGACAGGAATGCATCGCCCGGCGCGATCGCGCCGAGCCCGATGGCGCTCGCGGCATTGTCGCCGGCACCGCCGGCGATCACGACATCATTCGCCGTGCCCCAGCGCCGCGCGAATTCCGGCGCGAGCACTGCACTGACCTCGCTGCCCTCGACGAGGCGGGGCATGTGGTGGAGATCGAGCCCGACGGCATGCAGCAGCAGCGCCGACCAGCGGCGCAGACCGACATCGAGCCACAGCGTGCCGGCGGCGTCGGACATGTCCTCGACCATCTCGCCGGTGAGACGATAACGCACATAGGCCTTCGGCAGCAGCACCTTTGCCACGCGCTCGAAGATCTGCGGCTCGTGCCGCGCGACCCAGAGCAGCTTTGGCGCGGTGAAGCCGGGCATCGCCAGATTGCCCGCGATCGTGTGCAGCGACGGGCAGCGCCGCCCGAGCGCGACGCATTCGGCGTGCGAGCGGCCGTCGTTCCACAGAATAGCGGGGCGCAGCGGCCGTCCATCCTCGTCCAGCAGCGTCGCACCATGCATCTGGCCGGACAGCCCGATGCCGCGCACCTGCGCGACCTCGCGCGGATGGCGGGCGGCGAGATCGTCGACGGCGCCAACCGCCGCGTCGACCCAGGCGTCGGGATCCTGCTCGGACCACAGCGGCGCGGGATGCGACAGCGCAAGCTCGCGCGCGGCCGTCGCGACAATCGCGCCGGTTTCGCTCACGAGCACCGCTTTCACACCGGATGTGCCGATGTCGATACCGAGATACACGCTATCCTCCCTTTCGCCTGTTGCGGTGCGCGATCTCAGAGTCGCCCTTTCCACAACGGACCGTTCTGAAAATCCGCCTGCCCCTAGGGCAAATTGTCCCGCATCACGATGTCGATCCTGATCTTCTCCTGTTCGCGCAAGATCGGCTCGCCGCGCGCAAGCGCGAGCAGCACGCGCACGGCGGCGCGCGCTTCATGCCCGGGGTTCTGCGAGATCGCGGCATCCATCACGCCCTGCAACAGCAGCCGGCGCGTCAGTGCGGTGACGTCGTGTCCGACGAACACCACCTGCTTGCCGCGGCCGGCATCGCTCAACGCTTTGGCGACGCCTTGCGTGCCGGCGCCGACGTTATAAAGGCCGACAATGTCAGCATGCCTGCCGAGCAGCTGCGCCAGAACCTGTTCCGAACGGCCGTCTTCGTCGCGCCCTTCCAGCACCGGCAGCACGCTGAGATCGGGGAATTCCGACGCCATCACCTGGCTGAAGCCGAAGATGCGTTCGGAATGGTCGCGCAGGCCCTGCGAGCCCGCGACGATCGCGACCTTGCCGGACCGTTGGCCAACCAGCCGACCGACCAGCGCGCCGGCGGTGCGCCCCGCCGCGATGTTGTCGATGCCGACATAATGGTGGCGACGCGAGGACGGCACGTCCGAGACCAGCGTCACGACCCTGGTCCCCGCGTCGACGAGATCGTTGATCGCGGCGCGGACCCCCGGATGGTCCAGCGCCACCACGGCGACGCCGTCGTAATCGCCGGACAGCGCCTCCAGCGAGGCCGCGAGCACGGACGGGTCGAACACATCCGTGGTGACCACCTCGACGCCGAGGCGGCGGGCTGAGAGCCAGGCCGACATCTCGCCGAGATAGGCCTCGATCTGCTGCATGAAGGGGTTCGGCCCCGCCGGCATCACGAAGGCAAAGCGGCGGGCACGGCTGCGGGCGAGCTCGGCGGCGGCGACGTGCGGCTGGAAGGCGTTGCGCTCGATCGCCGCCTTGACGCGCCGGACCGTATCGGGCCGCACGCCCGGGCGGTTGTGCAGGACGCGGTCGACCGTCGCAAGGCTGACACCCGCCTCGCGGGCGATGTCCTTCAGCGTCAGCGCGGTCGCGGTGAGAGTATCGGCCATGGCTGAAGGTTATCGAGGTGTTTTGAGGTACGCAACTCATTTTGAGGCGCAGGGCGATGTTTTCGGGCCCGGGTTACACCGCGCGGCCTCAGCCGCCGGTCAGGTCGAGCGTCAGGAACAGGCTGTTGGGATCCTCGACATAGCCCTCGAACGGGCCGCAGAGCACAAAACCGTGCGCCTGGTAGAGCGCATGCGCGGGCTTGAAATAATCCCAGGAGCCGGTCTCGAGGCTGAGCCGCTGCGAGCCACGCGCGCGGGCCTCAGCGATGATGTGGCGGAGCATCTGGCCGCCGAAGCCGCGCCTCCGCGTCGTTTGCAGCGTGTGCATCGACTTCACCTCGCCATGGTCGGCCGAGAGCATCTTCAGCACGCCGGTGGCGACCAGCGTCTCGCCGTCCCAGCCGGTCCAGAACGCGACGTCGCTCGCGCGCAGCCCAGCGAGATCGAGCGCATGGGCGCTGCCCGGCGCGGTCTGCGCCCGCGCAGCCGCGACGTGATGGTCGAGCAGCGCAATGACGCGGGGATCAAAGGTGTCGCCGGTGCGGACCTGCATCGTCACGGCCTCACCCCGCTTGAAAGCCGCTTCTGCATGAGAACCATATCGAGCCAGCGGCCAAACTTGCAGCCGACCTCTGGCATGCGGCCAACCTCGGCAAAGCCGAACGACGCGTGCAGCCCGGTCGAGGCGGAATTCGAGGCCTCGATCGCGGCGACCATCGTGTGCTTGTTGAGCGCGGTAGCGCGCTCAATCAGCGCGGCCATCAGGCTGCGGCCGACGCCGAGCCGATGATGTTGCACGCCGACATAGACCGAATTCTCCACGGTGTGGCGATAGCCGGGCCAGGGGCGGAAATCGCCGAATGACGCGAAGCCGACGACGTCCCTGCCTTTCATCGCAACCAGCACGGGATAGCCGGCCGCTTGCCGTGCGCGCATCCACTCGCGCCGCGAATCCAGATCGGCCGGTCCGTCGGTCCACACCGCCGTGGTGTTGATCGCGGCGTAATTGTAGATGGCCAAAATATCTTCGGCATCCTCCAGCGTGGCATCCCGCACGATTAGCGACATCACATTTTCCCGTACGATGTGCCGCGCCGCGTGATGATGACGTAGCGCGCATCCTGTTTGGTTTCGTTCTCGAAGGTCACCGCCCGCATCACGTCGAAATCGAGACAATCGCCGTCGCGCAGCCGCACGGTCTTGGCGTCGATATGCACGCAGACCGCACCCTCCAGCATCAGCAGCTGCTGGGTGAACGCGTTGCGGCCCCAGGGGCTGTAGGAGACGCGCGCTCCGGCCGGCAGGTCGACGACGATGATCTCGATGCCGCTCGCCGCATCCGGCGGCGAGGCATGACGCCGCCGGTAGCCGCTGTCGGGATCGCGCCAAAGCGGCTGGTCGGCAAGCCGCATCAATCGCTCCGGCGGTTTCTCGGCGAGCGCGACGACGTCACTGAGGGTGACATCGAGCGCCGCGCAGAGCTTGTTGAGCAGCGCAGCGGTGGCGCTGCTCTGCGCCCGCTCCACCCTCCCGATCATGGCCCGGCTGACACCGGAGCGCGTCGCGAGTTCGTTCAACGTCATGCCCGCCTGCGTCCTCAACGTCTTCAAGCGACGACCGATCGCACGGTCGAGTTTCTGCTGGTCCATGGCTTTCATCCGAATATTGCCCGACAGGAGGACCGCACCCATCAGGGCGGGAGAAGCTTAAGCCGGGCGGGGCGCGCATGCCGGATGCGAAGAGCTAATATATTAGAATTTTTGCGCGGCAAATTCCCTGGCGAATTGCCACAGCCCGCCTGGACATGGCGGGCTCGGCAAAGTGTCCTTGGGGAAATTCGCTAGACCAGAAAATCCGGCGCCGCGCCGTGGGCCTGCGGGATCAGGGATCCGGGCGCGAGGTGAAGCGTCATCGCATGATGATCCGCATCGGTCAGCGTCAAAATATTGGTCTGAGTGTCGAAGGCCGCGTTCACCTTGGCGTCGAAGCCATCCAGCACCAGCGTCGTGCCTGGCGTATAGTTTGAGATGACGCCGGATGTTTGTTTGGCATCGGGTCCGAAGACAAATGAGTCCGTACCCGTCAGAACGACATTGCTGCTTAGATTGCCAGTGACCACCAATGTCCCGTTGTTGACGTTGACAGCGCCAGTCCCGCTTAAATTATCGACCTTGAGCACGCCACTATCCAGGACAGTGCCGTTGTTGACGAGGTTGCCCGAAACATCCACCTCACTGCCGGTGTGCACATTGACGATACCGCCATTGGTCAATCCATTCTTGAAGTCGATCGTGCCGGCCTGATCGGCGGTGATCGTTCCAAAGGTGTTGAAAACGGCGTCGTCGAAATCGAGCGAGGCATGCACGGCTTCGATCAGGCCGCTGCTGGTGACGGAATTGCCGGTGTTGACCGCAAGCGGCTGGGACCCGTTCGCCTCGAGCGTGCCGGAGAAGCCGATATCCAAGGTGAGGCTGTGATCTCCGTTTCCGATCGTGCCGGCGCCGTCGATCGTGCCGCCGTCAAGGTCGAGCGTGTGATGCGCACCGCTGTTCAGGATCGAGGAGCCCGGATCGAGCTTGATCTCGCCATTGCCAATGATCGTGGCGTCGCCGGTCAGGATGACTTTCGCGAAATTGAAGAACTCGATCTTGCCGCCGTTGTTCAGCGTGCCGCTGACAAACAGACCGCTTGCGGCACTGACGTCAAACACGGCGCCGGCCTTGAGCGTCACATTGTTGAAACTGTTGGCGCTGCCTGCAACGGATTCGATGAGTCCGCCTGATGTCGCATCCAGCAACGTCCCGTCCAGATGCACGTTGTCGAAGGTGATGGTGCCGCCATTGGCGACGATCGCACCGAGGGAACCGCCGGCGATCGTATCGTTCACGAAGGCGAGCATCGCCTGGGTTTCGCTCAGTGAACCGAGATTGTTGATCGTGCTGTTGCTGATCACACCGGCGCGGCCGGTCTCGTGCAAATTGCCGGTCACGCTGATATTGATCGTTGCCCGATCAATCGACGTGAAGCCGGTCGAGCCGGTGACCGTCAGAACGCCACCGCCGCCGCTGGTGTCATTCACGTCAGTGACCGTGATCGCGACGTTCTTTGTCGCGATCTCTGTCCCGTCGCTGACCGCGACGGTGACGTCGTAGACGTTGTCGTGGTTCGCGTCTTTCGGCGCCTCGAAGTCGGGCGCGGACTTGAACGTCACATCGCCCGTCGCCGACACGTCGAACAGAGCCGCGTCAGTGCCGGACAGCGAATAGGTCAGCGCGGGACTGTCCACATCGGTCGCCGCGACGTGGTAGGCGACGCCAGAGCCATTCTCCGCGAAGCTTGCCGTCGTGCCCGAGCTGATCACGGGCGCATCATCGATTCCCGTCAGCGTCACGGTGATGCCCTGTGTCCCGTAGAAGCCGTCGAGGACCAAGATGAAGATGTCGGTATGGGTCTGTCCGGCCGCGAGCGGAGCGATGTTGGCATGAGAGACATCATAGCTCCACGTCACCTTGCCATCGGCAACGTCGATGGTGGCCGTGAGTGTGCCGAGATTGCCGTCTTGCGGTGCCACCGCGACCGTGTGGGCACCGGCAAAGAAACCCGCCTGCGATGTCGAAACATGGGCAGCGCCATTGTCCGTCAGCTTCGCTGCGGTGAAGGAACGCGTAGTAAGATCTCTTACAAAGATGTCGTAGGTATGGTTGGTATCGCCCGGCACCAGAATGCTGGATAAAGACTCGAATGCCACCTTGGTGCCATCAGGCGAGAACACGGGAAGCCGGCTGCCGCCCCCGAATTCCCACGGCCTGCCCCCATTGGTCGAGACGGCCGTGATGGCACCCGTGGCCAAGTCCTTCACATAGACGACCTGATCGGCATTGACACCCGGCACGAGATTGGTGGCACTGGAATAGAACGCAATCTTGGTGCCATCAGGCGAGAACACGGGTTTCTGGGCTTCGCCGTTGTTCTGCGGGACTCCGTCGGCATCGGTCGATACCAGCGTGACCGCGCCTGTGGTCAGATCCTTAATGACGATGTTGCCGATTAGGTTGTTAGAACTACCCGGCACAAGATTGTCGGCAAAGGTATAGAACGCCACCTTGGTGCCATCTGGCGAGAACACCGGGTCGAAGCTGCCGCGATCCCCACGAGCGCCGCTGGCGCTCTCCGACACCAGTGTGGTGGCCCCGGTGGAAAGGTCCTTGATGTAGATCTCGGTGGTGTCGCCGCGCACTGTGGCCGACCCGAACACGATTTTGGTGCCATCGGGTGAGAACGAGGGGGGGAAGGTAAAGCCATTCTCAAGCCCGCCGCCGCCGGGTCCTCCGTTGTATGGACTGGGCGCCACGAGCGTTATCGCGCCAGTGGTCAGGTCCTTCACGAAGATGTCGCGCACGTGGTCGGTATCATCAGGCACGAGATTGTCGGCATCGGAATAGAACGCAACCTTGGTGCCATCAGGCGAGAATATCGGGTTGGTGGTCGATAAGCCGTCCGCCTGTTCCCCACTGGCACTCGTCGATACGCGCGTGAGGGCACCGGTGGCCAGGTCCTTCACGAAGATGTCGGCGCCCGTTGCGAACGCCAACATGGTGCCATCGGGCGAAAAAATCGGCTGGTAGCCACCCAGCTGAACCCCGCTGGCATCGGTCGACACGAGCGTGATCGCCCCGGTCGAAAGGTCCTTCACGAAGACGTCGGGTGCACCGTTGGTATCGCCGGGCACCAGATTGTCGGCATAGGATGCGAACGCCACTTTCGTGCCGTCGGGCGAGAACGCTGCCTGGACACTCGCGCCATCCGCCTGCGCCCCGGTTGCGCTGGTCGACACGCGCGTGAACGCATCGTCGCTGCCACCGCCAGCGGTGAAAACAGGTGCTGAATTCGTCATCAATGCCTCCGTTTGCCCGGCAACAGGCCGGGTCCGAATGTTTTGCACGACAATCAGAAACAGAAACGCGGCACCAATGAGTCCCTGCTGTCCAAGGCAAGTTTAGTGCCCTAGATGACGAACGCTTGATGCAGCCGCGAAGGATCAGATGAAGGATCAGATTGAGCGTCGTTGGCTGCGCCGCTGCACGACAGGCAATCAAAACTGCGCCAGCAGTCTTTCACGATACGCAGCCGCGCCGAACTGCGAGAGCGCATAGCATCCCTCAGGGTGATCTCGTGTCGTCGGGATGAATAAGCCGCTCCTTCTGAAATGCAGCGCGAGCGGTGATCCGTTACATCACCAAGAATTGCCATCGCCAAAAATTGGCCACTTTAACCGACGCTGGGGAGACCGACGCCATTTGGCGGATCTTCGGCCCCTTCATGCTTCCGGATACGCCAAGATGAACGTGGCCAGGGGTCGGAGAAACATCCAACACGCCAAATCAGCGGCCATCAATTTTTGAATGGAGCGGGCGAAGGGAATCGAACCCTCGTATGCAGCTTGGGAAGCTGCCGTTCTACCATTGAACTACGCCCGCGAATGCGCATCTCACGCCAACCCTGATTAGCCGAGACGGCGCCGCTCGCCAAGCGCTTTGGCGCGGCCGGCCGGACGGTTGTTAACGTCCTGGCAAGATTTTGGGTGCGCCGGATTGTGGCGGTGTTATGATCGCGCGTCTGGGGAGAGACGTGCACTGAGTGGGGCGTGTGCATGCTGGGGCGTGGCTACACGATATTCAACACGGCCATAGGGCGCTGCGGCATCGTCTGGAGCAGCACCGGCGTGGTCGCCGTGCAATTGCCGGAGGCGCGGGAGATCGATACCCGCCGCCGGATTTTCGCGGTCCATCCCGAGGCGCGCGAGCAGCAGCCTCCGCTGAATGCCGAGCTTGCGATCGAGGGCATCGCAGGCTTGCTGCAGGGCGGCGACCCTGATTTTTCCGAGGTCAGCCTGGACGCCGGCGGCGTCCCCGGCTTCCACCGGCGCGTTTATGAAGCCGCCTGCGCCATTCCGCGCGGGGAGACGCGCACCTATCACGAGATCGCCAAGGCGCTGGGCGCCTCCGGCGCCGCGCATTCGGTGGCGCAGGCGATCGCCAAAAATCCCTACATGCTGATCGTGCCCTGCCACCGGGTGCTGGAGGCCGGCAATTACGCCGACCGGCTCTCGCCTTACGGCGGGGTGATCTCCAAGCGGCGGCTGCTTGCGCTCGAGGGCGCCCATCCGGTCGCGAGCAAGACGCTGTTCGAGGTGCTGCTGCCCGTTGCCCCACCGAGGCCCAGCTAAGGCGCGATCGCAATCGCACCTTAGCTTTGTTTTTTGGGCATGATCTTGTCGGACAACCGCTACACACTTGTCCGGATCATGCCTAGATGGGTGGCATGGATGCGACCACGCTGCTGACCACGCAATCGATGACGGTCTCGGAGTTTCGCTGCGATGCGGGACCGGACGACAAGCCGTTCGCGGAGTGCCGCACCGGCCATTCCATTGCGTATGTTCGCTCCGGCAGCTTCGGCTGCCAGTGCCGCGCCGGCTTCTTCGAGCTGGTGGCGGGCTCGATGCTGGTCGGCGCTCCCCGCGAGGAATACACCTGCACGCATGAGCATGTCAGCGGCGACGTCTGCCTGGGCTTCTTCTTCAGCGAAGACCTGGTCGATGCCCTCGGGGGACGACGCGAGATCTGGCAGGTCGGCGCGACACCGCCGCTGCCGGAGCTGATGGTGCTGGGCGAGCTCGCCCAGACGGCGGCAGATGGCAACAGCGACCTCGGTCTCGACGAGGTCGGTCAAATTCTCGCCGGCCGCTTCATCGATGTCGTCTCGGGCAAGGCGCGCAAGCCGGCCACGCCCACCGCACGCGACCGCCGCCGCGCAGTCGAAGCCGCGGTGTGGATCGACGCCAACTCGCATGCCGAGGTCGACCTCGAACAGGCGGCGCGGCAGGCGGGCCTCAGCCCGTTCCATTTCCTGCGGCTGTTCTCGGCCGTGCTCGGCGTCACCCCGCATCAATATCTGGTGCGCTCGCGGCTACGCCACGCGGCGCGGCTGCTGACAGATGATGACATCGCGGTCACCGACGTCGCCTATGACGTCGGCTTCGGCGATCTCTCCAATTTCGTCCGCACCTTCCATCGCGCCGCCGGCGTGTCGCCGACGAAGTTTCGGCAGGCGTCGAAGGGCGAGCGCAAGATTCTCCAAGAGCGCGCTACCCTCAACTGAATAGGGTCGTCTCCGGCGCGCGCCAGTCGCGGCGCGCTTTGCAATGGAGACGATCATGTACGACCACATCGGACTGCGTGTTGCCGACCTCGACGCCGCCACGCGCTTCTACACCGCGGTGCTTGCGCCGCTCGGCTACGCCCTGTGCTCGAGCGGCGACGGCTATGCGGGCTTCGGGCCGAAGGGCGAGCCGGCGCTCTGGCTGCACCTGAACAAGGGACGCAAGGCCGACGGCGCGCATATCGCGTTTCGCGCCAAGGACCATGATGCGGTCAAGGCATTCCACAGCGAAGGCTTGAAGAGCGGCGGCCGTGACAATGGCGGCGCCGGCCCGCGCAAGGACTATAGCCCGACCTACTACGCGGCGTTCCTGATCGATCCCGATGGCAACAACATCGAGGCGGTTTGCGTGTGAGCGTCGGCCGCCATCGCCTCACACGCTGTCATGCCCCGGCTTGACCGGGGCATCCAGTACGCCGCGGCTTCTCGATTCAATCACAGCGGCCTCTGGAATACTGGATCGCCCGATCCCGTCTCCGCCAAGGCTTCGCCGGGCCAAGAACTCACTTGGCCGCCGAAGCCTTAGCGAAGGCGGCAAGTCGGACGATGACGCCTGAGATGATGGCTCGCTTGTTTCTCCAAATTATAGGAATCTACCATGGCCTCCATCCACAACGACATTTCCCTCCCCGTCCCGGCCCGCGACGTCTGGGACGCCGTACGCGATTTCGGCGCGCTGCCTCAGCGGCTGGCGCCGGGCTTCGTCACCGCCTGCACGCTCGACGGTGATGCACGCATCGTCACCTTCGCCAATGGATCAGTGGCGCGCGAGGTGCTGGTCGATTGCGACGATGCGCGACAGCGGCTGGTCTACGCCATCAACAACGAGCGGCTCAGGCATTACAGCGCCTCGGTGCAGGTGATCGCCGAGGGCGAGGCGAGCTGCCGCCTTGTCTGGATCATCGACATGCTGCCGAACGAGCTTGCGGCTTACGTCCAGGGGCAGACCAAGGACGCCGTCGCCGCGATACACCGGGCGTTCCCGGCTGTGGCTGCGTGATCTTTCTCACAGAGCCCTGCCCTCGCCGACCCTAACCATGGCCGCGTGCGTCCGGTTGGCTCCGCTCTCCCGGCGGAGCCACGCACGCGAGGAGCAGGCCATGAGAGGTGCGGATAAGGTGATCTGCCAGGCGGCCGCCGTGCTGCTGCTATTTTCGATCTCGAGCGCGCCGGCAAAGGCGCAGTTCCTCGGCGGCGGAGGCGCCGGCGGCGAGGACATGATGACCCAGATGGCGCCGATGCTGGAGATGATGAAGGCGAAGATGGGCAAGCGCCGCTTCGCCATGCTGATGCAGACCATGGGTCCGATGATGAGCCGCATGATGGAGAACGGCGGCGGCGGGCTCGGCGGCATGATGGGGGGCGGCGGCAGCCTGAGTGGCGGCAATTTCGGCGGTGGCTTCGGCGCGCCGAACTACGGCGACTACACGCCGATGGGCGCAGGCGGCTACATGCCGACCGGAATGGGCGGCATGGGTGGCGGCGACATCATGGGTATGCTGGGTGGTTCCGGCGGCGGCGACATGATGGCGATGATTCCGCAGCTGATGCGGCTCGCCAATGTCGGCGGCGGTGGCGGCCATCGCCGCCACAGACACCGCTAGTCTGCAACGCCCGAAAGCGCAGGCCTGATCGCAGGTTTCGTCTCGCGCGGCCCCCAGCGTGTCAGCACCACGCTGGAGCACGAGAGCAGGCCGAGCACGACCATCGAGCTCGCGGCCAGCCAGAAGAAGCTCTGCGCGGTGGCATCATGCGTCGACAGCCACCAGCCGATCGCCGCGATGTAGATCAGGCGCGCGGTCTGCGCCAGCACCGGCCCGATCACCTTGGCCGCGCCCTGCGACGAGAAATACATTGTCGAGGCGAGCCCGATGAAGGCGTAGAACGGCGCCACCGTCGACAGATATTCATGGCTGGTCGCGCGCACGGTGGCGCTGTCGGTGAAGATGTTGACCCAGAGATCTGGGAACAGCGCGACGAGGCACGCCGGCGCGCCGACGGCGACGAACGCGCTCGCACCGGCGATCCAGGCGATGCGCCGGGCGCGCGCGATGCGCACCGCGCCGATCGCCATGCCGATCATCGGCACCGAAGCGATGCCGAACGAGAACGCGATCGAGGTCAGCAAAAATTCCAGCCGCGCGCCGATGCCGTAGCCGGCGAGGATCGCAGTGCCGAACTTTGCCAGCATGTGGGTGAAGATCGAGATCGTCAGCACCGATTGCAGCGGCGAGAAGCAGGCGATGGCGCCGACCTTCAGGATATCGAAGAACATCGCCCATTGAACGCGCAGCCCGCGCAGTTTCGGTACGATTCGGGCGCGGCCGGAGAACAGGTACCAGCCCATCACACAGATGTTCATGGAATAGGCGATCAGCGAGCCGGCCGCGACGCCGCGCATGCCGAACTGCGGCACGGGCCCGAGCCCGAGGCCCAGCGTGCCGCCAAGCACGACCTGCATGACCGCGGAATTCAGCATCAACAGCGAGGGCAGCTTCATGTTGCCAGTGCCGCGCAACACGCCGGCCATGGTGTTGAGCAGCCACGGCAGCACGGCCCCGCCAAAAAACACCTGTGTGTAGGCGACCGCATGCGTCAGCACATCCCCGCGGCCACCAAGCATTTCCAGCACCTTGGGCCCGAAGATCAGCATGCCCAGCATGAAGACGAGGCCGAAGGTGATGCCGATCAAGAGCGCATGCGCGGCGAGCGTGCCGGCGCGCTCGCGGTCGCCTGCGCCGAGCGCCCGCGCGATGGCCGACGCCACGGCGCCGCCCATTGCCCCGCCGGACATCGTCATGGTCAGGATCACTGTCGGAAACACCAGCGCCATTGCCGCCAGCGCCTCGACGCCGAGCCTGCCGATATAGGAGGTCTCCGCTATCACCACACAGGTGCCGGCCGACAGCGCGACCACGTTCGGCCAGGCGAGTCCGAGCAGCGTGCGCAGAATCGGCCCGTCCATCAGCGCGCTTCGTACCGGCCGCGGAGGCGGCGGCAACGGACGCTCTTGTTCATCGACCGGGATTTCGGCGATGTCGGACATGTCCTCTCCCGGGCGCAGGCCATTCGCGGCGCGGCAATGCGTAGGTGTGCCAATAAATTTCTTCGCGCGGAAGGCGCGGCGACAGGCTTAGCACGACAATTGCCGATTCCTCCTGCGCCGGATGCAGGCGTGCCCTGCGGCAGCGCATTTCAACAGATGGAATTACTCAATGGTCCACACCAGCGGCGGCTGACCGCCCGCTGTCGGGCGCAGGTGCACGCCGATGTGCCGCCCGCATCCGGCAGCGAGCCCCTCGAACAACCCTTCCAGCACCCTGGTGCAGACGCGATGATAGTCGGCGACGTCATCCATCAGCTTCCAGCTCTGCTGACGAAATTCAAACGTGCCTTCTGATGCCGTCGTCTCGGCAGCGTCATCCTGCGCGGCAAACAGAGCGTTCAGGAACGCTGCGAACTCGCTGGCGCCACCACGGCTCATAGACAGCGCCGCGGCGACCTCGTCAAAATACTGCATCCCGATCAGCTTGCCAGTGAGGTGCAGGAGATAGCCGGCGTCTTCGGGGCCGAACAATTGCACCATGACGGGCGCGGCGGTGCGCACATATTCCATCGCGTAGTTGCGGTAGGCCTTTTCCAGCCGCGGCTTCGGCCAACTCGCGACGGGCAAGGCAGGCGCGGCTTTAGCGTCGAACAACGGCGCTTCCAGATGGCGCGCGAACACCAGGCGTTGATCCAGCCCGAGCTGGTGGTCGTACTGATAATAATAGCCTTCGAGCCCATCCTGACCGTCGACGCTCTGCTTGGTGCAGACGAAGCCGAGCCTGGTATCGCCGAGCGCGACGCCATTGTTGGCGTGCCAGCCGCGCAGCATCGCGCGGCTGACCTCACCCGGCACGCCGCAGATCGCGGTGCCCTTCCAGATCCAGCGCGGCGGCGGATAGCGGATCCAGGCTTTGCGGTCGCTCTCATACATGTACTCGACATGCACGCCGCCGATCCAGTTGGAGAGATAATGATATTGCGCGGCGGCCACCGCCGGCGGCAGATGATTGAGACCGAGCTTTTCGAGCCCCGGCAGGAAGCGCTCCTGCTGCTGGCGGCGAAACACGCGGAAGACGAATTCGGCAGCATCCGCCGTGCCGCGCCGTGTGACGACGGTGAGGATGAGTCCGGTGAAATAGGCGTGATAGAGGTCGGCGACCGCGCGCCAGCGCTTCCATTGCGCTTCTTGTGCTGCGTCTGTTGCGGCGGTCATGTTCGCTCCCGATCGTTGTTTTGATCGAGTGTGTCACTGCGACCTGTACGAGGCAACCTGACGCTCAGGCAGAGCGCCCTGCACGCCAGCCCGTCAATTCCGCATCACGAATTTTGCGCAAGCCTGGCCCCACGCTCGCGCTCGACGCGTTCGGTGACGTCGCGCGCCATCGCGACCGATCCGACCACGGCACCACCGGCATCGCGCACCAGCGCGAAGGTCATCTCGATGTAGAGCTTGCGTCCGCTCTGGTGCAGCGCGCGGGTCAGCGTCGGCCTGCCCGCAAGCTTCATCGCCCCGGTGGCAAGCGCAGCTTCGAAGCCCTTCCAGTGCGCGGCGCGCAGATGTTCGGGAATGATCAGATCGAGGTTCTGGCCGAGCGCTTCGTCGGCGGAGAAGCCGAACAAGGCGGTCGATGCACGATTCCAGCGCGTGATGGTGCCAGAGCGATCCGAATAGATCAGCGCGTCCGCGACGTCGTCGAGGATTCTTGCGTCGAGTTCGGATTGAACACTCATCTCGCCACCTCGCATGCAGCCGGATTTCAGCTTGCATCCCGGCAGTAGTCAATCGAGGGGCTGCGGCGTACTGGATGCCCCGGTCAAGCCGGGGCATGACAGTAGTAGAGTGTGGAGCTACACCCGAAAATGCTTCGATAGTTTGAGGCCCTGCGCCTGGTAGTTCGAGCCGATGCGCTGGCCGTACATCGCGTCGGGGCGCGCCAGCATTTTCTCGTAGACGAGACGGCCGACGATCTGGCCGTGCTCGAGAATGAACGGCACCTCGCGCGAGCGCACTTCGAGCACGGCGCGCGATCCCTGCCCGCCAGCTCCGGCATAGCCGAAGCCGGGATCGAAGAAGCCGGCATAGTGCACGCGGAACTCGCCGACCAGGGGATCGAACGGCACCATCTCCGCGGCGTAGTCGGGCGGCACCTGCACGGCTTCCTTGGAGGCGAGGATGTAGAACTCGCCGGGGTCGAGGATCAGGCTGCCGTCGGGACGCGCCGAGATCGGTTCCCAGAAATCCTCCACCGCATAGCCGGAGCGGCGGTCGACGTCGACGACACCGGTGTGGCGCTTGGCGCGATAGCCGACGAAGCCGTTGGCCTTCTCGCCGGAGAGGTCGACGGAGACGGCAACGCCGCCGGTGAGATCGGCATCGTCGAGATCGACGAGACGCTCGGTCGCATGCAGCGCCTCGAGCTCGTCGATGTTGAGGATGGCATCTCCGGTGCGGAAGCGTACCTGGCTCAGGCGCGAGCCCTCGCTGACCAGTACCGGAAACGTCTTCGGGCTGATCTCGGCGTAGAGCGGGCCGTGATAGCCGGCGCCGATCATGTCGAAGCGTCGGGTGCCGTCGGCGATGACACGGGTGAAGACATCGAGCCGGCCGGTCGAGCTTTTCGGGTTCGCGGCGGCGACGATCTCCGGCGGCAGCGCCAGGCTTTCCAAGAGCGGCACGATGTAGACGCAGTTGGTCTCCAGCACTGCGCCATCGGCGAGGCTGAACTCGTGCAGCTTTAACTCGTCGATGCGCTCGGCGACGGTCGCGCCGGGACCCGGCAGGAAGCTGGCGCGAACGCGATAGGCGATGTCGCCGAGGCGAAGGTCGAGGCTCGCCGGCTGGATCTGGCTTTCGACGAAGTCATAAGCGGGCAGGATGAGGCCCGCCTTCGCCATCGCCGCGATCATGCGGTCGGGCAGGATACCATTGGCGTCGGCGGCAACCGTGAAGCTCAACCGGGGGTCCTCGTCAGGGGTCAAATGCATCCGGACATGCGGGAAATAGCAGCCTTTTACGGCTATCCGATGGACGCCTTGACGGAAAGGCCATTGCGGAATATGAGCATCACTTATCCCGTGGTGATTTGAGCCGGCCGGCTTGCAGCCACGTTAAATAAGTCGCTAAACAGGCCGGGGACCTCTGTGATCCCGGCCCGTGGAAGTTATCCAGGCCGGTTTTTTTGTGACCATTTTCGATGGTCACGCAGAGGAGGTCCTATGTCGAAGTCCCCGGCGTCCACCACGCAATACCGTCCCGAAACCCGCCTGGTCCATTCCGGCACCCTGCGCTCGCAATATGGCGAGACGTCGGAGGCGCTGTTCCTGACCCAGGGCTACGTCTACAACAGCGCCGAGGAGTGCGAGGCGCGGTTCAAGGGCGAGGACCCCGGCTTCATCTATTCGCGCTATTCCAACCCGACCATCTCGATGTTCGAGCGCCGCATGATCGAGCTCGAAGGCGCCGAAGCCGCCCGCTCGGCCGCGACCGGCATGGCCGCGGTGACGACCGCGATCCTGGCGCCGCTGAAGGCCGGCGATCATGTGGTGGCCTCGCGCGCCCTGTTCGGCTCCTGTCTCTACGTCATTCAGGATCTCTTGCCGCGCTACGGCATCGAGACGACGCTGGTCGACGGAGCCGATCTCGACCAGTGGCAGCGCGCCTTGCGGCCGAACACCAAGACGTTCTTCCTGGAGAGCCCGACCAACCCGACGCTCGACGTGCTCGACATTCCAGGGATCGCCGAGATCGCGCACAGCGGCGGCGCGCGGCTCGTCGTCGACAACGTGTTCGCGACGCCGATCTGGCAGAGCCCGCTCGCGTTAGGGGCCGACGTCGTGGTCTATTCCGCGACCAAGCACATCGACGGCCAGGGCCGTTGTCTCGGCGGCATCATCCTGTCGTCGGAAGCGTTCATCGCCGAGCACATCCACAATTTCATGCGCCAGACCGGCCCGTCGATCTCGCCGTTCAACGCGTGGGTCCTGCTCAAGGGCCTGGAAACGCTCGGCGTACGCGTGCGCGCGCAGACCGAGACGGCGGGACGCATCGCCGACGTGCTGGCGAGCCATCCGAAGATTTCGCGCCTGGTCTATCCCGGCCGCGCCGATCATCCGCAGGCAGCTCTCGTGAAGAAGCAGATGCGCGGCGGCTCGACGCTGGTCGGCTTCGAGGTCAAGGGCGGCAAGCAGGGTGCGTTCCGCGTGCTCAACGAGCTCAAGCTTGCAAAAATCTCGAACAATCTCGGCGATGCCAAGAGCCTCGTCACGCATCCGGCGACCACGACGCATCAGCGCCTCAAGCCGGAAGACCGCGCCGCGCTCGGAATCAGCGAGGGCTTCATCCGCTTCTCGGCGGGGCTCGAGCATGCGGATGATCTGATCGAGGATCTGACTGCGGCGCTGGAGAAGGCGTGAGGGCTTCACGAGCTCGGAACGTAGGGTGGGCAAAGCGACTTGTCCGCCGTAGCTCGAAGAGCGAAGGCGGAAGCGTGCCCACCATTCACGATCATATCGCCGATAGATGGTGGGCACGGCGCGCGAAGAGCGCGCCTTTGCCCACCCTACGGCACCGAGCTACATCGGCCGATACGTCCGCACGTCGGCGGGCACGTTGACGCCGAGCTTGATCTGGCCGACGGAGCGGATGATGTCGTCGCCGAGGATCTGCGCGAAGCAGGCATAGCCCCAATCGTTCATATGCAGGCCGTCGGCGATCACGAAACTCTCGACCGGGATCGATTGATTCTCGTGCCAGTCGCGCATCACCTCGAAGCGGGGGAAGATGCCGACGTGACGGAGCTCGGCGACCTTGCCGAGCAGGTGCACCATCTTGCCGGCGCTCTCCTTGCGCTGGTTGACGGCCGGCGAATATTGCGGATCGACCAGCACGATGTCGGCGCCGCCAGCGGCCTGGATGCGGGAGATGCCGTCCTCGACCATCTTGGCGGTGTCACCGGGATCGAGATTGCGCAGCACCGCATTGGTGCCGACCTGCCAGATCACGAGATCCGGATGCACGTCGATCACCTCCTTCTGGAGGCGCTTCATCATCTCGGGCGCGTCCTCGCCGCCGACGCCGGCGTTGATGACGGTGATGTCGGCGGTCGGATATTGCCGGCGGAGCTGCGCGGCGAGACGGTTCGGATAGTTGAAATCGGGCGAGCTCGCGCCATAGCCTGCCGTCGACGACGAGCCGAACGCGACGATCACGACGGGTTTGCCGGCGACGAGCTTGCCCGCGACATGCGGCAGCGAGCCCATCGCCTTCGAGCCACCCTTCGGCGTGAGGCAGGGCACGCGGCTGAAAATGTCCCCGGCGGATTTCGCGACCTGCTTCACCTTGTCGATGGCGCGGGCGGTCACGCCGCGCTGCTCGTGGGACGTCGCGGCGACGGTGGTCTGGGAAGGCGAAGCGGAAGCCGGACTAGCGGCCTGCTGCGGCGCGGGCGTTGCCTGCGTGGCCTGCGCCTGCACTGGTGCCAGCGACACCGGCGTCAGGAGCAGCAGAGCCGCCGCGGGCGCAGCCAGCCATGCAGTCAACCAAAAAGGGCGGAGAGAACTCATTAACGCTAGACCTCAATTTTGCTGCTGGGCCGGCCCCAGATGGGCTGCGTCGATCACAAACTGTGCCAACGCCCGGCCAAGGCAGTCATGGACCTGTTTCGCCAGCTCTGGCCCGCGGGACGGGCTGAACAGGTCGAACTGACCCTGATCATTCCACTGCCGCATGATCGCGAAACGGTCGAACAGCGGGATGTCATGCTCCTGCGCCACCACCCGCATATTGTCGAGATAGGGCGGCACCGAGATCATGGTTTCGGTACGCGGGCTGTACTGCAAGTTCATCAACACGACGTCAGCCCCTGCTTTTTGCAGCGCGGAAACCCCTTCGGTTACCGCCCCGCGAAAATCATCGGGATCAATCGCTCGGATAGCATCCACAGTCCCGGTCTGCCAGATGACCAAAGTAGGCCTTTTTGCTTCCATCAGCTTAACGAAGGTGGCGGCCGCCTCCTCGGCCGTCTTCTTGCTCTGTATTTCTACGGAGACGTGCACGGTCTCCGACGGCAGCAGCCTGTCCTGCAGGATGGCCTGCATGCGCGCCGGATAGGAGCTGTCCTCCGAGGCCGGAATCGTGGTCGAACGGCTGCCGATGACGAGGATTTCGAGCGGTTTGCCGGCCTTGATGGCATCGGCGACCCTCGGAAGCTGGCTTTCAGTGGTGAGCAGATAGGATGGCAATTCGCAGGCCGGGGGCGCGGCCGGAGCAGCCGGCACGGCATCGCCCGCGCGCGCCAGGGGCGCGGCGAGGTTACCGCACAGCAGGACCAGGCTCAGGAGAACCTTCGCCTTCATCAGCCCCCTCCCGCCAGATCGGCGTTGCCGACGGCGTTTTTGGTTTTCGCACCGCTCTTGTCAGCCACGCGCTTGTACCACGAAATCACCCATGCAACGCCCCACATGATCAGGATTCCGGAGAGACTAATCAGCGCATGCATGGCTGCGCCGCCGGAGACTTCGGCCAGGATGAAATGGCCGGCGAAGGCGAGGAAGACGCCGAGACAAAAGATCTCGAGGGAATGCTGGCCGCAGAGGATCAGCGGCCGCAGCCAGGGCGATTTCAGGCCCGGCCATTCCCGGGGCAGGAAGCGAACGGTGAGCGCGGCGAACGCCAGGAAATGCGTGAAGCGCAGCACGTCGAGATCGGCCTTGTCGATCGGATACATCCACTGCTCGAGCCGCCTCGGCATGAAGTGGGAGAGCTGCGGCACATACCAGGTCAGCGTCACGTAGAACGCCGCGACGAGATAGGCGATCGATATCCACATCGTGACGCGGGACGCCAGGATGCGCGACATGCGTCGCGCACCTCCGAGCGCACACCATGCACCGAATACGAAAAGCAATTGCCAGGCGAAGGGATTGAACGCCCAGAAGCCGTTCGGATAGGCCGACAGATAGAGGTCGTATTCCCAGGTCACCGCGTAGAGCACGACCGAGAGGCCGAGCGTCACGTCGGGCCGCCATTTCATCAGCCACAAGATCAAGGGCAGCGCCAGCATCAGCACGATATAGAGCGGCAGCACGTCCATGTTGACCGGACGAAAGCGCAGCAGCAGCGCCTGCACGATCGTGACATCGGGCTGCTTGAGGAAATCCATGATGCCCATCTCTTCGGTGTAGAGCGGGTTCTCGAACCTGGTCGCAACGTAGGAGATTTCGGCGAGGAAGATCGTGAACAGAAAGACGTGGGCGACATAGATCTGCCAGACGCGCCGCAGGATGCGCGCGGTGGCGACGACGAAGCCGCTTTCGAGCATGGCACGACCGTAGACGAACGCCGCGGTGTAGCCGGAGATGAAGATGAAGATCTCGGTGGCGTCGCTGAAGCCGTAATTGCGGATCGTGAACCAGGTCAAAAGGCTCGGCGGCAGATGGTCGACGAAGATCAGCCACAGCGCGAGCCCGCGGAACAGGTCGAGCCGGAGCTCGCGCTCGCCGATGGCGGGCAGCGTGATGGCCGGCGCGGCGGAGCGCGGCTTCGCCTCCGCAGGTCTGGCCTCCGCAGGCTTGCCGGTTCCCGCGATCGTCGATCCCGTCACTTGGTCGGCAATGGTCATCGGGGGTTCGAAACCCTTCCGCAAATCGCGACGTGTCATGGAGTGTACAGGTCCGGCCGTCGTCTCGCAAAGCGGCCGGATCACATTGGGTCTACTTCCTCGGCAATTCTGGCGGCACGATGTCACCAAAACCGCCTGCGGGCGTTGGTTCCCGGCCGGGTTTTCGTTATGATGGCCGCCATGTATCGCGCCGTGACCCGCCAGATCGAAGTGACCGTCGAGCCGAACTTTGTTCCGGAGCAGTCGTCGGCTGACCGCTCCCGCTATTTCTGGTCCTACACCATCGTCATCACCAATTCCGGCGACGAAACCGTGCAGCTGAAGACGCGGCACTGGATCATCACCGACGCCACCGGCCGCCAGCAGGAGGTCAGGGGCGAGGGCGTCGTCGGCGAGCAGCCGACCCTGGCTCCCGGCGAGCGCTTCGAATACACCTCCGGCGTGCCGCTCGCGACCGCCTCGGGCTTCATGACCGGCCGCTACCAGATGGTCAGTGAAAGCGGCGAACGCTTCGAGATCGACGTGCCGACGTTCTCGCTGGACAGCCCGGACAACAAGCGGGTGTTGAATTAGCCCGGTGCCGTAGGCGCCGTAGGGTGGGCAAAGGCGCAAAGCGCCGTGCCCACCATTCCAAACGTGGCGCATAAGATAGTGGGCACGCTGCGCTTTGCCCACCCTACGACTGGATTGCTTCGCTGCGCGCGCAACGACGGAGGATGCGACGCCTACGCGTCTTCCACGCCGGCCTCGTGCGGCGTGAACTGGTACACCGACGAGCAGAACTCGCAGGTCACGACGACCTTGTCGTCCTTGACCATGGCGGCGCGGTCGTCGGGCGAGAAGCTCTTCAACATCGCACCAACCGCGTCGCGCGAGCAGGAGCATTGCGCCTTCAGCACCAGCGGATTGAACACGCGCACGCCACGCTCGTGGAACAGGCGGAACAGCAGCCGCTCGCCGGAGAGTTCGGGGTCGATCAGCTCGACGTCCTCGACGGTCTCGACCAGCGAACGCGCCTCGACCCAGGCGTCGTCTTCGGCGACAGCATGCACCTCCGCGCCTTCGGGCGCATCGCCGGGATGCAAATCGGCCTGCCGCGCGCGCTCGGGCGCCTTCGGCAGGAACTGCATCAGCATGCCGCCGGCGCGCCAGCGATGCTTGCCGCCGTCGTTCGAGCGCCACTCCTCGCCGACCGCGAGACGCACGCGCGTCGGGATCTGCTCGGAGCGCAGGAAATATTCGTGGGCGGCATCTTCCAGGCTGCCGCCGTCGAGCGCGACCAGACCCTGGTAGCGGCTCATGTCGGGACCCTGGTCGATGGTCATGGCGAGATGACCGTTACCGAGAAGCGTGCCGGAATCTTTTGTCTCGCCGAGGCGCTCGGCATCGTAGCGCGCATAGGCGCGCAGGCGATCCGGCGCCATGTAGTCGACGACCAGGAACGACACCGGACCGTCGGTCTGGGCCTGGAGGATGAAGCGGCCCTCGAACTTCAGCGCCGAGCCGAGCAGCGTCGTCAGCACGATGGCCTCGCCGAGCAGCTTGCCCACGGCAGCGGGATAATCGTGCTTGGTCAGGATCTCGTCGAGCGCGGGACCGAGCCGCACGAGGCGGCCGCGCACGTCGAGTGCGTCGACCTCGTAAGGCAGCACGGCGTCATCGATGGGAACCGCTGATGGTGCGCGAACCGGGCCTTCAGGCCCGGTATTCATGTCAGGGGATTGGGAAACCATGGCGCTTTATCTGGGGTCGATGGAGGAAAATGGAAGAGGGCTCAAGGGTGGTGTGTTCCGGATGCACTTATGATCGCTCAGGATCCTGCAAATTCGATGTCGTCCCGGCGCGCGCAAAGCGCTGATACGGGACCCATAGCCACAGGATTACGCGATAGCCCGCGTAGCCCGGATGGAGCGTAGCCCAATCCGGGACCACTCCAACTGCGGACACAAACCCGGATTTCGCTGCGCTCCATCCGGGCTACAAGTGAGATTACTTCACCGCGTCAAAGCACCAGGCCAGAATGCCCTTCTGCGCATGCAGGCGGTTTTCGGCCTCGTCGAACACGACCGATTGCGGGCCGTCGATCACTTCGTCGGTGACCTCCTCGCCGCGATGGGCGGGCAGGCAATGCATGAACAGCGCATCGGGCTTGGCCAGCGACATCAGCTTCGAATTGACCTGATAGGGCTTGAGCACGTTGTGACGGTGCTCACCTTCCTTGTCGCCCATCGACACCCAGGTGTCGGTGACGACGCAGTCGGCCCCCTTCACGGCGGCCTCGGGATCGGTGCCGAGCACGATCGGCGCGCCGGTGGCCTTGATGAAGTCCCGCATTACCTTTTTCGGCGCAAGCTCCGGCGGCGTCGCGACATTGAGCTTGAACTTGAAGCGCTCGGCGGCATGCGCCCAGGACGCCAGCACGTTGTTGTCGTCGCCGGTCCAGGCCACCGTCCTGCCCTCGATCGGGCCGCGATGCTCTTCGTAGGTCATGAGGTCGGCCATCACCTGGCAAGGGTGCGAGCGCCGTGTCAGGCCGTTGATGACGGGCACCGTCGCATATTCCGCCAGCTCCAGCAGGGCCTCGTGATTGAGGATGCGGATCATGATGGCGTCGACATAGCGCGACAGCACGCGCGCCGTGTCGGCGATGGTCTCGCCGCGGCCGAGCTGCATCTCGGCGCCGGTCAGCATGATGGGCTCGCCGCCGAGCTGGCGCATGGCGACGTCGAACGAGACGCGGGTGCGCGTGGAGGGACGCTCGAAGATCATCGCCAGCGTCTTGCCTTCCAGCGGCTTCACCGGCTGGTGCGCTTTCTGCTTCGCCTTCATGGCGGAGGAGGCCGCGAGCATGCTCTTGAGCTCCGACAACGGGAGCTCGTTGATATCCAGAAAGTGCTTCGGGGACTTGCTCATCAGCTCGCCGCCCGCTTGGTCTGACTGGACGAGATCGCGGCGCAGGCGCGCTCGAGCCGCCCGACGCTGTCCTCGATTTCGGCTTCGGTGACGATCAAGGGCGGCAGGAAGCGCACGACATTGTCGCCGGCGCCGACCGTGAGCAATTTTTCGTTGCGCAATGCCGCGCCGAGATCGCCTGATGGCACCACGGCCTTGATGCCGATCAGAAGGCCTTCGCCGCGCACTTCGCTGACGATGTCAGGATAACGATCGATCACGGAGGCGAGCTTCTGCTTGAGCAGCAGCGACATCTTCTGCACGTGATCGAAGAAGCCGGGCTTGAGCATGACGTCGAGGACGGCGTTGGCAGCCGAGATCGCGAGCGGATTGCCGCCGAAGGTCGAGCCGTGCGAGCCGGGCCCCATGCCGGCAGCCGCGTCCGCGGTCGCCAGCACCGCGCCGATCGGGAAGCCGCCACCGAGCGCTTTGGCCAGCGACATCACGTCAGGCGTGACGCCGGTGCGGCGATGCGCGAACAGATCGCCGGTGCGGCCCATGCCGGTCTGCACCTCGTCGAACGCGAGCAGCAGGCCCTTCTCATCGCAGAGCTGGCGCAACGCCCTCAGGAAGGCGGGCGTTGCCGAACGCACGCCACCCTCGCCCTGGATCGGCTCGATCAGGATGCCGGCGGTCTGCGGACCGATCGCCTTCTTGACGGCGTCGATATCGCCATGCGGGACCTGGTCGAAGCCGTCCATCGGCGGGCCAAACCCTTCGAGATATTTTGCCGAACCGGTCGCGGCGAGCGTTGCCAGCGTGCGGCCGTGGAAGGCGCCTTCGAAGGTGATGATGCGGTAACGTTCCGGATGACCCTTGGAGAAGTGATGATGGCGGACGAGCTTGATCACACCTTCCAGCGCTTCGGCGCCGGAATTGCAGAAGAACACGAAGTCCGCGAAGCTTTCGTTGCACAGACGCGCGGCGAGCTTCTCGCCGTCCGGGCTCTGGAACAGGTTCGACATGTGCCAGAGTTTGGTGGCCTGCTCTTGCAACGCTTTGACCAACGCAGGGTGAGCATGGCCGAGCGCATTCACCGCCACGCCCGAGGTGAAATCGAGATAGCGATCGCCATTGGTCGCAATCAGCCAGCAGCCTTCACCGCGCTCGAAACCGAGGTCGGACCTGGCGAAAACGGGGAGCAAATGCGGCGCTGCGCTGTTAGTCATGACGATCACTTGAATGTTGCGGACGGCGTGAGCGTGCATTGCGCAACGCACCATTGACCGGCCCGGAAAACGAAACGTGCCGCCTTTTAAGGGCGGCACGCGAGACTATCTTATGCCTGGTGAAACCGGTGTCAATGCCGCCCGGAAAGCCTCGCGAAACGCAGAATCCGTAGTCTTGCGGTGGCGATTTTGCGTATTTCCGCCACGGAACATGTGGAAGCGAGTCGGCGGACTCTTGCGCGTGAGTCACGCCATATTGTAGCGTTTGGCTTGTCAGATACGACATCTCGTGCAGCAGTTCTGATCCTCTAAGTCCTCATGTACCGGCGTAAGCGTTCGGGCGCATCTGGTGCGCCCGGCGAGCCTTAAGGGATTCTGGCGGCACGGGTTTTTCGAAGCTTAGGCATTCGCCGTGCGGCCGCCAGGATGGCAGGCGCCGGCGAAGGAAAGGGTGCAATGACCGTTTTGACCTGGTCGGATGATCGCGTCGAGCAGCTGAAAAAGCTCTGGGAGGCCGGGCTTTCGGCCAGCCAGATCGCCGCTGAACTCGGCAATGTGACCCGCAATGCCGTAATCGGCAAAGTGCACCGGCTCGGCCTGTCGGGCCGCGCCAAGAGCCCTTCATCGGCAGCGCCGCGGCCGCGCAAGGCACGCCCCGCCCAGCACATGATGCGGGTGACCCGCCCGATCGCGCGCGGCAACACCGCGCTGGCGCAAGCCTTCGAAGTCGAGGTCGAGGCCGAACCGGTCACCTACGACAACGTCGTGCCGATGAGCCAGCGGCTGTCGCTGCTGGAGCTGAACGAGGCCACCTGCCACTGGCCGGTCGGCGATCCCTCGAGCCCGGATTTCTTCTTCTGCGGCGGCAAGGCGCTCTCCGGCCTGCCCTACTGCGCCCAGCACTCGCGCGTGGCGTATCAGCCCGCGGCCGATCGCCGGCGCGCGCCGGCGAAGCCGGGTCCGCGCTGAGGTATCGGATTAGCTGACTACGAAGACGGCGCCGTCACGCGATGACGGCTCAACTCACTCGGTGTCGTCCCTGCGAACGCAGGGACCCATAATCCCGGCGCGTAGTTATTGCGCGGGATGATCACTCCGAGTCTTCGCCAAACCACTCCCTGTGGTTATGGGTCCCTGCGTTCGCAGGGACGACATCGAGGATGCGGTGGCAGCCCGCTAAATCACGTCTGCCACAGCAACCCCTTACGCTTGCTCCGCCTTCGCAAAGCGATCGTCCAGTGCGTAGCCCGCGCCGCGGACGGTGCGGATCGGGTCCTGCTCGCGGCCGAGATTGAGCAGCTTGCGCAGGCGCCCGATATGGACGTCGACGGTGCGCTCGTCGATGTAGATGTCACGGCCCCAGACGCTGTCGAGCAGCTGCTCGCGCGAGAACACGCGGCCGGGATGCTCCAGGAAGAACTCCAGCAGGCGATATTCGGTCGGGCCGAGATCGATCGGCCGGCCCGAGCGCGCCACGCGACGCTTGTCGCGGTCGAGCTCGATGTCGCCATAGGCGAGCACGGTGGCGAGCCGCTCGGGGCTGGCGCGCCTGAGCAGGCCCTTCACGCGTGCCAGCAGCTCCGGGACCGAGAACGGCTTGACGATGTAGTCGTCGGCGCCGGTCGCAAGGCCCCGCACCCGCTCGCTCTCCTCGCCGCGCGCGGTGAGCATGATGATCGGGAGCTGCTTGGTCTCGGGCCGGGTGCGCAGCCGCCGGCACAGCTCGATGCCGGAGAGGCCCGGCAGCATCCAGTCGAGCACGATCAAATCGGGGATGTGCTCCTTGAGGCGGGTGTCGGCATCGTCGCCGCGCATCACCGTCTCGACGTCATAGCCGTCGCCTTCGAGGTTGTAGCGGAGAAGCTCGGTGAGAGCTTCCTCGTCCTCAACCACCATAATGCGTGCGCCCATGGTGTTCGTCGCTCCTTAAGTGTTCGGGACCGTCGTGGCGAAGGTCGTCATGTCGCCCTTCGGCCGCTTGTCGGTGATCGCCTGGCCCTCGATCATGTAGAACACGGTCTCGGCGATGTTGGTGGCGTGGTCACCGATGCGCTCGATGTTCTTGGCGCAGAACATCAGATGGATGCAGAACGAGATGTTGCGCGGATCCTCCATCATGTAGGTGAGGAGCTCGCGGAACAGCGAGGTGCAGATGGCGTCGACTTCCTCGTCGCCCTTCCACACCGCCATTGCCGCCGGCAGATCGTGCGCGGCATAGGCGTCCAGCACCGACTTGACCTGTTGCTGCACGAGGTCGGTCATGTGCTCCAGACCGCGGAACAGCTTGAGCGGATGGAAATCCGTCTCCAGCGCCGCGACGCGCTTGCCCATGTTCTTGGCGAGGTCGCCGATCCGCTCGAGATCGGTCGCGACGCGCATGGCGCCGACGATCTCGCGCAGATCCACCGCCATCGGCTGGCGGCGCGCGATGGTGAGAACGGCGCGCTCCTCGATCTTCTTCTGGAGCGCGTCGAGCTCGGCGTCGATGGTCACGACGCGCTGGCCGAGCGCGACGTCGCGGCGGATCAGCGCGTCGACGGAATCGACGATCATGCGCTCGGCGATGCCGCCCATCTCGGCGACCAGGCGCGTGAGTTCCTGGAGGTCGGTGTCGAAGGCCTTTGCGGTATGTTCAGAACCCATGTTCCGTCTCCTCAGCCGAACCGGCCGGTGATGTAATCCTGCGTGCGCCGGTCGGTCGGCGACGTGAAGATCTTGCTGGTGTCGTCGAACTCGATCAGCTCGCCGAGATACATGAAGGCGGTCTTGTCGGAGACGCGCGCCGCCTGCTGCATGTTGTGGGTGACGATCGCGATCGTGTAGTTCTCGGACAGCTCCTGGATCAGCTCCTCGACCTTGGCGGTCGAGATCGGGTCGAGCGCCGAGCAGGGCTCGTCGAACAAGATCACCTCGGGCCGCACCGCGACCGTGCGGGCGATGCAGAGGCGCTGCTGCTGGCCGCCGGAGAGCGACAGGCCGGAGGCGTTGAGCTTGTCCTTGACCTCGTTCCACAGCGCGCCGCCGCGCAGCGCCTTCTCGACGCGGTCGTCCATCTCGGACTTCGAGATCTTCTCATAGAGACGGATGCCGAAGGCGATGTTTTCGTAGATCGTCATCGGGAACGGCGTCGGCTTCTGGAACACCATGCCGACGCGGGCGCGCAGCAAATTGAGGTCCAGCTTGGGGTCGAGGACGTTGGTCTGGTCGAGCATGAGCTGACCGGTGACGCGCTGGCCCGGATAGAGGTCGTACATCCGATTGAAGATGCGCAGCAGGGTCGACTTGCCGCAGCCAGACGGGCCGATGAACGCCGTGACGCGGTTGGTGCCGAGCGCCAGATTGATGTTCTTCAGCGCGTGGTGCTCGCCGTAATAGAAATTGAGGTTGCGCACCGTCACCTTGGCCGGAGCTTCGGGCAGCACCGGCGCCTGGGGCAAACCACCGGCCGCGCTCATCGATACGGAAAGATCACTCATTTTGCGGTCCTCTCGGCGCTCAGAATGCGCGCGCCAATATTCAGGGCAAGAACGGTCAGGGTGATGAGCAGCGCGCCGCTCCAGGCGAGCTGCTTCCAGTAGGCGTAGGGGCTCTGCACGAAATTGTTGATGGTGACCGGCAGGTTCGCCATCGTCTTGTTCAGACCCAGGCTGAAGAACTGGTTCGACAGCGCGGTGAAGAGCAGCGGCGCGGTCTCGCCGGCGACGCGGGCGGTGGCCAGCATCACGCCGGTAATGAGGCCCGAGCGCGCCGCGCGATAGGCGATGCGCTTGATCACCAGCGAGCGCGGCAGGCCGAGCGCCGAGGCCGCCTCACGCAGTGCGTTCGGCACCAGCAGCAGCATGTCCTCGGTCGTGCGCAGCACCACCGGGATGACGATCACCGCAAGCGCGAGGCAGCCGGCAATCGCCGAGAAGCCGCGCATCGGCACCACCACCGCACCATAGATGAACAGGCCGATGATGATCGAGGGCGCCGAGAGCAGGATGTCGTTGATGAAGCGGATCACCGAGGTCAGGCGGTCGTTGCGGCCGTACTCGGCGAGATAGGTGCCGGCGAACAGACCGAGCGGCGCGCCGATGCCGACGCCGAGCACGGTCATGATGATCGAACCCACGATGGCGTTGCGCAGGCCGCCCTCGGTCGAGCCCGGAGGCGGCGTGTCCGCAACGAAGAGCTCCAGGTTCAGGCCGGCAATGCCGTTGTAGAGCAGCGTCATCAGGATCAGCGCGAGCCATGTGACGCCGAAGGCAGCGGCAGCCAGGCAGAGCACACGGATGACGATGTCCATGCGGCGGCGGCGTGCGTAGATCGGGTTCATGTTACTTCCCCGCCTTCTTTTCAAGACGCATCAGCATCAACCGTGCAGCCGCGAGCACGAAGAATGTCAGCACGAACAGCAGCAGGCCGAGCAGGATCAGGCCGGACTGGTGCAGGCCGTCGCTTTCGGCGAACTCCGATGCGATCGCCGCCGAGATCGTGGTGCCCGGGGCGAAGATCGACGACGAGATGCGGAACGAGTTGCCGATGATGAAGGTCACCGCCATGGTCTCGCCGAGCGCGCGGCCGAGCGCCAGCATGACACCGCCGATGACGCCGACGCGGGTATAGGGGATCACCACGCTGCGCACGACTTCCCAGGTGGTGCAGCCGACGCCGTAGGCGGCTTCCTTGAGCACCGGCGGCACCGTCTTGAACACGTCGACCGAGATCGAGGTGATGAAGGGCAGCACCATGATGGCGAGGATCAGCGCCGCGTTGAACAGGCTGAGATAGGACGGCGGGCCTGCGAAGATCGCGCCCAGCACCGGGATGCCGTCGAAGATCTTGATCATGAAGGGCTGGAACGTGTTGGCCAGGAACGGGCCGAGCACGAAGAAGCCCCACATGCCGTAGATGATCGAGGGAATGCCGGCGAGCAGCTCGATCGCCATGCCGATCGGGCGGCGCGCCCATTGCGGGCAGAGCTCGGTCAGAAAGATCGCAATGCCGAGACCGACCGGAATGGCGATCGCCATCGCGATGAAGGAGGTGATGAGCGTGCCGTAGATCGGGCCGAGCGCGCCGAGCACGGGCGGATCTGCCGACGGCGCCCAGCGCTGCGTCCACAGGAAGGCGAAGCCGTATTCCTTCATCGCCGGGAACGCGCCGACGATCAGCGAGATGATGATGCCACCGAGGATGAGGAGCACCGAGATCGCGGACAGCCGCGTGATCCAGTAGAAGGTGAGGTCGCCGAGCTTGAAGGCGCCCAAGGCCTTGGCGCGGTCATACGGTCCGGCGTCGTCGATTACATCGCTCTGAACGGCCATCTCTGCCACGCCGATCCCCTGTGCCCGTTTGATATACGCTTGTTGTCGGTCTTGTTGTTGGTCTTGCGCTCCGGATGCGGCGCGAGGCCGATCCGGAGCGGAGGTCTTGTGAGATCCCGGCGCCCAGTCCGGGACACAGAGCGCTTAGCTCTTGATCTCGGCAGCCCAGGTCTTCTCGATCAGTTGGACGACCGGGTCCGGCATCGGGATGTAGTCGAGCTCTTCAGCCGCCTTGCCGCCGCTCTTGAAGGCCCAGCGGAAGAACTTGATGGCTTCCTGCGAGGCTGCCTTGTCGGTGGCATCCTTGTGCATGAGGATGAAGGTCGCCGCCGTGATCGGCCAGGACTTGTCGCCGGGCTGGTCGGTCAGGATGACGTAGTAGCCGGGAGCCTTGGCCCAGTCGGCGTTGGAAGCGGCCGCCTGGAAGGCTTCGACCGTCGGCTGCACCGGCTTGCCGGCCTTGTTGACGAGGCCGGTGTAGGTCAGCTTGTTCTGCTTGGCATAGGCGTACTCGACGTAGCCGATCGAGTTCTTGGTCTGGCTGATGTTGCCCGACACGCCTTCGTTGCCCTTGGCGCCGACGCCGACCGGCCACTCGACCGCGGTGCCCTCACCGACCTTGCTCTTCCAGTCCGCGCTGGCCTTAGCGAGATAGTTGGTGAAGTTGAAGGTGGTGCCCGAACCATCCGAGCGGCGGACCACGGTGATCGCGTCCGACGGCAGCTTCACGTTCGGATTGAGCTTCTTGATCGCGGCGTCGTCCCACTTGGTGATCTTGCCGAGATAGATGCTGGCCAGGGTCTCGCCGTCGAACACCAGCTCGCCGGGCTTCACGCCCTCGATGTTGACGACCGGAACGATGGCGCCCATCACCATCGGCCACTGGACGAGGCCGTCCTTCTCGAGCTGCTCGGCCTTGAGCGGCGCGTCGCTGGCGCCGAAGGTCACGGTCTTGGCCTGGATCTGCTTGATGCCGCCGCCGGAGCCGATCGACTGGTAGTTCAGACCGTTGCCGGTCTCCTTCTTGTAGGCGTCAGCCCACTTGGAATAGATCGGGAACGGGAACGTCGCACCGGCACCCGTGATGTCGGCAGCAAACGCCGCCGTCGCCGATGCGGCGACCAAGCCGGCAGCGACGATAGTTTTGATGAAATTCATGGTGGTCTCCATACAGGGGAGCGAAGCGCCATCCGCGCCCGATCGCGCTCCCCGTGCCGCCCCTTTAGGAGCGGTCGGCTGTGCTTTTACGAAGGTTTCGTGACAGCTGGATGACACGGCCAAGCGATTGAAATCGCTTGAATATCAGGTCGAGGCCGCGGTCTTCGCCTGGGGAAAACAGGCCGTGAAAACGGCGCCCTGCTTGGGCACGCTCTCGATCAAAAGCCGGCCGCGATGGCGGTTAAGAATATGTTTCACCAGCGATAATCCGAGCCCCGTCCCGCCCTGCGAGCGGCTGTCACCGACGTCGACCCGGTAGAACCGCTCGGTCAGCCGCGGCAGATGCTCGGGCGCGATGCCGGGGCCGAAATCGCGGACCATGACCCGGATTTCCTGAGTTCCATCAGTGGCTGCCGCCGCGGCCAGCGACACGATGACACGTCCGCCCGACGCCCCGTATTTGAGCGCGTTCTCGATCAGGTTCTCGAACAGGCGGAGCAATTCCTCGCGGTCGCCCGCAATCATCACCGGGGTCTCAGGCAGATGGGTTTCGACCTCGACCTGGCGCTCCCGCGCCAGCGGCTCGAGCCCGTCGGCGACCTGGAAGATGATCGGCAGCAGGTCGACCAGGGTGTCGGGCCGCACATGGGCCGACAGCTCGACCCGCGACAGCGAGAGCAGATCGTCGATCAGGCGCGCCATCCGGGTCGCCTGGTTGTGCATGATGCCGAGGAACCGCTCGCGTGCCTTGGGATCGTCCTTGGCCTGGCCCTGGAGCGTGTCGATGAAGCCCGACAGCGCGGCGAGCGGCGTGCGCAGCTCGTGGCTGGCATTGGCGACGAAGTCTGCGCGCATCTCCTCGACCCGGCGCAGCGGCGTCTGGTCGTGGAAGGTCATCAGCATGCATTTGTCGGCGCCGCCGAAGGAGGTCGGCACCGGCACCGGCGTGATGGTCAGCTCCATCCAGCGGTCGACCGGGACATGGTCGAGATAGGTCGTGCGCCGCGGCTCGGTGGTGGCGATGGATTCACGCAGCGCGGTGATGATCTCCGGCGAGCGCAGCGCGAACTGGGCGAGCTCGTTCTTGCGCAGCGCCGGCGCCAGCTGGGCGGCGGCGGCATTGAGATGGATGACACGCCCGGCGCGGTCGAGCAGCACCGCCGGATCCGGCATGCCGGCGACGACCGCGGCCACCGCCGCGCTCTCGACCGGGTTGACGCGGCGGGTGTCGTCGCGCGAGGCGGCATTGTCGTGCAGCCTCCAAGGGATCAGCGCCGCGGCCGCGATGCAGAGGAACACCGTCGCCGCCCGCATCACCGACAATTCGCCGAGCGAGACCACCACCGACAGCGCCAGCGCCGCGGCGATCAGGATGACGGTCGAGTGCCGCAGCCGGTCGGACCAGGGCTGCGCGGAGGGAGAAGATGGTGCGTCGATCGCCATCGGGGCGGGCTTCTCCTAAAGGGGATGCGCCGGTCAGGCGCCGGTGTCGCTGCGCTCTCTCACATAGGCGGCTTCACGCGCCGGGCCGGGGTCGAGCTTGAGCGCCGCCTGCTGCAAGCGCTTCGATCGAGCGCCGATTATAACCTCGCGAAACGTCAGCAAGATTACAGATATGACGAAGGGGGAGAGATAATAGAGGACGCGGAACAGGAGCATGCCACCCAGCAGTTCCTCGCGGTCCATCTGCCAGAGGCCGACCAGCATGGCGGCATCGAACACGCCGAGCCCTCCCGGCGAGTGGCTGGCAAAACCGAGCAGCGTCGCCGAGACGAAGATCACCGCCACCACGACGAAGCCGAGATTGGGCTCGTCCGGGACCAGCACGTACATCGCCAGCGCACAGAAGCCGAGATCGATGATGCCAATGGCGATCTGGAGCAGCGTCAGCGGGCCGCCCGGCAGCACCACGGTCCAGGGCCCGCGGCCGACCACCCGCGGCTGGGTCCAGACCCAGACCACATAGGCGACCAGCCCCGCGATGATCATCATCGCCAGCATCCGGTTCAGCCAGGGCGGAAGCTGGTCGATCGCGGCAGCGGCTTCCGGATGGTAGGAGATGCCGAGGCCGAGCACCGCGGCATTGCCGAGCCAGAAGGTCAGGCCGGCGAGGAAGCAGATCTTTGCGACGTCGATCGCGTTCAGGCCATAGGCAGAATAGATGCGGTAGCGCACCGCGCCGCCGGTGAAGACGCTGGCGCCGACATTGTGGCCGATCGAATAGCTGGTGAAGGCGGCGAGCGCATTGATGCGGTAGGGCACATGGGCGTGGCCGATCGCGCGCACGGCGAACAGATCGTAGAAGGTCAGGGTGAAATAGCCCGCGGCCACGAACAGCGCCGCCATCGCGATCTGGCTCGGCTCGGTGCTCTTGATCGCTTCGAGGACCTCGTTGACGTCGATTCCCCGCAGCATGTGGTAGAGCACATAGCAAGCGATGCCGATGACCGCGACGCTGATCACAACTCCAAGCTTATGCAGGACTTGCTTCTGGCGCAGAAACGTCATCGCCCTGCGTATGGCTTCCAGCATCTAGACCTCGAACAACGCTTCAGCGGCCGGGGTGGCCGGCGGACAGGCGGACGACGCACAGGCATTCAACGAACCCTTGCCGCCGGCTCCGGCATCGCGCATGCCCCATGCCCTTCCACTAGCGCGTTTTGGGGCGGAGTGGAATTCAGCAATTCGAACAAAAACTCGTGCCTTCAATATTTTAGGCAGGGTTGCGGGCTCCTGATGCACTGATTGGCGCTTTCGGCGGCAAGACTGACGCGAATCTCCATGGCAATCCTGCGCAGGCGCCATGAAGTTTTGATGATTTCGACCGCACAATGTTCCGTCACGACTTAAGCCGACGTCAATCTATGGGCCGCCCCCGCCTGGCGAAAGAGGGGGTGGCCGGCGCTGTTGTTCAGGGATTTCAGGTGGGCCGAAAGGCCGCGGCGACGGTGGCGGCCTCAGGAAGCGATCGGAATCCGCCCCGGATCAGTGCCACGCGGAAGTGACGGCGGCCACGATTTCGTCGGTACCGGGAAAGTGGCCCTTGCTGCGGCTGGCGACAATGCTGTCGCCGACCCTGACCTGGAAGATCCCACCCTTGGCGGGCACAAGAGCCGCCTCCAGCGCCAGATGCTGCCGCAGCGCAGCAGCGGCGTCCTTGGCGCGCTTCTCGTAGCCGCAGGGACGGCAATAGATGATGGTCACATCAGCCATCTCGCCCGCCTTCAGGCAGCACGCTGCTGGCGCACGGCTTCGATGCCGGCGATCCAGCCGGCGACGGAGCGGCCGATCGCCTCGGGGTGATCCTCCTGGAGAAAGTGCAGCCCAGGTCCGAGGCGCACCAATGCGCAGTGATTCAGCGAGGCTGCGAACCGTTCGGCGAATTCGGGCGCGACGAGCGCGCCGGGCGTGCCCGAGAACAACAGCTTCGGATAGGACGATGCAGCCAGCGCCGCATGCGCGGATTGGAGCGTCTCGTAGACGTCGGCGGGCTCGCCTGCGATCGGCAGTTCGCGGGGGAAGGCGAGAACGGGCCGGCGGCTCTCCGCCGTGGGGAATGGCGCACGGTAAGGCGCCATCTCGTCCTCGCCGAGCTTGCGAACGATGCCACCGGGCAGCACGCGTTCGACGAACGCGTTCGCCTCGAGGATCATCGCTTCGCCCTCGCCCGGCGTCCTGAATTTGCGGAACGCCGCCCTCGCCGCCTCGGCGTGGTCCTGCTCCTCCGCGACCTCGGTGTGGTGAAAGTCCTGCCAGGTCGGCATCGGGCGGATGAACTCCATGAAGGCAAGGCCGCGCACGAAATCCGGCCGGCGCGCGGCGAGATGGAACGCGAGCGCGGTGCCCCAGTCCTGCGCGACGAGATAGGCCGATTTGATGCCGCGCGGTTCGATGAATGCATCGAGATAGCGGACGTGGTCGACGAAGCGATAGCCGATGTCGGGCTTGCCGGACTGGCCGAAGCCGACGAGATCGGGCGCGATGCAATGTGCGACCGGCGATACAAGCGGCAGGATGTTGCGCCAGATATGCGACGACGTCGGGTTGCCGTGCAGGAACAGGGCAGCGGGCGCATCGCGATCTCCCGCCTCGCGATAGGCCATCGTGCTTCCCAGCACGGACGCTTTGAGAATCTCGATTTCAGTTGGCTTGCTCATGTCAGCTCCCTGAAGACGGTTTGAAAGGCGATGGTCTTGAAACGTTCGAGGGCGTTGGGATTGCGGTCGACCTTCATGCGCAGGATCGCGCCCTGCCAGGACGCGAGCAGGAAATCGGCAAGCTCTTCGGGCTCGAAATCGGATGCGATCTCGCGGCACGTCTGGGCGTCCCTGATGCAGGCGGCGAACGGCGCGCGCCATTGCGCGAAGATTTCGGCGAGACGCGCGCGCAGCATTTCGCTGCTGGCTGATGCCTCCAGGCTGAGGTCACCGATCAGGCAGCCACGGCCATAGCCGTCGACCTCCAGCCGGCCGGTGATGATGTCGAGATAGCGCCGCAGCCGCGCGCGCGGCGTCAGCGAGGTGTCGTCGAGCGCCTCCGCGACCAGCCCCCTCGTGGTGTCGAAGTAGCGGTCGAGCACCTCGGAGGCGAACACCTCTTTGGAGCGAAAATGGTTGGTGAAGGACCCCTGCGGCGCGCCTGCCGCAGCGGTGACGTCGCGCACGCTGGTGCCGTGATAGCCGGTCCTGAACATGACCTTCAGGCCGGCATCGAGGATGGCGTCTTTGAGTGAGGGCTTTGGCATAAGGAAAATAATACGTACGTACGTATTAATGTCAAGCGCATTGCGATCGTTTGGCAATTTGCTTGCCGATCAAGCCGTTATCGCAATGTTGGATAGAGGCCCGCCCTCCGAGCGAACCTGAAGACCTAAGCCGCCGGCTGGCTCCGCGAGACCACCCTGTCGCGCAGCCAGGCGCCGATGGTGCAGCCGACGAGGTAGCAGGCGAACATGACCAGCCCGAGATCGAGCCAATAGCCGAAGCGGCCGGGCACCACATGCGCGAACGAGGCTGCGACCAAGGCGGCGGCAAGCACGGCGAGCCAGCGCGCGGTCACCTTCGAGGTGCCGTTGCCGCGCTGGACCACCGAGATCCAGCCCATGCAAAAGCCCAGCAGCAGCGAGCCGATCAGCCAGCCCAGATGGAACGAGACGAGATAGGGCATCATCACCTCACCAGAAATTCGATGCGGCGGTTCTGCGCCTTGCCTTCATCGGTGTCATTGCCGGCGAGGGGTTGCGTGGCGCCATAGCCGACCGGAGTGAAGCGGGTGGCCGGCAGCCCGGCCTTGACCAGATAGTCGATCACGGCCTGCGCGCGCTTCTCCGAGAGAGCCTGATTGAAGGAGTCCTCACCGTCGGCATCGGTGTGCCCGGCCACCTCGATATTGGTGGTGGGGCAGCGCAGCGCCGTCTCGATCAGGTGGTCGAGAATGCCGGCGGAATCCGGGTCGATGTCGGCGCGTTTCGTTGCGAAGCGGATCTTGCCCTTGTTCAGGAGCTCCGTGAACAATTGCTGGCAGACCGTGCCGTCGACCGGGCCCGCGGCAGGCTTCACCGTAATCTCCGGCTTGTACTGCCAGTTCTTCGGGAAGTCCTTGCCGAGGCCTGCGCGGATGTCGTTGGCGGCCCCTTCATAGAGCGCGTCGCCCGACAGCTTCACCTCGCGATCGGACACCACGAGCGTACCGGTCGACAGCCGCGACAGCCCGCCGAGCGCTGTGACCACGGCAGTATTGAAGGAGCCGGGTGCGCCGACGCTGGCCTTGAGATTGTCGACGACCTTTTCGGTGAAGAACTTTCGCGAGGCACTCGTTGCAATGGCCGCGTGCACGTTGTTGTCAGGCACGTAGCCCGTCAGCGTCACGGTCGCGGCGACCGGGTCCTTGTAGGCCTGGAAGATGTAGGGCGGCGCCTTGACATCGTTGGCGGCGACCGAAAAGCCCTCCGGCAGGTTCTTGAGCGCGGCCGCGATCGCCTCACGGCCGCCGAGGTCGCGCGCCATGCCCGACAGATTGACCTTGGTGTCGGTGATCGTGATCCTGCCGTCCTTGAGCTTGCCGATCTGGTCGAGCAGCAGCATCGCGGCCGCCTCGAACCGCGGCGGCGCGCCGCGCGCGAGACCCATCTGATCGGCGACCTCGGTCCCGTTGACCTCCTTGCGCGCGGCCTCGGTCAGGCGCGCCTTCATCGACGGCAGGGGCGCGGAGCCGGACAGCGTCACCCGCACCACGTCACGCTCGGCATTCCAGACGAAGGGCGTTGCTTCGGGAACAAGGCGGGTCCGGTCGTCGACCAGGCGCACGCCCGGGACGAGCTCGACCGCCATCACGGCATCGCGGCGCCCCTCCTCGGAAAAGGCGTCCGCGGCCAGGCCGACGTCCCGGCCGTCGACCGCGATCCGGGTCTTGTCCAGAACGGTCTCCTTGAGCGCGGCCGAGCTGCGGGCGGATAGGTCCGCCTCGACCGGCAAGGTATTATTCCAGGCCGCAAATCCCCACATGACGGCCAGGGGGATCAGCCCTGGCCACCATTTGCTGGCCCACCTGAAAAGCTTCTGCATTCAACGACCCGAACTCTGGAACCGGAGACAAAACAAACCCTTGGCGGGCTGTCAAACCGGAAATGATGCCCTTCCGAAGGCCATGCGTCGACAATTGGAATAACTTTTTCTTCAAGGGTTCTTCCGTAAGTTGAAAGTGGAATGCCAGAGTTCGCCAGCCGGTCATGAAACAACTCCGAAACAACGTCATCCGCGCCGGGCTGGGGGCACTCTATTTCAGCGGGGCGCACCACCTGTTGCGCCCGCTCTTGTCGGGCGTCGGCGCCATTTTCATGCTGCACCATGTGCGGCCGGCCCGCGAGGCCGCGTTCCAGCCGAACCGGCACCTCGAAGTCACCCCCGATTTCCTGCGCGCCACGCTGAGCCATTTGCGCTCGCGCGGGATCGACATCGTCAGCATGGACGAGCTGCATGAGCGGCTGGTGCAGGGCCGGTTCACCCGCCCCTTCGCCGCCTTCACCCTCGACGACGGCTACCGCGACAATCTCGAATTCGCGCTGCCGGTTCTGCGCGAATTTGACGCGCCCTTGGCCGTCTATGTCGCGAGCGAGTTTGCCGAGGGCACCGGACGTCTGTGGTGGACCGCGCTGGAAACCGTGATCGCGAAGGCCGAACACATCGACATCCAGATCGGCAATTCCGCGCTGCGGCTGGATGCAACGACCCCCGCCGCAAAACAAATGGCGTTCGACCGCCTGCACGATTGGCTGCGCGCGCTGCCGGGGGAACATGATCTCAAGCGCGAGATCGAGGCGCTCTGCGCCAGATACGACGTCGACATGGCCGCACTGTGCCGCAGCCTGTGCCTGTCCTGGGACGAGGTGAAGGCATTTGCCGCCGATCCGCTGGTCACGATCGGCGCGCACACCATCAGCCATTGCAATCTCGCCAGGCAGAGCGAGGGGATCGCCGCACAGGAGATGGCGGTAAGCCGCGCGCGGATCGAGCAGGCGCTCGGCCGTACCGTGCTGCACTTCGCCTACCCCTATGGCGACCGCGAAGCCGCGGGCGAGCGCGAATTCGCTCTCGCTGCATCGGCCGGCTTCAAGACCGCGGTGACGACCCGGCCCGGCATGCTGTTCGCAGAAAATGCCGGCCACATGACCGCGCTGCCGCGCGTCTCGCTCAACGGCAATTACCAGGACGCGCGAATTTTGCCGGTGCTGACCTCAGGCGCCGCGACCGCGATGTGGAACGGCTTTCGCCGGATTGCGGCGGCGTAGCCACGCTGTCGTCCCGGCGAACGCCGGGACCCATACCGCGGAATCCATCGATTACATTTGGTAGAAGTACCGAACGACGAGTCTTCGCCAAACTACTCCCTGTGGTTATGGGTCCCGGCGTTCGCCGGGACGACACCGAGTGAGTTGGACCGCAGCCGCGCCACTCTCGCGCCTTCCTTGACTCCCCTCTCCGCCGCGCTCAAAACGTCGCCAACCAAGGGAGGCTCCATGTTCAACGATCTGTTCTCGCTCAAAGGCCGTGTCGCGCTCGTGACCGGCGGGTCGCGCGGCATCGGCAAGATGATCGCGGCGGGCTTCCTCGCGCAAGGCGCGGCGAAGGTCTACATCACCGCGCGCAAGGCCGGGCCGTGCGAGGCGACGGCGAAAGAGCTCTCCGCCCAATATGAGGGCGAATGCATCGCGCTGCCGATCGACATCTCGACCATCGAAGGCTGCGACAGGCTGGCCTCCGAGATCATCAAGCTGGAGCCGAAGCTCGACATCCTCGTCAACAATGCGGGCGCAGCCTGGGGCGCGGAGTTCGACGAATTCCCGGAGAGCGGCTGGGACAAGGTGATGGACCTCAACGTCAAGTCGCTGTTCTTCCTGACCAAGGCACTGGCAAAGCCGCTGCGCGCGGCGGCCTCGCACGAGCGGCCGGCCAAGGTGATCAACATCGCCTCGGTGGACGGCATCTTCGTCAATCCGAGCGAGACCTATTCCTACGCCGCCAGCAAGGCCGCCGTGATCCATCTGACGCGGCGCATGGCGACGAAGCTGATCAAGGACAACATCAACGTCACCGCGATCGCACCGGGCGCGTTCAAGTCCGACATGAACCGCGCCGCGCGCGACCATGCGGACGAGGTCGCCAAGCGCATTCCGGCGCGGCGTATCGGAACCGATGAGGACATGGCCGGCGTGGCGATCTATCTCGCCTCGCGCGCGGGTGATTACGTGGTCGGCAACACCATCGCGGTGGATGGCGGCGTGGTGTACGCGAATGCGGGGCTGGAGATCGCCGGGTAGGCGGGGCGTTTCAGCACAGAGCGCGCGTCACACTCCGCAGTCATGCCCCGGCTTGACCGGGGCATCCAGTACGCTGCAGCGTCTCGATCTATCTCTGCCGCCTCTGGAATACTGGATCACCCGCTCCAGTGCGCAATCGCGCACAAGGCGGGTGATGACACCATTTGCGTTGTGCGAGGGTCGAACCCTGACTCTTACGACTCGATCTTCACGTACTCGAAATCGCCGGGCTTGTTGTCGATGCCGACCTTCGGCGGCGAGATCCAGGAGGCGAACTTGCCGGTCTCGGTGACGGGCTGCATCAGCGAGGTGATGAAGTCGCCGTCGGCGGTCGAGGGCAGCCACTCGTCCTTGCGCTTCGCCCAAATGGCATCGTCGATCAAAAGACCATCCGGCGTCGCATGGATGCCCTTGAACTCGCCGATATGGCGATGGAAAGCGACGTTGGGCAGTTTGAGCTGGAAGTTATAGCCGGCGGTCGAGATCACCTTGTTCCAGCGCAGCATGCCCTTGACGCAGTCCTGGCTGTAATCGTCGCGCAGGCGCATGTTGAGCGCGGTCAGCGCCGGCTCGTCTACCAGCTTGATCTCGCCGTCGATGAACTTGAGCACCGGATAGGTGGCGTTCTTGAGCTGGTGATCGTCGTCGATCTGGGTCTCGTGATAACGGCCCTTGATGCCGGTGTTGAAGGCGTTGGCCGCGTTGGTCGAGACCTCCGAGCCGAACAGGTCGAGCGACAGCGTATAGTGCAGGTTCAGCTTCTTCTGGATCGTCGGCAGGTCGATCACGCCGAGCGCGCGAACCTTTGCGATGTCGGTGGGATCGGTGATGCCGGCTTCGCGCATCGCGTCACAAGTGCGCTGCACGACGCGGGTGATGCCGGTCTCGCCGACGAACATGTGGTGCGCTTCTTCCGTCAGCATGAAACGGCAGGTGCGCGACAAGGGATCGAAGCCCGACTGCGCGAGCGAGTGCAGCTGCATCTTGCCGTCGCGGTCGGTGAAGTAGGTGAACATGAAGAAGGACAGCCAGTCCGGCGTCGCCTCGTTGAAGGCACCGAGCATGCGCGGCGCATCGGCATCGCCCGAGCGACGGCGCAGCAAGTCATCAGCTTCCTCGCGGCCGTCGCGGCCAAAGTACTTCTGGAGCAGATAGACCATCGCCCAGAGATGACGGCCTTCCTCGACATTGACCTGGAACAAATTGCGCATGTCGTAGAGCGAGGGCGCGGTCTTGCCGAGGTGGCGCTGCTGCTCGACGGAAGCCGGCTCGGTGTCGCCCTGGATCACGATCAGGCGGCGCAGCATGGCGCGATACTCGCCCGGGACTTCCTGCCACGCAGGCTCGCCGAAATGCTCGCCGAACGGAACGACGCGATTTTCCTCCTGCGGCGCAAGCAGGATGCCCCAGCGATAGTCGGGCATGCGGACATAATCGAACTTGGCCCAGCCGCGCGGATCGACGGAATAGGCGGTGCGCAGATACACCAGCGACTCCTGAAAGCCTTCCGGCCCCATGTCGCTCCACCAGTCCATATAGCCGGGATGCCAGCCTTCCAGCGCCTTCAGCACCTGGCGGTCTTCGGCGAGATTGACGTTGTTGGGAATCTTGGTCGAGTAGTCGACGTTCATGATGTTCATGGTGGACCTCCCGTGGGGGACTGATTCATTCAACGATTGGCATCGAACCGTGAGCTTGCGAATGGCGAATGGTGAGTAGCGAATGGAAATCCCTATTCGCCATTCACCACTCCCTACTCGCTAAACTCTCGTCATATCGAATTTCGGCTTCTGGCCGCTGCCGTAGCGGCGCAGCGCGCCTTCCTCGCCGACCGCGTTCGGGCGCTGGAAGATCCAGTTCTGCCACGCGGTCAGACGCGAAAAGATCTTCGATTCCATCGTCTCGGGGCCGACGAAGCGCAGGCTGGCTTCCATGCCGGTGAGGCTGTCCGGCGAGAAGCTGGCGCGCTCCTCGAGGAACACGCGCACCTCGTCGTCCCAGTCGATGTCGTCGAGCGCGAAGGTGACGAGGCCGAGCTCTTCCGCCTGCTCGGCGTCGAGCGCGGTGCCCATGGTAGCTTCCGCACGCTCGACGTCGGACGGATCGGCCTGGAAGCGCGATTCCAGCCGGGTCAGGCCGTGGCTCATCGGATACGGACCGAAGTTCATGGCCGACAATTCGATCGACGGCGGCGGACGGTTGTCGCCCTGGCGCGTGCCGATCAGCATGTAGGAGCGGTCGGCGGCGAAGACGAGCTCGGCGAGCGTGCCGGCAAAGCAGGAGCCGGGCTCGACCAGCGTCACCAGCGTGCGCGAGGTGACGTCGATGCGCTTCAGCACGCGCTTCCAATAGTGCCTGATTTCGTTGACCAGCCAGTGCGCCTTGTTGGCTTCGAGGAAGGCATCGGATGCCAGCACATGGGCGCGGTCGCCATGGCTCTTGAAGACGAGCATCGCAATCTCGAGCTCGTTGATGCGCAGATGCAGGATGGCGTCGTCGAGCTCGCGCGCGACCTGGAGCGGCCAGAACGAAGGCCCCTGCGCCATCATGCCGTCGATGTCGGCCGGCGGAGCGGCCTCCGGCGCCTTGATCGAGATGGTGGCGATGCGCGCCGTGCGATCGATGTCGACGCTGACAAAACCGTAGCGGATGCTGGTCTCGTCGATGACGCGCCTGAGCGGTGTCAGCGCAATACCTTTGCCGGTGCCCTTGCGCTTCGACTGGCCTGCGAATTCCTTGGCGCGCTCGGCGACCTTGGCTTCAAGTTTGGAGTTCGGCGCGATCTCGTCGACGAGGCGCCACTGCACGGCGCGCTTGCCCTTCACGCCTTCCTCGATGGTGCAGAAGAAATCGGCGTGGTCGCGGCGCACCTTGCGCTTGTCGACGACGCGGGTGAGGCCGCCGGTGCCCGGCAGCACCGCGAGCAGCGGCACTTCCGGCAACGCGACGGCCGACGAGCCGTCATCGGCGAGGATGATGTGGTCGGTCGCGAGCGCCAGCTCATAACCGCCGCCGGCGGCCGAGCCGTTCACCACCGTGATGAAGCGCTGGCCGGAATTCTCCGAAGAGTCTTCCATACCGTTGCGGGTCTCGTTGGTGAATTTGCAGAAGTTCACCTTGTGGGCATGGGTCGAGCCCGCAAGCATTCGGATGTTGGCGCCGGCGCAGAACACGCGGTTCTTGGCCGAGCGCATCACCACGACCTTCACCTCGGGGTGTTCGAAACGCAGGCGCTGGACGACGTCCGCCAGCTCGATGTCGACGCCGAGATCGTAGGAATTGAGCTTGAGCAGATAGCCTTCGAACAGGCCGCCATTCTCGTCGACGTCCATGGTCAGGGTGGCGACGTCGCCATCGACCGCGAGCTTCCAGTGCTTGTAGCGGGACGGTTCGGTCTGGAAATCGATGAATGTCGCGCCGCCTGCGAGGCGCCGATCTTCCCCGGCCATGGGCCACCCTTGAGCTTGGTTATGCGTTTTGGCTGTAGCGTTAGATGCACAATAGTGCATCTTTTTGAAAGCGTCTAGCCCTTAACGGCCATCGCATGCACTTTGTTTCATGAGACCTATTGAGACCGCACAATGGCGCCCAGGGTGATCCAGTCCGCCTTCGAGAGTTCGGAACGGCCCAGCTTGGCCTGGAGCAGAGCCGTCAGCGCCGGAATGGGGAAGCTCTCGACAAAGCCGTCGCCGCCCGCGGCCGCCTTGCGCGAGTTCAGCGCCCGCAACTCCGCCTGCGCGTCGCCGAACAGGCGCGCGGCCGAATGCAGCCGCTGCATGCGCAGTCGCAAATTGGCATTGGCGATGTGAATGCAGGCACGCAGCAGGATGCGCTCGCGGCCGCCTTGCGGGGCTGCGGCCCACACCGCTTCCAGCACCTCCTGCGATTCCCAGAAATAGCCGCGATCGTTGAGCGCCAGCCCGTAGCGCAGCGCCGGATGGCGCGCCGGCACGTAGCCGCGGAACGCCGGGGGCACCAGCGCCTTGGCCAAATCAAGCGTCTCGTAATCCGCGTCGACCCCGTCGGTCTCGCCCGGCACATAGGCCCATCGCGGCCACGGCAACGGGCCGCTCGCATCCGAAGGCACATTCATGGATGTGCCTCCGCAGGATCATGCGGCGCGTCCCTGAAGTCCCTGATCGTCGCGCAGGGCCGCTCTTGCAAATTGCTCAATCGCGTCAAGCGTCGCCCTCGGCGCTTCACGATGCGGGGAATGTCCCGCGTCTGAAATAATTTTCAAATCTACCGGACAGTAACACTCTTCCTGCGCAATTTCGACCTGTCGCAATGTCCCATATTGGTCGTCCTTGCCCTGCACGACCAGGATGGGAACGCGGATGTAGGCGAGATATTCCGAAATGTCCCAGTCGCGGAACTTCGGATCGAGCCAGGCGCCGTTCCAGCCGTAGAAGGCGTTGTCGACATCCCTGTGCCAGCGCGCCAGCTTCGCCTTGAGGTCGGTACTCTCGAAGGTCGTCTTGATCGCTGCGATGGATTTCACCGAGATATCCTCGACGATGAAATGCGGCGCCATCAGCACGAGGCCGTTCAAGCGGTGATCCTGATGCGCGCCGGCATAGATCGTCGCGATCGAGGCACCGTCGGAATGGCCGAGCAGGAGGCCGCGCTTGAAGGAAATCGCGTCGAGGATATTCGGCAGCACATCCAGCGCCTCGCGCTGCATGTAATCGAGCGGCCGCGGCAGCGTGACCGGGCTCGACTGGCCGTAGCCCGCGCGCGAATAGACGAAGATGCCGGCGCCGGTGGCTTGCTGCAGCTTCTCGGGCAAGTCGCCCCACAGGTCGACGGAGCCGAGGCCTTCGTGCAGCATGACGATGGTGGGGGCGTCAGCGGCTTGTGGCGCGAGCCATTTGTATTCGAGGCTGGCGCTACCGATGGTCAGGAAGCCGGTGGGGGTGAGGTTGGTCATGGTCGTATTCCTGTTCGCTCCGTCTGTACCCTCCCCTGGAGGGGGAGGGTCGGCTCACATCGAGCGCAGCGAGATGTGAGACGGGGTGGGGTGACAGTCTCTCGGCGGATGCGGTGCCCGAGTGGAGAGATCACCCCACCCCGCTTCGCATTGCGCTTCGCTCCATGCGAAGCGACCCTCCCCCTCCAGGGGAGGGTCAGCAAGCGAGCCCGCCGCTTGCACGCTCAATTCGCCCCTTCCCGCAACTTGAACCGCTGGATCTTCCCGGTCGCCGTCTTCGGCAGCGACTCCACCACGTCGATCCAGCGCGGATATTTCCACGGGCCGATCTTCTGCTTGACGTGCTCCTTCAGCATCTCCTGCAAGTCCGCCGTCGCCGCACCCGGACGCAGCACGACGAAGGCCTTCGGCTTCAGCAGGCCTTCCGGATCGGCTTCCGGCACGACGGCGGCTTCCAGCACGGCGGGATGCGTGATCAGCGCGCTCTCGACCTCGAACGGCGAGACCCAGATGCCGGACACCTTGAACATGTCGTCGGCGCGGCCGCAGAAGGTGTAGCGGCCTTCGCCATCGCGGACATATTTGTCGCCGGTGCGGGTCCACGGACCTTCAAAGGTGCGGCGGCTCTTGTGGCGCTGGTTCCAGTAGCCCTCGCCGGCGGAGGGCGCATCGACCAGCAGCTCGCCGACCTCGCCGTCGGCGACATCCTGGCCGGCCTCGTTGACGAGCCGCACCGCATAGCCCGGCACCGGCTTGCCGGAGGAGCCGTATTTGATGTCGCCGGGCGCGTTCGACAGGAAGATGTGCAGCAGCTCGGTCGAGCCGACGCCGTCGAGGATATCGACGCCGAAGCGCGATTTCCAGCTGTTGCCGACGGATTCCGGCAGCGCCTCGCCGGCCGAGGTGCAGATGCGCAGCGACTTGCCGCCGCGCTCGGCCTTCATCGTCTCGTCGTTGAGCATCGCCGCGAACAGCGTCGGCACGCCGTAGAAGATCGAGGGATTGTACCTGTTCATCAGGTCGAACATGCGCGCCGGCGTCGGGCGCTCGCTGTTCAGCACCACGGTGGCGCCGACCGACATCGGAAAAGTCAGCGCATTGCCGAGGCCATAGGCGAAGAACAGTTTTGCCGCAGACAGGCAGACGTCGTTCTCGCGGATGCCGAGCACCTGGCTCGCATAGGTGTCCGCGGTCGCCTGCAAATTCGAATGGATGTGGCGCACGCCCTTGGGCATGCCGGTTGAGCCCGACGAATACAGCCAGAATGCGGGCTCGTCGGGATGCGTCGCGGCGGTCGTGAACTGGTCGCTCTCGCCGGCGAGCTCTTCCGCGAGCTGCTTGTGGCCGTTCATCTTGGCGCCGGAGACCACGACGTGCTCGAGATCCGGCATGCGGCCAACGACGTCCTTGATAACAGGATAGAGCGCTTCGGAGACGAACAGCACCCGCGCGCGGCAATCGGCGAGGATGTAGGCGTATTGGTCCGCGGTCAGCAGCGTGTTGAGCGGCACCGGCACAATGCCGGCACGGATCGCGCCCAGAAACACGATCGGGAAATCGACCGTATCCAGCATGATCATCGCCACGCGCTCCTCGCGGCGGACCCCGAGCCGGCGCAACATGTTGGCGGCACGCCGGGTCTCGCGCTGGAGCTCGCCATAGGTGAGCCGCGAGACGGTGTCGTCGAAGACGAGCTTGCCTCCCCTGCCGTCCTCGACGTTGCGGTCGAGCAGCCAGGTCACCGCGTTATAGGATCCCTCGCTCACGGACTTCTCCCCCGAATTTAGAATTATAATTCATAGAAAGACACCGCGGCGGCTTGCTGTCAATGCTGGCAGGCATTATGTTTCATTAAAACGCGCCGCAGGACACCCTCTCAAGAAGGCCCATGATCTGCAGTCCATGACCGACAGTCCCGACGCCGAATCCCGATTTCTCGAACAGCTCGGCCAGCGCGTGCGCACCATGCGCGCGCTGCGCGGCATGTCGCGCAAGGTGCTGGCCAAGGTATCAGGGATTTCGGAGCGCTACATCGCGCAGCTCGAGAGCGGCAAGGGCAACGTCTCCATCGTGCTGCTGCGCCGCGTCTCCGACGCGATGGGCGCGCATCTCGAGGACCTGCTTCCCTCGGCCGATCCGACGCCGGAGTGGCAGATGTTTCGCGATCTCCTGCGCAAGGCGACGCCGGCGCAGATCGCTCAGGCCAAGGACGTTCTCGCCGGCGGCAGTGCGTCGGCGCCGCGGCGCGCGCCGTTCTGCGGCATTGCGCTGATCGGCCTGCGCGGCGCCGGCAAATCGACGCTTGGGCGGATGCTGGCGAAGAAGGTCGGCTGGAGTTTTGTTGAGCTCAACAAGGAGGTCGAGCAGCAGAACGGGCTCTCGGTCGCCGAGATCATCGCGCTCTACGGCCAGGAAGGCTTTCGCCGCATGGAGCAGGCAGCGCTGCAACAGCTGCTCGCGCGCAACGAGCTGATGGTGCTGGCGACCGGCGGCGGCATCGTGTCGGAGCCGTTGACCTTCGACCAGATCCTGTCGTCGTTCTACACGATCTGGCTGAAGGCCGAGCCCGAGGAGCACATGGCCCGCGTGCGCCGCCAGGGCGACCTGCGCCCGATGGCGGACGACCGCTCCGCGATGGCCGAGCTGCGCAACATCCTGCTGAGCCGCGAACCGCTGTATTCGCGCGCGACGGCGGTGGTGGATACGGCAGGGCTGTCGGTCGATGCGGCGGCTGCAAGGCTGATCGATGCGGTGCGGCCGGTGCTGCAGAACGAAGCCCGGAGTTTCGGCCTGCGCAGCGTGGCGCTGTAGGGCGATCCGCGCGCGCCGACCTCCGCTGCGTTCCCTCCCCCCTTGCGGGGGAGGGTTCGGGAAAGGGGTCCACACGGGGACTCCATCACTCGCGCAACGCGCTTCTTCTTCGCGACAACCAACACCATTTCCTGGGCGACCCCTCTCCCCTGCCCTCCCCCGCAAGGGGGGAGGGAGCAGAGCTGAGCGCGCAGCTACGCCATGCGTCCCCTTTTCGTTTCGCAAAGGGAGACGATATGAAGAGCCTTGCACCAGACAGGACTCACGATGACCTCCAGCGACGTCACCACCTCCATGTTCGAGCGGATCGGCGGCAGCGGCACGATCGACCTTCTGGTCGACCGCTTCTACGACCGCATGGACAAGCTGCCGGAGGCGAAAATGATCCGCGCGATGCACGCGGATGACCTCGGACTGATCAGGGACGTGCTGAAGCGCTACCTCACCGAATGGACCGGCGGCCCAAAACTCTATTCCGTCGAGAAGGGCCATCCACGGCTGCGGCAGCGGCATATCGGCTTTGCCATCGGCGAGGCCGAGCGCGATGCGTGGCTGCTCTGCATGCGCGGCGCGCTGGACGAGACGGTCACGGACGCTGCCGCGCGGCAAGACCTCGACAAGGCGATATCGGGCCTGGCCGACTGGATGCGCAACCGACAGTGACACAGAGCGCGAGTTGGGGACGCGGTGGGTTACGCCAGCGGACTGCGCTTCGCGCAGTTGCAGGCTAACCGACCCTGCGCAATCCCACCCTGTCATTGCACGCGTCAAACACCGAGTGATCCAGCGCCTCGGCCACAAAACCCGCCACATAAATCAACGCCAGGATTGCCGCGGAGATCGCCACCGTCTCCGCATGCGCGAGCCCCCACCGCAACAACCGCTGCAACAATGTCGGCTGCGGAAAGCGGTAGGTCTGGCCCTGCGGCGTGATCAGGTCAAACGACCGAACCGGCCTCGAGCGGACGGGGATCTTGCTGGGCAGCATCTGGAACTCTCCTCTCCAGCTCCTCGATCATGCCGCGCGCGATCTCCCGCTCGCCCATGATGACGACATCCGCCCCCAGCCCCTTCAAATGATCGACCTCGGCATCCGCATGCGCCCGCGCGATGATGCGGATATCCGGATTGGCCGCACGCGCCTGCTGCACGATCTGCCCTGCCTCGAACGCCTCGGGGATCGCGATGACGAGATGCCGCGCCCGTGACGGATTGGTGGCGCCGAGAATTTCGGGCTGCGCGGCATTGCCCATGACGGTCTCGATGCCGCCCTGCTTCAGCTTCGCCAGCGCACTCTCGCCGACCTCGGCGACAAGGAACGGCAATTGCCGCTGTTTCAGGGCATCGCCGACGAGCGCGCCGACGCGGCCATAGCCGATCACGATCGTATGGTCGGTCAGGTCCGTGGTGCGGATCGGTTCGGGCACGGCGGCCGCGGCCTGCGGTGAATCCCGGCGCGGGTCGAGACGCGGCGCGAGCCAGGTGGCGGCCGCGAACATCAGCGGGTTGAGCATGATGGAGAGGATCGCGCCGGCCATGATCAGGTCGCGACCGTCGCTGGGCAGGATCTGCGAGGCGACGCCGAGCTCGGCCAGGATGAAAGAGAACTCGCCGATCTGCGACAGGCTCGCCGAGATCGTCAGCGCGGTCGCGACCGGATGCCGGAACAGGACCACGATCAGGAACGCCGCGAGTGATTTGCCGAGCATGATAATCGCCAGCGTCGCCAGCAGCGGCCAGGGCTCGCGGACCACGCTCATCGGATCGAACATCATGCCGACCGAGACGAAGAACAGCACGGCGAAGGCATCGCGCAGCGGCAGCGATTCCTGCGCGGCGCGTGCACTGAGCGGCGATTCCCGCAGCATCATGCCGGCGAAGAACGCGCCCAGCGCCAGCGACACGTCGAACAGCTTCGTTGCCCCGAATGCGATGCACAGCGCAATCGCAAGCACGCCAAGACGGAACAATTCGCGCGAGCCGGTATGCGCGATATAGTGCAGGATCCAGGGGATCACCCGGCGCCCCACCACCAGCATCAGCCCGATGAACACGATGATCTTGGCCAGGGTCAGCATCACGATGCCGGCAAGCCCGAAGCCAGCCTGCGCGGCCAGCGGCTCGAAGGCTGGCTTGTCGCCGCCGCTCTGAAGGCTTGCGATCGCCGGGAACAGCACCAGCACGAGCACCATCGCGAGGTCCTCGACGATGAGCCAGCCTACCGCGATGCGGCCGCGATCGGTCTCCATCAGGCGCCGCTCCTGCAGCGCGCGAAGCAGGACCACCGTGCTCGCGACCGACAACGCCAGTCCGAACACGAGTCCCGCACCAACGCCCCAGCCCATCAGCCATGCAAGGCCGAGCCCCATCAGTGTGGCGACCGCAATCTGCACGACGGCGCCCGGAACGGCGATGCGCCGGACGCTCAGCAGATCCTGGAGCGAAAAATGCAGGCCGACGCCGAACATCAGCAAGATAATGCCGAGTTCGGCGAGCTCGGTCGCAAGTGCCTGGTCGGCGACGAAGCCTGGCGTGAACGGGCCGACGGCAACGCCGGCAAGCAGGTAGCCGACAAGCGGCGGAATGCGGAACCGCTGCGCTATAGTTCCAAGTACGAAGGCGAGTCCAAGTCCGACGACGATGGTGGCGATGAGAGGTGTGTCATGCGGCATTTTTGCCTTTTGACACAGAGCGCGCGCCGGCGCACCGCGACCAAGTGAGGCGGCTCAGCGCGCGACGCCTGCAATCGCGCCGTCAGATCGACCAATAATTTGGGTGCGCGTAGGGCTGCGAACGATCGCCCCAGTCAAATTCGTCGCCGTCGAACTCGCACGGTCCGCTGGCGAGTTCGTCCTGCGTCACCTCGACACGAAAAGCCTGCCGCGCGGGATCGTATTTCAGCGCGCCCCACTGCACCGGATAATGGTGGTGCGTGCCGAGCAGCCCGCCAGTCCTGATCACGGCGTAGGCGACCGTGCCGGTCACCTTGTCGAGCATCAGCCGCTCGATCGAGCCGAGCTTCGCGCCGTCGCGCCCGTAGACGCCGACGTGCTCCACGCGATCACTGGGAACCATGGTGTGTTTCATGGCGTCCTCCCTGTTGTCTTGCGTGACGAGATTATAGGCCCGCGGACGCGCGGCGCCAACGATCGTTGCTATAACAGCTGCGACCGCACGGACTCCGCGCCCTCGCGGAGCAGCGGAAGCAACCGGTCGACCAGCTCCCCTGCCGGCACGCGGTCGACATGGGCGCCCATGTTGATGGCGGCGACGATCACGCCGTCGTAGCGGCGCACCGGAACCGAGATCGAGCGGAAATGCGGCTCTGCCTCGCGATCGACCAGCGAATAGCCTTGGTCGCGATCGGCTGTGATACTGGCCAGCAGCGCCTTGGGATCCGTCACCGTCTGCGGCGTCAACATCTCGCGCTTCATTGTCTTCAGGCGTGCGGCAAGCGCTGCGTCATCGAACTGCCCGAGCATGGCGCGACCGACCGAGGTGCAGAACGCCGGCAGCCGGTAGCCGATCTCGAGCCCACCCGAAAACATCCGCGCCGGGCTGCTGCGCGCGACAAACACGACGTCGTCGCCATCGAGCACCGCGAGCGAGGAGATTTCCTGCGCTGCCGTGGCGACGCGATCGAGCACCGGCTGAAGCACGGCGACGAGCTGGCTGGAGCGCAGGTAGGACGCCGCGAGCGTCAGCACGTGCGGCGTCAGCGAGAACAGCTTTCCGTCGCCGGCGACGAAGCCGCCGCGCTGGAGCGTGAACAGCATACGCCGCGCGGTGGCGCGCGGCAGCTCTGCGGCCCGGGCGAGATCGCTCAGCGTCATCGGGCCGGTGGTCGCGCCGAAACATTGCAGCAGGCGCAGGCCGCGATCGAGGCTCTCGACGAAATCCGTCGCCCGCTCGTCGTTTTCGCTGCGCTTCAGCTTGGGCATAGGTTCGGGAACATCCTGCAAAATATTGCTTGCCGCCGGACCAAGGCATGGCATAATTCGCCCATTCGTTCAATAGGCGAACAAACGCCTCTCCGACAAAGGACGCCCGCCATGATGAGCCAGGAGCAGAACGACCTGATCACCCGTACCGGTCCGAAGGACCCCTGCGGCAAGCTGATGCGGAGCTACTGGCAGCCGGCGGCGCTGGTCGACGAGCTGGAGGGCGCGCGCCCGATCCGTCCCGTCAAACTGCTCGGCGAGAACCTGGTGCTGTTCCGCGACGAGAGCGGACGCTACGGCCTGATCGATCGTCACTGCGCCCACCGCGGCGCCGACCTCGCCTTCGGACGTCTCGAACATGGCGGCCTGCGCTGCGCCTTCCATGGCTGGCTGTTCGACGCCACTGGCCAGTGCATCGAGACGCCGGCCGAGCCGAAGGACTCAAAACTTTGCCAGAACATTCGTCAGCGTTCCTATCCCGTGGTCGAGAAGAGCGGCATCCTCTGGGCTTATCTCGGCGAGGGTGAGCCGCCGGCATTTCCGGAGCTCGACTGCTTTGTCGCGCCCGGCACGCACACTTTTGCGTTCAAGGGCCACATGGCCTGCAACTGGCTTCAGGCCCTCGAGGTCGGCATCGATCCCGCGCACGCCTCCTATCTGCACCGCTTCTTCGAGGACGAGGATACGTCGACGGCTTACGGCAAGCAGTTCCGCGGCGCCTCCGCCGGCAGCGACCTGCCGATGACAAAGATCCTGCGCGAATACGACCGGCCGATCATCAATGTCGAACACACCGAATATGGCCTGCGGCTGATCGCGCTGCGCGAGATCGACGAGGAGCGCACCCATGTGCGCGTCACCAACCAGCTCTTCCCGCACGGCTTCGTCATCCCCATGAGCACGGAAATGACGATCACGCAGTGGCACGTGCCGGTCGACGACGAGAACTGCTACTGGTACGCGATCTTCACCAGCTACACCAACCCGGTCGACAAGCAGAAGATGCGCGATCAGCGGCTCGAGCTCTATGAGCTGCCCGACTACAAGTCGCGCAAGAACCGCGGCAACGATTACGGCTTCGATCCGCACGAGCAGGCGACCGCGACCTATACCGGCATGGGCACCGACATCAACGTGCACGACCAGTGGGCGGTGGAATCGATGGGCGCCATCCAGGACCGCACCAACGAGCATCTCGGCTCGAGCGACAAGGCGATCGTGCAGTACCGCCGCCTGCTGCGGGCTGAGATCGAGAAGGTCGGCGGCGGCGAGAAGCCGATGCTGTTCCTGGACGAGAGCAGGGCGCGCAGCATCCAGGGACCGGCCACCATGGACGGCATCGGGCCGACCCAGGGTTGGGAGCTCTACTGGATGGAGGTCGACGTCAAGCGCCGCCGCGGCGCACCTTGGGCCGCGCCGGTGCCGAAGGAGATCGCCGACAACGTGCACCGGCTGACGGCGGCGGAGTGATAATGCCGTCAATCAGCGGCAGGCGCCACATACTCCACTGTCATGCCCCGCGAAGGCGGGGCATCCAGTACGCCGCGGCCTCTCGTGGACACGTCGCCGTCTCTGGAATACTGGATCGCCCGCCTTCGCGGGCGATGACAGCACGGACAGAAGGAGCAACCGAGTGACTTTCGTCGCGCGTCATGCGCTGTGGTCGGATGAGCAGAGGGACGCCGCAGCGCGCCTGCGCCGCATCGTCGAGGAAAAGAACCTCGAGGTCATCCGCCTCGCCTTCCCGGACCAGCACGGCATTTTGCGCGGCAAGACCATCATCGCCGCCGAGGCGATCGCCTCGCTGGAGAGCGGCTGCTCCATCACCACGACCATGCTCGCCAAGGATACCTCGCACCGCACGGTGTTTCCGGTGTTCACGTCAGGCGGCGGGTTCGGCATGAAGGAGATGGAGGGCGCGGCCGACGTGTTGATGGTCGCCGACCCAACCACGTTCCGCGTGCTGCCATGGGCGCCTGCGACGGGCTGGGTGCTCTGCGATCTCTATTTTGGCGACGGCCGTCCCGTGCCATTCGCGACCCGCGGCCTCTACCGCAAGGTGCTCGATGATCTCAGCGGCCGCGGCCACGATTTCGTCGCCGGCCTCGAGGTTGAATTCCACATCTTTAAGCTCGACGACGCGCATATGCGGCCCGAGGATGCCGGCCAGCCCGGGACGCCGCCGTCGGTGAGCCTGCTCAGCCACGGCTACCAATACCTCACCGAGCAGCGCTTCGATCAGATGGAGCCGGTGCTGGAGATCCTGCGCCGCGATATCGTCGCGCTCGGACTGCCCTTGCGCTCGGTCGAGGTCGAGTTCGGGCCGAGCCAGTGCGAATTCACCTTCGCGCCGAAGAAGGGGCTGGAGCCCGCCGACAACATGGTGCTGTTCCGCTCCGCCGTGAAGCAGATCGCGCGTCGCCACGGCTATCACGCCACCTTCATGTGCCGGCCGAAACTGCCGAACGTGTTCGCGAGCGGCTGGCATTTGCACCAGTCGATCGTCTCGCGCGCGTCTGGCGAAAATCAGTTCATGGCGAAAGACGGCAGCGAGCCGCTCAGCGCGTTCGGCCGGGCGTACCTTGCCGGCCTGCTCGACCATGCCCGCGCCTCGACCGTGTTCACCACCCCGACCATCAACGGCTACAAGCGCTACCGCTCCTATTCGCTGGCGCCGGACCGCGCGATCTGGGGCCGCGACAATCGCGGCGTGATGATCCGGGTGCTCGGCGGCGCCAATGATGCCGCAACGCGCCTGGAAAATCGCATCGGCGAGCCCGCCGCCAATCCCTATCTCTACATGGCCTCCCAGATTCTCTCGGGCCTCGACGGCGTCGACCGCAAGCTCGACCCCGGCCCGTCCGCCGACACGCCCTACGAGACCAAGGCGCCGCCGTTGCCGAAGAGCTTGCGCGATGCGGTCGCCGCGCTGAAGGACGATCCGTTCTTCCGCGAGAAGTTCGGGCCCGAGTTCGTCGACTACTACACCCACATCAAGAATGCCGAGATCGACCGCTTCCTGTCGGAGGTGACCGACTGGGAGCACCGCGAATATTTCGAGGTGTTTTGACGGAGATACGTCTCACGCCCGCGTGAGGCGACTTCGTCCGGTCTGTTCCGACGACATCACGGCGCTCGCCGACGAAGCCATTTTCCCTGTCCCTCGAAAACGGCCGGAAAGACTGGGGGCCTAATATCCTGCATGTGATCAACAGTGGAGTTCGATCATGTGGGTTCAATTGTTCAGCCTGATCTACCGCCTCTCCTGCCGGACCACCTTGGTTGAAATCGGCACCCACCACCTGGCGCGTTAGTCGCCGGCGCCAGCGATTTGGGTAAGACATATTGACCGGATAACCGGGGTTCTCATGCGCAAGCTGGTTCACCAGCGATAGCCGAGCGTTGCGATGACGGTCAGCGGCGCGCCACGGTAGCAGTAACCGACTTGGCACGTGGTGTAGTGCAGATTGAACAGGTTCTTGGCATTGACCTGGAACTGGAGGCCCTTCAGCTCCTTCATCGCCTGGCCAAAATCATATTTCAGCGCTGCGTCGATCAGGGTTACCGAGCTGTTCTTGAACGTATTCGCATCATCGCCGTAGCTCCAGGACATGTAACGCGCGCCGCCACCGACGCTCAATCCTGCAAACGGTCCGGCCAGCGGCAGGGCATAGTTCGCCCACAGCGTCGCCGTGTGCGGAGGATTGCCCGAGGGAAACTTGCCGATCAGCGAGTCGTCAGCGGCCTGCTTGGTCACCATGTCGAGATAGGTGTACGACGAGGTGATGTCGAAACCACCGCCCAGGCTAGCAAGCGCCTGCAATTCGAAGCCGCGGCTTTGAATCTCCCCGCGCTGGACCGTCACGCCCGTCCCCGTCGTGACCAGGCCGCCGTCCTGGGTCAAATCGAACACCGCCGCGGTAATGAAGCTCCTCGTGCCCTGCGGCTGGTACTTCACACCGACTTCGGTCTGCTTGCCGGTGGTCGGCTTGAAGAAGGCGCCCGACGGATCGACGCCGAGATTGGGAAAGAACGAGGTTGAGTAGGCGACGTAAGGCGCAACGCCGGAATCGAACACATAGGTCAGCCCGGCTCGCCCGCTATAGGCCTGATCGGACTGCGTCTGCCGGGTCAGCGCGAACAGATCCTCACCCGTGGTGCTGACCCAGTCGCTGCGGCCGCTCAATGTGAGAATCCAGTGATCGAGCCTGGCCTGGTCCTGGATGTACACGCCGGACTGGGTCTGTCGCTGCTGCGTCAAGGACGAGATCGCGGGATCGGGAATGGATTCCGGCGCGTAGACCGGCGCGGCCAGATTGAGGTCGGAGACGCCGAAGCCGAATCCCTGCTTGTCGTTGAACTTCGACGCGGTGTAGTCGGTGCCGACCAGGAGCGTGTGCTGCACGGGCCCGGTCGATAGCTTGGCCTCGACCTGGTTATCCATGATGGCCGATTGCAGCGTGTCGTGGACGTAGCCGGTATAGCGCGAGACGACATTGCCCACCGGCGCCCCGAGAAAGCCCACATAGCGGGTGACCGCGTCGACATCGACGTAGCGGAATTTCTGGCGGACGGTCACGGCGTTGTTGAACGCATGCTCGAACAGGTAGCCCACGCGTCCCTGCTCCTGGTTGAGCGAATTGTAGGACGGGCTGCCCGTGAAGATGTCCGTGGCGGTGCCGGTGCCCGTGGAGTAGGTGAACATGGATCCGGGCGTCTTCGACTTCTGATAGGACCCGAGAATCGTCAGGGTCGTCGATTGATCCGGCTTCCAGGTGACGGCGGGCGCGATGTAGGTCCTGTTATCCTTGCCGCCCGGCACGAACACGTCCGCGTCGCGCACCACGCCGGTCAGCCGATAGAGGAATTGACCGTTGGCATCGACCGGACCCGAAAGATCGAAATTGCCCTGGACGCGATCGCGGTCGCCAAACACCGTTTGCGCCTCGTGAAACGGCTGGCTGGTCGGCAGCTTGCTCGACAGGTCGATCAGTCCGCCGGGCGAGCCGAGCCCGTAGAGTGCCGAGCTCGGCCCACGGACCACGGTGATGCTGTCGACCCCATAAGGCTCGGTCTTGAACACGCTGAGACCTGCTCCGACGAGGCGCAGGCCGTCGAGATAAACGCCGTTATAAGTGATGTCGAAGCCGCGGATCGCGATCGCGTCGAAACGCGGATCGTAGCCGGAAGCATCGATACGGACGCCGGGTTCGTAGCCAACCGCCTCCGTCAGCGTCTGGACGGCGCGGTCGTTGAGCTCCTTGCGCGTCACGACCGAGATCGACTGCGGCGTCTCGAGCAACGGCGTGTTGGTCTTGGTACCCGCCGAACTGCTGTCTGCAACATAGCTGCTCTCGCTCGACGCGTTGGCGCGACCGACACCGGCCTCGCGCGCGCCCGAATTTCCGGCTGGCGCGGGCCCGGCATTGCGTTGCGTCGCGATGCGGCCGCGCGACGACTGCGAAGCTCGCTGCGCGGGCTGGGTGCGCGGACGCGCCTGGATCGGTGCCTCCACCGTGACGGGAGGCAATGTCGCCGCCGTCGACGTCGAATTGGTCCCGGAGGTCTGTGCGACCGACGGCGTTGCGTGCAGGACTATTCCCAGGCCGGCCGCTCCCAGACCAGTTCTCGCCATCCGTTCCCAGCCGAGCGTCCACCCGTCGTTGCGCGTCATTGTCTTCCCCGAGTTCCGTGTTCGAACAACCCGGGAGTAACCAGATCGAGGCGCACACCGCCTTTGCGCGCGCGCAAATCACCTTTGATCGCACGTGGAGGCGTTCAAGTTCACTGACAGCGGCTCGGCGAATAGCCGAAGTGCCTGCGGAATGCCGTCGCGAAATTGGCCGGATGGGCATAGCCGACCCGAAAGGCCGCCTCGGTGACCGACAACCGTTGATGAATCAGAAGGTCACGTGCGGCATCGAGTCGGCGGGCCCGCAAATAGTCGATCGCGCTCTCGCCATACGCCATCTGGAATTTCTGGTTGAAGGACCGGCGGCTCAGCCCCGCATTCCGCGCCAGCTCGTCGATGCTCCAGGGATAAGCGAGATCGGCATCCATGCGCGCCTTGACCGATTGCAACCGCACCCGCTGGAGGTCGGCTGCAGGATCGAGCGCGATCCCGCGCTCGCCGAACAAGGCGTGGACCACGATCTCGGCGGCATGCGCCGACAGCAGCAATTGCGTCGCGTTTCCGGCCACCGGTGGCGAGAACATTTCTACCGCGAGGGCCTGCACACGCGGAGACGCCGTGACAGAGACGATGGCCGTGCCCAACGCGTCGGTCTTGAACAGCGCCCGAACCTCGTCGCCGAGTCCAAGCCCGTCGATGGAGGCTTGGGGAAGCGCCAGGCCGATCGCAGGACGTTCGCCGCAGCGAACCGAGCCTCCTACGGCGACGGATTCGCGCACGGCAATCGCCGTCATCTGCCCTGCACCCGTTGTGCGCGTCAGAATGCCGCGGCCTGCGCCTTCATCGAGCGCAACGGAGATGAACAAGCCCGGCCCTACGATCGCTGGCCGATCGGGATCGGCGCGAAACTCACCTCTGATGAACACACAGCCCGGGAAATCCAGCCATTGAGGCGCTGTCGAAGCGCCTCGCTGTGCGGAGCCGATGATGTCGTCTTCAGGCCGTCCGGCAATTTGATTGTAAAAGTCCTGCATCGAATCCGCTACGCCGCGACATTGGCGGCTGGCGGCGGCGCACTCAAGACCTCTGCGCGCAGTTTGGAGAGCTTCGAAACTGACGTCCTCGACGAGGTTCTGCGCGCGCGGCAATCCTGCACGGACGATACGGCAACCAGATCCAGGAGCGCGTCAGATGCCCAGATATTTGTGCTGGAGATCCGGCTCCGCCATCAGCTCGACGGACGTGCCGCTCCACACCGTCTTGCCGCGCTCGATGATGTAGTGGCGGTCGCAGATGCGGGCGAGGTGGTCGACGTTCTTGTCGACGACCAGGATCGACTGTCCCCGGCTCTTCAGCAGCGACAGGCAATTCCAGATTTCTTCGCGGATCAGCGGCGCAAGGCCTTCGGTCGCTTCATCCAGGATCAGCAGCTTTGGGTTGGTCATCAGCGCGCGGCCGATCGCGAGCATCTGCTGCTCGCCGCCGGAGAGCTGGTTGCCCATGTTGGCGGCGCGCTCGGCAAGGCGGGGGAACATCACGTAGATCGCGGCCAGCGTCCAGGGATTGGGGCTAGCGAAGCGATCGGCGGCGGCCGCGACGAGATTTTCGCGCACGGTGAGGTTCGGAAAGATTTGGCGTCCCTCCGGGACGAGGCCGACGCCGAGTTTTGCAATTCGATAGGACGGAAGCTGCCGCACCTCGGCGCCCGCAAAGCGAATCGTGCCTGATCGTGCCGGTGTCAGGCCCATGATGGAGCGGATCGTCGTGGTCTTGCCCATGCCGTTGCGGCCCATCAGCGAGACCATCTCGCCCGGCTTGATCGACAGCGACAGGCCGAACAGCACCTGGGAGAGGCCGTAGCAGGTCTCGATGCCGTCGACGTCGAGCAGCGTGTCAGCCATCGCCTTTTCAGACATGGTGCGTCACCACATGCTGGTCGCCGAGATAGGCGCGCTTGACGTCCTCATTGGCGCGGATCGCGGCTGGATCACCGGAGGCGATGACGCGGCCATAGACCAGCACCGAGATGCGGTCGGCGAGCGCGAATACCGCCGGCATATCGTGCTCGACCAGCACGATCGAGACTTCCTTCCGCAGCTCCTGAAGCAGTTGCACCATGCGCTGGGATTCGGTGACGCCAAGACCCGCCATCGGCTCGTCCAGCAGCAGCAGCTTCGGCTTGCTCGCGAGCGCGACCGCGAGCTCGATCTGGCGGCGCTCGCCATGGCTGAGCCTGGACACCAGGACATCGGCGCGATGGCCGAGCCCGACGCGGTCGAGCGCGGCATGGGCGGCATCGCGCAGGCCCTTCTCCTTGCGCGCATTGGCGAAGAAGCGGAACGAGTGGCCTGCATGCGCCTGCGCCGCCAGCGCGACATTGTCGGCGGCGGTGAAGTCGAGCAGCAGCGAGGTGATCTGGAACGAGCGTGCCAGCCCCAGCGCGCAGCGGCGATAGGCCGGCAGATAGGTGATGTCGCGGCCGCCGAGCGAGACGCTGCCGGAATGCGGTTCGAGGTGCCCGGTGAGCTGGCTGATCAGCGTGGTCTTGCCGGCACCGTTCGGGCCGATGATGGCGTGCAGCTCGCCGCTAGCTACGTCGAGCGAGACGTTGTCCGTCGCAACGATGCCGCCGAAACGGCGCACCAGTTTTTCGACGCGGAGCAGCGGTTCAGCCACGATTGAGCCTCCCGAGCAGGCCCATGATACCGCCGCGGCCGAACAGCACGATCAGCAGCAAGAGCGGGCCCATGATCAGCGCCCAGTATTCGGTGATCTGCGACAGGAATTCTTCCAGCAGCAAAAACACCACCGCGCCCATCACCGGGCCGAACAGCGTGCCCATGCCCCCCAGGATCACCATCACCATGAGGTCGCCGGAGCGGGTCCAGTACATCACGGCCGGGCTGATGAAATCGGTGTTGTTGGCGAGCAGTGCGCCGGCAAGGCCGCACATCATACCGGAGATGACGAAGCAGACGAGCTTGTAGCGTTTTGCCGGAAAGCCGATCGCCTGCATCCGCTGCTCGTTGGAGCGCAGGCCCTGCAAGACGAGACCGAAGCGCGAATTGACGATGCGCCAGATCAGGACGATCACGGCGAACAGGCAGGCGAGGCAGAGATAATAGAACTGCGTGCGGTTCGACAGGTTGATCAGGCCGGAGAAGTCGCTGCGCTTGTAGACGGTGAGACCGTCATCGCCGCCGTAACGCGCGAGGCCGGAGGCGACGTAATAGGCCATCTGCGCAAACGCCAGCGTGATCATGATGAAGTAGACGCCACGCGTACGAAGGGAAAGCGCGCCGATCACCAGCGCATAGATCGCGGAAGCCGCGAGCGCGACCGGGAACTGGATGAAGCCGGAGCCGACGCCTTCCTGCGCGAGCATGCCGACCGCGTAGCCGCCGATGCCGAGATAGGCGGCGTGGCCGAAGCTCATCATGCCGCCAAAACCCATGATGAGGTTGAGGCTCGCGGCCGCAAGGGCCAGGATGACGATGCGGGTGAACAGCGTCAGGATGAAGATGTTGCCGGACAGCTGCGAATAGAGCGGCAGCAGCACGAGGCCCGCCAGCATCAGGGCCGTGACGGCCTTGCTCACAGTGAAAGCCTTCATCGACGGTTGGCCGGAAACAGCCCCTCCGGGCGCACCACCAGCACGATCGCCATCAGCAGATAGATCAGCATGGACGACAGCGCGGGCGCGGCGGTGGAGGCGGCGGCGCCGCTCAGCACCTGCCGCAACAGGTTGGGCAGGAAGGCGCGGCCGAGCGTGTCGATCATGCCGACGAAGATCGCGGCGAGGAACGCGCCACGGATCGAGCCGATGCCGCCGATCACGATGATGACGAAGGCGAGGATCAGGATGTTCTCGCCCATGCCGATCTGCACGGTGAGGATCGGCGCCTGCATCAGGCCGGCGAGGCCGGCGAGCGCGGCGCCCAGGCCGAACACCAGCGTGTAGAGCAGCTTGATGTTGATGCCGAGCGCGCCGATCATCTCGCGGTTGGAGGCGCCGGCGCGGATCAGCATGCCGATGCGGGTGCGCATCACGCCGAGATAGAGCAGCAGCGCGACCAGCAGCGCCACCACGATGATGGCGAGACGATAAGCGGGATAGTGGATGCCGGGCAGGATCGGCACCGGCACCGTGAGCCAGGCCGGCAGCGGCAGCGCAAGCCCGGCCGGACCCCAGATCAGCCGCACGGCTTCATTGAAGAACAGGATCAGACCGAAGGTCGCGAGCACGTGGTCGAGATGGTCGCGCCCGTAGAGATGCCGCAGTGCCGACATCTCCAGCACGATGCCGAGCACCAAAGTCGCACCTAACGCCAGCAGCGCACCGAGCAGGAAGCTGCCGGTCCAGGCCGCAAAGGTCGCGGCGAAATAGGCGCCCATCATGTAGAGCGAGCCGTGCGCGAGGTTGACGAGATCCATGATCCCGAACACCAGCGTCAGGCCGGCGGCGAGCAGGAACAGGAGCAGGCCGAACTGCAATCCGTTCAAGAACTGTTCGACGACGAGCAGCATCAAAACTCTTTCAGGCGCACGCGGTGTCGCGCCGATGTTCGAACTCGGTCGCCATCAGTGAAAGAGCTCCCCCTGCCTCTTCAAGGCGGAAAAATGGGTAATGGCAGTATCGTTCCGAGGCAAGAGCGATTCAACACCAGACATGCACTTTGTTGCATGCCGGTGCATGCGATCGAAATTGGCCCTGCAAGAAGGCTGCCGCGCAGGATGGGTCAACCTGCCGCACCCAAACGATCGCCCTCCCCCAGGCATGCCTGGGAGAGGGCGCGAAGGTCGACGGAAGCAGGAGAAGGCGTCTAGTGCGACGTCATCTGCCGAGGGAGATCATCCGGCTCGGCCAGTACACTGTTGGCCGTCGAGGCTTCCAGCGCCGCCATCCGGAACAGATAGGCGAGCGTTGCCAATCCGGTGTCTTCCGCCATCTGCGCCAGCTCGAGCGCCATGTCGGACATGTAGCCGAGATTCTCGTCCTTGGTCTGCGCCATGATCTGGCTGTCCCGCATCATGTTCGACATTTCAGGCGCTCTTTCGTTGCGCGGCAGCAAGGCCGCAGAGGTTGGCACGGGCGACGGCGTCCAGACGCGGGCCGTCCTGTTGTACGATCGAATCCATGCCGATGCGATCATGCAGGGCATCGAGGGTCTCGCGGCGAATGTCGATGGTCGCCGCCATGGTCCAGGCGTTCTCCACCAGCTCGGGCAGACCAAGCGGCGTCACGACGAAGCCGGCCTCATGGAAGCGCGGCAGCCACCAGGTCTCCATGATCGCGCTGACCTGCGCGATTCCCTGATCGAGGCAGAACTCCTGCACCGCTGCCATCAGTTGCAGGTTGAGAGTGCCGTCGCGGCGATCGCGCACGACAAAGTAGCGCGACCATTCCCAGACCAGCGGATTCGCAGGGCAGCCGCGAACCGATGCCAGATGCGGGAAGACCTCGCTCATCATCGAGGGTTTGGTGGTAGGGTAGAGCCGGTGACCGCCGACGACGCGCCGGCCTTCCAGCGCGAGCAGATAGACGGTGTCCTCGTCGTCGTAGGAATCGACCTCGCGGCAATCAGGCCGGCGCAGCGTCTCCCAGTGCCGCTCCTCGACGAAGATGTCGTGGCGTAGTCGGAAGTGCTGCTCGAGTACGTCTTCGTAAAGGTGGCGATTGACCGAAGAAATTGCGTGAATCATGAAAACCCCCATTCAGCCGGAATGAGGGGCAGCCTCTGCGAAAAGAGGCAGGTTCGATATTGGGAAATTTCCCAGTACGTCGCTTAGGGATTGATGAGCTTGTTGCGAATCGCCAGTGCAACCGCATGCGTACGGTTGACGGCACCGAGCTTGCGCGCGGCGGTTGCAAGATGCTCTTCTGCGGTGCGCTGCGTGATGTGCAGGATCTCGCCGATCTCCCAGGCCGACTTGCCCTGCGAGGCCCAGGCGATCACCTCGCGCTCGCGCGGGGTGAGACGCGTCGACAGATGCGGCGCCGGATCCAGCAGGCGGCGAATATGGTCGAAGCCATACATTGCCATCAGGTGCAGTGCCGGCTTGCTGCGGGGATTGAGGTCGAGATGGACGCCGCCGAGCGACACCGCCGCCTCGTAGCCGGTGAGCCCGTGGATCGGCACGATGAAGCCGCGCGACATGCGAAAATCGCCGGCGCGGTTCATCACCTCGGCCGCGCTCGGCTCGAGCTCGGCATCATAGGGCGCTTCCGACCACTCGAACGGATTGACCGATTGCCGGCACAGCCGCACCACGGGGTCGACGCGGTCGTAATTATTCTGGGTGTAGAGATTGAACCATCCTGCCGGCCAGCGCTTGGCGAGCACCATCTGCGCGAACCGCTGATCGGGATTCGGCAACCCCGTCACGATGATGGTCTCGAAGCCGAAGCGACCGAACGCCGCCTCAAGCGCATTCATGGCGTCCGGTACCTTGCGATAGGTCCCCAGGCCTTCGATGAAGTCGAGCGCTTCCCGGCCATAATCTACGGCGTCTACGGCGGACATCGGTACGTTTCCTGAGCCTCGTCGTAGGTATAGCACGTATTTGGGAGCTGCCTCAATTCGCTGCTTCCGTAGTTTACCGGCCCTCGTCTGCACCCGAGATTTAATCTACTTGTGGAGGAAGTGACGTCAAGTTACACCTATGGCGTCTGAAGCGGGAAAATCACGATGGAAGACGAGGACATCGCCCTCAACAGCGTGCTCGGCCTGGAACTCAACCGCGTGTTTTTCGCCGTCCGCGAAACGGCAAACAAGCAGAAGATCATCGAGTACGCGCGCGAAGTGCTGCAGCGCGAACGCGCGGAGCGGCCCGGCAGCGCGTCGCCCGAGAGCCCGGCGAGCTAGAACGCGGTTACAGGTGAGGCGTACGTTCTGCGCGAGCGGCGCCCTTCCATTCGAACGTGCCGATTTTGGCCGAAACATTCTGACTGCGAAGTTAATCAGCAATTGTTGCCGGTGAGCGAGCTGCGCTCTTACCCTCCCCTGGAGGGGGAGGGTGAAGCGCCGCCCGCTCCGTCGCACACTTGCCGCTGGATGACATCACGGCTCTCGTGAGATGATCGCCACCACGATCCTCTTTGGGATGCCCACGACATGATGACGCTGCGCCAGGTTGAAGTGATCCGTGCCGTGATGGTGACGGGTACCATCGGCGGCGCGGCGAAGCTGCTCAACGTGTCGGCGCCGGGGATCAGCCGGCTGGTCAAATACACCGAGCGCACGCTCGGCATCCGCTTCTTCCAGCGCCAGAACGGGCGCTATTTCCCGACGCCGGAAGCCGAGAACATCTTTGAGCAGATCAACGGCGTCTACAAGAAGGTCGACGACCTCTCCGAGCTCATCTCCAAGATCGGCCGCGGCGGTTTGTCGGAATTGCGCATCGGCTCGGTGCCGAGCATCTCCCAGGTGATGGTGCCGCGCGCGATCGAGCGCGTCCGGCGCCGCTACCCCGATCTCGGCATCGACATCAACATCCTCAAGCTCGAGGAGGCCATCGACTACCTCCTGCTCGGCCGCGGCGAATGTGTGGCGATGAGCTATCGGCTCGAGCATTCCGGGCTCGACTTCATGCCGCTCGCCTCGGGTGAGCTCTATTGCATCGTGCCGCCGGGTCACGAGCTTGCCGGCCGCAAGCAGGTCTCGGCGGCCGAGATCACCCGCTATCCGCTGATCGGCATCGATCCCAACGATCCCTACGGCCGGATCATGGCCGGGATCTTTGCGCGCCACCGGCTCGACTACAACATCACGATCCGCGCGCGCTTCGGCACCACGGTGTGTGCGCTGGTGAAGGCAGGGCTCGGCATCGCCATCATCGACCAGTTCACGGTGGCCCATGGCGGCTATCCGGGAATCGAGCTGTTGAAGATCACCGAGCCGACGCGGTTCGAGACCTATATCGCGGTGAAGCGCGGCGCGCCGCTGTCGCTCCATGTCGAGTATTTCATCGAGTCCCTGCGCGCCGAGATGCGCGCGGTGGAGCCGTCCCGCAGCGAGGGCAACACCGCCCCGGCACGCGCGCGGAAGAAATAACATTATGTTAGGTTTGCCCAATAAATGGGTAATTGTGTTAGGCACGGGAAAGGCTATCGTCGCAACTGGAAGCCCCTTGGAATTGTGCGGATTTCCCCGCTAATGGCCAGGACCCAACGCTCCCAACGAGACGATAGCCAACCATGTCCAAGCGCGGATACGCCGCCAGCAAGAAGCTTCTCACCGGCCTGATCGGGGCGCCGATCGCGCATTCTGCCTCCCCTGCCATGCACGAGCGGGCCGCCGAGGCGCTCGGCCTGCGCGGTCACTACCAGCTCATCGAGGTCGCCGGCGCCGATGCGGCCGGGCTCCGCATGATGCTCGAGGGCGTGCGGCGGCTCGGCTTTGCCGGCGTCAACGTGACTTACCCTTACAAGGAAGCGGTGGTCCCGCTGCTCGACGAGCTGGCGCCGGGCGCGGCCGCCATGGGCGCGGTCAACACCGTCGTCGTCAAGGACGGCCGGCTGATCGGCCACAACACCGACACGACCGGGTTTGCACGTGCGGTCGCGCCGCTGCTGGCACCGTCCGCAAATGCAGTCGCCGTGATCGGAACGGGCGGCGTCGGCAAGGCGATCGCCTTTGCACTGGCGAGCCTAAAGGTCTCCGGCCTCCGCATCTTCGACAGCGAGACGGCGCGCGCCGAAAAGCTCGCTTCATTGCTTGCCAGGCACGGCGGCGCCACGGTGGCTAAAAGCGTCGAGGACGCGCTCGATGGCGCAACCGGCCTCGTCAACGGCACGCCGGTCGGCATGCTGCCGAACCGGGGCATGCCGGTCCCGGCGGCCTTGCTGCACGAGAAAATGTGGGTCGCGGACGCCGTCTATTCGCCGCTGATCACGCCGCTGCTGGCAGCGGCACAGGCCAAGGGCGCGCGGATCATGACCGGGCGGGAGCTCGCGATCTACCAGGCCGCTGACGCCTTCGAATTGTTCACCGGCCTTGCCCCATCGACCGAGGTCATGGGAGAGGCATTCGACGAGGTGATGGCGGCGCGAAGCGCGGCCTATCACGCCGCGTAACCGAAGCGGCCGGACACAAGGCCGCGGACAACATCAACGAAAAATGGGAGGAGTGACCATGAAATCGACCCTAGTGGCAGGCGCCTTGCTTGCCTTCGCGACTGCAACCAGCGTCCACGCGCAGGCGATCAAGCTCGCCGACGTCGCCGAACTCTCGGGCGGCGGCGCCACCGTCGGCACCAACTGGAAGAACGGCATCGACCTCGCGATCGAGGAGATCAACGCCAAGGGCGGCGTGCTCGGACGCAAGTTGGAGGTCAGCCACGCCGATTCGCAGTCCAACCCCGGCGTTGCCCGCGCCCAGGTGCAGAAGGCGCTCGACGCCGAGCCCTATGTCCTGCTCGGGCCCGGCTATTCCGGCTCGGTCAAGGTGACGGCGCCACTCGCGGCCGAAGCCGGCATCGCGCAGATCATGGGCGGCGAAGCCGCCGAACTGACGCAAGGTGGCAACAAATTCCTGTTCCGCACCTCGTTCGGCCAGCAGTCGTCGATGCCGAAGGTCGCAAAATACATCCACGACGACATGAAGGCGAAGACGGTCGCGGTGGTCTGGGTCAACAACGACTTCGGCCGCGGCGGCCGCGACGTCGTCGTGAAGGAACTCGACCGTCTTGGCTCCAAGGTGGTCGCCGACCTCTCGACCGAAGCAGGCCAAGCCGACTTCGCCGCCGACGTCGGCAAGATCAAGGCCGCCAATCCCGACGCGGTGTTCGTCTACCTGAATGAAGAAGAGAGCGCGCGCATCCTGAAAGAGCTGAAGCGCCAGGGCGTCACCGCGCCGCTGATGGGCGAGACCACGCTGATCGGCCAGAAGGTGATCGAGCTCGCCGGCGATGCCGCCAACGGTGCGCGCGGCCATGTCGGCCTCACCACGGACGCACCGGTCGACCTGATCAAGGCGTTCCGCGACAAGTTCGCCAAGAAGTACAATTACGTGCCCGACCATAACGGCCTGAAGGGCTATCTCGCCGTCTACATGGTGAAGGCCACCACCGAGAAGATGGGCAAGGTCGACAGCAAGGCGTTCGCCGACACGCTGCACGGCCTGACCATCAAGGCCGCGGACGAGCCGGGCATCCTGATGGACGTCACCTTCAGCGAGACCGGCGACATCGACCGGCAGAGCTTTCTGGTCGAGGTGGTCGAAGGCAAGCAGGTGGTGAAGCAGGTCCTGCCGAAGGTGAAGTGAGGCTTTTTCGCCTCTCCCCGCGCCCGTCCCGCCGAAGCTTCAGCGAAGGCGGACCCAGGGAGAGGTCTCTCCTCTCCCTCGCCCCGCTCTTCGCGGGGAGAGGGTTGGGGTGAGGGGTGCTTCTGCGCAGACGGTGAGAGATGAGCTTGCGGAGACAGCCCCTCACCCCCGCCCTCTCCCCGTAAGAACGGGGCGAGGGAGACGACAGAGCGGCGGTAGGGACACGAGAGGGGAAAATGTCCAATCTGTTCGATCTTCTGGTCGCGGGACTAGCCACCGGTGCGATCTATGCGCTGGTCGCGGTCGGCTTCACGCTACTGTGGCAGACCTCGCAGACCATCAATTTCGCGCAAGGCGAGTTCGTGATGCTGCCGGCGTTCCTGATGCTGGCGGCGATGCATGCCGGCGCGCCGTTCTGGCTCGCGATCATCCTCGGCATCCTGCTCTCGATGCTCCTGCTGGGCCTCGCCTTCAAGATGCTGCTGGTCGATCCGATGATGCGCCATGGCGTGCTGCCGCTGGCGATCGCGACGATGGCGCTCGCGATCGGCATCAAGGAGGCCGTGAAGCAGTTCTTCAGCGCGGAGGCCTCGCCCTTCCCCTCGATCGTGCCGACCGGCGATATTTCCATTCTTGGACATGCCGTATCGCTGCAAAGCATCGGCGTCCTCGTCCTCGCCATTCTTGCCGTCTTCGGCCTGACGAGCCTTCTCAACCGCACTTCGCTCGGTCACCAGATGCAGGCGGCGGCGCAGAACCCGACGGTGGCGCGCATCATCGGCGTGCCGGTCGAGCGCATGATCCTGCTGACGTTCCTGATCAACGCCTTCCTGGTCGCGCTGGCGTCGCTTTTGATCACGCCGATCTACCTCGCAAAGTTCTCCTCCGGCGAGGTGCTCGGCCAGGCCGCCTTCATCGCCGCGATCGTCGGCGGCTTCAACCAGGTGCGCGGCGCCATCGCCGGCGGCCTCCTGATCGGCGTGCTCGACAATCTCGCAGCCGCCTATGTCTCGACGCAGTACCGCGCCGCCGTTCCGATGATCTTCCTGATCGCTGTCATCCTGTTCCGGCCGCAGGGCTTGCTCGGCCGCGCCGAGGAGCGCACCGTATGAGCGGCTTCGCCAAACCGTTGAAGATCGCGCCCGGCCTCATCGTCATTGCCGGCCTGATCATCGTCCCCATGAATTTCAACCGCTACGGCCTGTTCATCCTGAGCCAGTGGGCGGTGATGAGCATCGCCGCGATGGGGCTCAATTTGACACTCGGCTATGCCGGCCAGGTCTCGCTGGCGCAAGGCGCCTTCGTCGGGATCGGCGCCTATGCGGCAGCGATCATGACGACCCATGGCTGGCCGCTGCCGGCGGCGATCGTGGTCGCGATTGCCTTGAGCTTCGCGGTCGGCTGGGTGCTCGGCTATCCGGCGCTGCGCGTGCAGCACCATTACCTCGCCTTCGTCACCCTCGCCTTCTCCACCCTCGCCTTCCTGGTGTTCCGCAACGAAAGCTGGCTCACCGGCGGCATCTACGGCATCTCCAACATTCCCCGGCCGCACATCTTCGGCATCGCGACCAACAAGCCGCTACCCTTCTACTATGTCTGCCTCGGCTCGCTTGCGATCGTGTCGCTCGCGGTGTGGTGGCTGATCCGCTCGCCCTGGGGCCGTGCCTTCATGGCATTGCGCGAAAATCCGCTGCGCGCGCAGTCGCTCGGCGTGGACACAAGGCGCTATACGCTGATGGCGTTCGCGATCGGCTCGGCGCTCGGCGGCGTCGCCGGCGCGCTCTATGCGCCGCTGACGCAATATATCGATCCCGTGCCGTTCAACCTGTCGCTCTCGCTCGACCTCTTGATGATGGTGATCGTCGGCGGTGCCGGCTTCTACTTCGGCCCCTTCCTCGGCGCGATGATCGCGGTGCTGTTGCCGGAATGGCTGCGCTTCACGGAAGGGTATTATCTGATGCTCTACGCGGTCGCAGTGATGCTTCTCTTGATCTGGTCGCCGACCGGCATTCTGGGGATTCTCGATCGCTACCTCGCCGAGCGCCGCACCAAGGCGGCCTCCGCACTGCGGGCCGTTGCAAAGTCCCGGCTGGAGACGGTGCAATGAGCGCGGTCCTGGAAGTCACCGGCATCAAGAAGAATTTCGGCGGCATCAGCGCGGTCGACGGCGTCTCATTCGACGTCCGCGAGGGCGAGATCCTCGGCCTGATCGGCCCGAACGGCTGCGGCAAGTCGACCCTGTTCAACTGCATCCTCGGCCAGCTCACACCATCAGGCGGCGAGGTCAAGCTCGACGGCAAGGTGGTCACGGGCCTGCGTCCCGCCGAGCTCAACAAGCTCGGGGTCAGCCGCACCTTCCAGCTCTTGCAGGTCTTCCCAAAGCTCTCGGTGCGCGAGAACCTGATCCTCGCGGGGCAGGAGCACCAGGGCAACATGGCCTCGCGCCTGGTCGGCCGCTCCGATGCCGGGCTGACCGAGGCCGCCAACCAGATGATCGGCTTCTTCAAGCTCGACCATCTCGCCGACGAGCCGGCCGGCGGGCTCTCCTATGGCCAGCAAAAACTGCTCGATGCCGCGATGGCCTTCATGGGCGGGCCGCGCCTCGTCCTGCTCGACGAGCCCGCCGGCGGCGTCAACCCGTCGATGCTGTCGGACCTGAAGGATCGCCTGGTCGCGATCAACCGCGAGAAGAACGCCACCTTCGTCGTGATCGAGCACAACATGGAATTCGTGATGTCGCTGTGCTCGCGCGTGATGGTGATGGCGGAAGGCAAGGTGCTGGCGATGGGGCGGCCGGACGAAGTGCGGAAAAATCCCGCCGTGATCGAAGCCTATCTCGGACATTAGGAAGCCATCATGAGCGACCCGATCCTCTCGGTTCACAATCTCGTCGGCGGCTACGGCAAGATGACGATTTTGAACGGCACGACGTTTGCCGTGCCGCAGGCGACCATCACCACCATCATCGGCCCCAACGGTGCCGGCAAGTCGACCGTGTTCAAGGCGATCTTCGGCCTGTTGAAGCTGCGCGAAGGCAAGATCAGCTTTGCGGGCCGCGACGTCACCAATTTGAGCCAGCGCGCGCTGCTCAATGCCGGCATCTGCTACGTGCCACAGGGCCGCAACATCTTTCCCGAACTGTCGGTGCGCCACAATATCGAGCTCGGCGGCGTCTCCGCCGGCAAGGGCATCGACCTGTCCGCACGGATCGAAGCCGCGCTCGACCTGTTTCCCGCGCTGCGCCGCAAGTCGGCGCAGCAGGCCTCCACGCTCTCCGGCGGCGAGCAGAAGCAGCTCGAGATCGCGCGCTCGCTGCTGCTCGAGCCCAAGCTCGTGCTGATCGACGAGCCCTCAATTGGCCTGTCGCCGCTGATGGTGCAGCAGACCTTCGACATCCTGAAAGGCTTGCGCGACCGCGGTGTCACCATCCTGATGATCGAGCAGAATGCGCGCTCGGCGCTGGAGATTTCCGACATCGGAATCGTGCTCGAGCTCGGCCAGACCCGCATGGTCGACGGCGCGAAGCGCATTCTGAACGATCCGCGCATCGGCCAGCTCTTTCTCGGCGGCGCCATGGAGGACAACGCAGCATGAACAAGCGTTCGATCGCGACCGTCTCGCTCTCTGGCAGCCTGGACGAGAAGCTCCGCGCCATCGCATCAGCCGGGTTCGACTCGGTCGAGATTTTCGAGAACGATCTGCTGTCGTTCGGCGCAAGTCCGCGCGAGGTAGCGCAGCTGTGCAAGGATCTCAATCTCGAGATTTGCGCATTCCAGCCGTTCCGCGATTTCGAGGGCATGCCGGAGCCGCAGCGGACGCGCAACTTTGCTCGCGCCGAGCGCAAGTTCGACCTGATGCAGGAGCTCGGCACCGACCTGCTGCTGATCTGCTCCAACGTCTCGCCCGCCTCGCTCGGCGGCATCGATCGCGCCGCGGACGATTTTCGCGAACTGGGCGAACGCGCGGCCAAGCGTGGGTTGCGAGTCGGTTACGAGGCGTTGGCCTGGGGCCGCCATGTCAACGACTACCGCGATGCCTGGGAGATCGTGCGGCGCGCCGATCATCCCGCGATCGGCGTCATTCTCGACAGTTTTCACGCGCTCGCGCCCGGCTTTCCGGTTCGCGCCATGGCCTCGATCCCCGGCGACAAGATCTTTCTGGTGCAGCTCGCCGACGCGCCGAAGCTCGAGCTCGACATCCTCTCGTGGAGCCGGCACTTCCGCTCCTTCCCCGGCCAGGGCGATCTGCCGGTCGGTGAATTCATGCAGGCCATCGCAGCGACCGGCTATGCCGGGCCGCTGTCGCTCGAAATCTTCAACGACCAGTTCCGCGCCGGCTCGTCCGCGCAGACCGCGGTCGACGGCCTGCGTTCGCTGATCCTGCTGGAGGATCAGCTTGCACCGGATTGGCCGAAGCTTGTCAGCGAGCCGCTGGCGCCGAAGGCGAAGAGCCATGGCACCGGCTTCATCGAGTTTGCCGTCAACGAGACCAAGGCGGTCGACCTCGCCCGCCTCTTCGCGCAGCTGGGCTTCCGCAAGACCGGCAAGCATCGCAGCAAGGCCGTGGAGCGCTGGTCGCAGGGCAAGGTCGAGCTCGTGATCAATTGTGAGACCGACGGCTTTGCGCATTCGCACTACGTCACGCACGGCCCCGGCGTCTGCGCGATCGCGCTCGACGTCGACAATGCCGGTCTTGCCATGCAGCGCGCCGAAGCGCTGAAGACGCGCACCTTCTACCAGCCGGTCGGGCCGGGCGAGCTGGAGATTCCCGCGATCCATGGCGTCGGCGGCAGCCTGCTCTATTTCCTCGATCAGGCCGGCAAGAACTGGGATACCGATTTCGAGCCGGTCGCAAGTGACGCGAACGCCGACGCCCTGCTCGCCGTCGATCACATCGCGCAGTCGATGCCCTACGACGAGATGCTGTCCTGGCTGCTGTTCTACACCGGCATTCTCGACCTGAAGCGGCTGCCGCAGATGGAGATCGCCGACCCGCGTGGCCTCGTGCAGAGCCAGGCGGTCATCAACGCCGACCAGAGCCTGCGCTTCGTGCTCAACGGCTCATCCGCCAACCGCACCCTGCCGGCGCGCTTCATCTCGGAGTTCTTCGGCTCGGGCGTGCAGCACGTCGCGTTCTCCTGCCGGGATATTTTTGCGACGGTCGCCGCGATGCGCAAGCGTGGCGCGGATTTCCTGGATATCCCTGATAACTACTACGACGACATCGAAGCCAAATACGACCTCGCGCCCGACCTGATGGCGCAGCTGCGCGCCAACCACATCCTCTACGACCGCGAAGGCGACGGCGAGTTCTTCCAGGTCTACACCCACATCTTCGATGAGCGCTTCTTCTTCGAGATCGTGGAGCGACGGGATTATCAGGGATTTGGGGCAGCCAATGCCGGGATCAGGCTCGCGGCGCAGGCCCGCGAGGTAAGGCCTGCGAGCATGCCGCGGGTGTAGGTCTTCGCCTCTCCGCGCCTGCGGGGAGAGGCCGGAATTTGCGGTGGCAAATTCCGGGTGAGGGGGACTCTCCGCGAGTCATATGTCCCCCAGGAGCAACGCTCTCTCAACACGTCATTGCGAGCGCAGCGAAGCAATCCAGAGTCCCTCCGCGGAGACAGTCTGGATTGCTTCGCTGCGCTCGCAATGACGATGTGGGGACTATCGAGGAATACAACGACCTTCGTCCCCGCGGAGACTCCCCCTCACCCTGACCCTCTCCCCGCAGGCGGGGAGAGGGGAAGAGGCATCAGCTCACTTCATCGCGCACTTGTCGTGGAAGCGATCCTGGTCGTTCTCCACGATCGTCGCGACCGTCTTCAGCGAGAGCTGGCCTTCGCCGTCCTTGACCACGTCCTGGAGATAGAAGCTCTGCACCGGGATGTGGTTCTTGCCGTATTTGAACGGGCCGCGCAGCGACTTGAAGTTGGCCTTCTCCATCTCGGCCTTCATCGCGTCCTTCTTGCTGGTGTCGCCCTTCACCGCGACCACCGCGCTGTTGATGAGCTGGGCCGCGTCATAGGCCTGCGCGCCATAATAGGTCGGGCGCAGATTGGGGTACTTCTTGCGGTAGTCGGCGACGAAGCGCTTGTTCTGCTCGTTCGGGAGGTCGTTGACCCATTCCTGCGCGCCGGGCACGCCGAGCGCGTTCTCCTTCTGGAGCGGGAGCGAGAGCTCGTCGACCGTGAAGGCGGTGTAGAGCGGCATCGTGCTCTTCAGGCCGGCCTGCGCATATTGATTGAGGAACTGCACGCCGGCCGCACCGGGATAGAATACGAAGATCGACTCGGCGCCCGAGGCGCGCGCCTTGGAGAGCTCGGCGGAGAAATCGAGCTGGCTCGGCCAGACCGTGTATTCCTCGCCCTTGACCTCTCCCTTGAACGTGCTCTTCAGGCCCGCGAGCATGTCCTTGCCGGCCGCGTAGTTCGGCCCGATCAGGAACACGCTCTTGACGCCCTTCTGGTTCATGTAGAGGCCCATGGCGGCGGGCGTCTGGTCGTTCTGCCAGGAGGTCGAGAACACGTAAGGCGAGCACAGTTCGCCGGCGAGCTGCGACGGACCGGCATTGGCCGAGATCAGGAAGGTCTGCGAATCCACCGCGGTCTTGAGCGAGGCCAGGAGCACGTTCGACCAGATGTAGCCGACGATGAAATCGACCTTGTCGGACTGCACCAGCTTCTCGGTCTTCTGCTTGCCGACATCGGGCTTCTGCCCGTCGTCCTCGTAGATCACCTCGACCGGCTTGCCGTCCATCTTGCGGCCGATGTGATCCAGCGCGAGCTCGAAGGAGTTGCGCATGTCGTTGCCGATCACGGCGGTCGGGCCGCTGAAGGTCGAAACGAAGCCGATCTTGATGGTGTCGCCGGCGAAAGCCTGATTTGCCAGCACCAGCGCCGCTGCGCCCGCCAGCCAGAATGCCGTCCTCATAACCACTCCCCTCCTTATTATTGATCCCGGAAACGGGGTGATCGCCGCCCCGGGTCTGTCTCTATTGAACGTAAAATCTGTCGCGCCGCCAATGGCTCAGCGCCCGCCCCTGCACCATATTTCGCCCCAATCGAGGATGGCAAGAAATATAATTCTACTCACTTCGTCCAAGGCTGCGGCGCTTTTTCGCGGGATGACGATACGCCCAGCCTATGCCGCGATTGATGACGGCTATTGGACTACGGCGCCCAATGCGCACTTACATGAAGGAGAGCAGCAGCGAGATTCGAGGGTGTTATCATGGCCGCAAATCCCCACCGCGTCGTCATCGTCGGAGCCGGCTTCGGCGGGCTGGAGGCGACCTACCGGCTCGCCGGCAGCCCGGTCGAGATCACCCTGATCGACCGCCGCAACCACCATCTGTTTCAGCCGCTGCTCTATCAGGTCGCGACCGCCTCGCTCGCGACCAGCGAAATCGCCTGGCCGGTCCGGCACCTGATGCGCGACCGGCGCGAGGTGACGACCCTGTTTGCGACGGTGAGTGGCGTCGACGCCGACCGGCGCTGCGTGCTGATCGACGACGGCAGCGAGGTGCCCTACGACACGCTGGTGCTCGCCACCGGCGCCCGCCATGCCTATTTCGGCCATGACGAGTGGGAGCAGTTCGCCCCCGGCCTGAAGACGCTGGAAGACGCGACCACGCTGCGCCGTCACATCCTGGTGGCATTCGAGCGCGCCGAGCGCGAGACCGATCCGGCCAAACGCGCGGCGCGGCTGACCTTCGTCATCGTCGGCGCCGGCCCGACCGGCGTCGAGCTCGCCGGCACCATCGCCGAAATGGCGCACCACACGCTCCCCGCCGACTTCCGCAACATCGACACCCACAAGGCACGCGTGGTGCTGATCGAGGCCGGACCGCGCGTGCTCGCAGGCTTCCCCGATGATCTCTCGGCCTATGCGCAGGCCTCGCTGGAAAAGATCGGCGTCGAGGTCGTGCTGGGCCAGGCCGTCACCGAGATCAACCGTGAGGGCGTCGTGTTCGGCGGCAAGCTGCTTGAGGCAAAGACGCGGATCTGGGCCGCCGGCGTGCGCGCTTCGCCCGCCGCCGAATGGCTGGGCGCGCCAAGCGATCGCGCCGGGCGCGTGGAGGTCCAAGACGACCTGACGATACCTGGTCATCCCGAAATCTTTGCGATCGGCGACACCGTCTTGATCAACGCCTGGGACGGCAAGCCGGTGCCCGGCATCGCGCCGGCCGCCAAGCAGCAGGGCCGGCATGTCGCCGAGACCATCAAGGCGCGCCTGCGTGGCGAGAATAAAGGTGCATTCCGCTACAAGCACTCCGGCAGCCTCGCACAGATCGGCAAGCGGCTCGCCGTGATCGATTTCGGCAAGGTCAAACTGCGCGGCACCATCGCATGGTGGATCTGGGGCATCGCCCACATCTACTTCCTGATCGGGCTGCGCCACCGCCTCAGCGTCGCCCTGAGCTGGCTCTGGATCTACGCCCGCGACCAGCGCGCGGCGCGGTTGATCACGCAGGGGAGTAGCAAGGTGGCGTAGGGACGCTGCCTCTTCTCCCTCTCCCCGTTCTTACGGGGAGAGGGTTGGGGTGAGGGGCTTCTCTCCACACGCGAGATCGTCGATAGACCTGTACCCCCTCACCCGGATCGCGCCGGACGATGCTACGCATCGCCGGGGGCGATCCGACCTCTCCCCGCAAGCGGGGAGAGGTGAAGGAAGACCGCGCTCGCGGCTACGCTGTTGCCTACTTCACCAACTCACATCCGCCCTCCGTCATCGGCCTAAACGCCTGGTCCGCGGGGATCGTCGAGACCAGCTTGTAATAGTCGTACGGATATTTCGACTCCTCCGGCTTCTTCACCTCGAACAGATACATGGGATGCACGACGCGGCCGTCCTGGCGGATCGTGGTGTCGCCGAACAGCTTGTCCTTACCCCTGAACTTCTTCATCTCGGGCACGGCGTCCTTCGCATTGTCGCTGCCGGTCGCGGCGACCGCGTTCAGATAAGCGAGCGTCGAGGCATAGACGCCGGCCTGGTTGCCGCTCGGCATCTTGCCGTTCATGCCGGGTCGCGCGGCGAAGCGTTTGGCAAACGCGCGGGTATCATCGTTCATGTCCCAGTAAAACGCTTCCATGAGCTGGAGGCCCTGGGCGACCTTGATACCCATGCCATGGACGTCGTTGATGAAGAGCAGGAACGCGACGAGCTTCTGCCCGCCTTGCTGGATGCCGAACTCGGCAGCCTGCTTCACCGCGTTGATGGTGTCGCCGCCGGCATTCGCAAGGCCGATCACCTGCGCTTTCGAGCCCTGCGCCTGCAACAGGAAGGAGGCGAAATCGGAGGTGCCGAGCGGATGTTTCGAGGAACCGAGCACCTTGCCGCCGTGCGCCTCGATGTATTTCTGCGCCTCCGCCTCGATGCCCTTGCCGAGCGCATAGTCGACCGTGAGGAAATACCAGTCCTTGCCGCCGCGCGCCATCATCGCAGCCGCGGTGGTGTTGCCGGTCGCCCAGGCATCGTTGACCCATTGGATCGTGTTGGGCGAGCAGGCCTTGCCGGTGAGATCCGAGCTCGCCGTGGACGACGCCAGGAAGGTCATGCGGCTGTCGCGCAGCAGCGTGTTGATGGAGAGGCCGACGGCCGAATTCGGCACGTCGACGATGGCATCGACACCCTCGACATCGAGCCATTTGCGCGCGATCGCGTTGCCGACATCGGCCTTGTTCTGGTGGTCGGCATAGACGATCTCGACCTTGATGTTCTTGCCGCCGCCGTTGAAGTCCTCGGCCGCCATCCGCGCAGCTTCGACCGAGCCCATGCCGTTGGTGTCCTGGAAGATGCCCGAGATGTCGTTGAGCACGCCGACGCGCACGACATTGTCGGAGATCTCGGCGCTTGCCGCGCCGCTTACCAGGCTCGCCGCGAGCGCAAGCGTCCATTTCAGGTGTTTCATCGTTCCCTCCCCTTTGTGTGTCGCGCCGGTCGCCGCCGGCACGTTCTGGAATCAGACCTGCCGTTCCGGCAATCTCAGCACCAGCCCGTCGAGCGCGGGCGTAATCATGATCTGGCAGGCCAGCCGGCTGTTCGGCAGCCGCTCGGCGGCGGTGCCGTCGAGCAGCGCGTATTCGTCATCAGCCATCGCGGACAGGCGCGCGAGCCAGGCTGCGTCGATATAGACGTGGCAGGTCGCACACATGGCATTGCCACCGCACTCGGCCAGGATGCCGTCGAGACCATGGCGGGTCGCGGCCTGCATGGCGCTTTCGTCGCCTGAGGTTTCGACACGATCGGACTTGCCGTCGGCATGGATGAAAGTGATGGCGGGCATCAAGGCTCCTCGTCAGGCCGGGGTGATGGTGACCGGCAGGCTGTCGAGCCCGCGCAGCGTGTTGTTGAAGCGGCGTTTCGGCTCGCCCGTGATCTCGATCTTCGCGATACGCCGCGCCAGCGCCGTCAACATCACTTCGCCCTCGAGGCGCGCGACGAGCTGGCCGACGCACATGTGGATGCCGGAGCCGAAACCGACATGGCCGGACGAGCGGCGCGTGACGTCGTAGCTGTCGGGCTTGTCCCAGCGGCGCGGATCGCGATTGGCGGCGGCAAGGAACATCAGCACCTTCTCACCTTCGCCGATCGTCGCGCCTGACAGCTCGACCTCACGTGTGGTGGTGCGGAAGAAGGTCTGCACCGGGCTTTCGAAACGAACCGCTTCCTCGAAGGCGCTCCGCGCGAGCGTGAGATCGCCGCGCAGGCGCTGCCATTGTTCGGGGAAGCGCGCGAGGCAATAGACGGCCGCGCCGATCCCGTTGACAGTGGTGTCGAGACCAGCCGACAGCAGCGAGCGCACCAGCAGCGGCGCTTCGGTGGCCGTGATCGCGCCCTCGTCGACCTGGGCATGAATGCAGGCGCCGAAGCCGCCGGGCGCAAGGTTCTCGCGCTGGCACTGCTCGGCAACATAGGCTTGATGGGGCGTCGAACGCGCAATCGCCTCCCGGCGCAGCTCATTGGGCGGCCCGAATGCGTTGAACACGACGCTCGCGTAGGGAATCAGATGCTCGCGCCCCTCGGATTTCAGCCCGAGCGCATCCGGGAAGATCGAGAGCGGATAGGCCTCGGCGAGGTCGGCGATCGCGTCGAAGCTGCGCCTTTCGATCAGCGCGTCCACCCGCTCCTCGGCCGCCGCGGCAAAGCGGTCGCGCACCTGCTTCATCACGGTCGGCGACAGCACCTTCGAGAGTACGGCGCGGGTCCGCGTATGCGCGGGCGGATCGGCCTCGAGGATCAGGCTCGGCGGCCGCCACGGCGTCTCCTTCTTGAAATCGGAGAGGCCGACGCCGCGGCTGGAGCAGAACGTCGCGGGATCGTTCAGCACGGCGTGGACCTCGGCATAGCGTGCCACGCCGTAGACGTTCCACTTGTCGAGATAGACGACCGGACCTGCCTCCCGCAGCAGCTCGTGCGTGGGATAGGGGTCGGCGAAAAAATTCATGTCGAAGGGATCGACGTCGAGATGCGGGACGCCTGATACGGCGGAGCCAGGTGCGCTCATTGAAGTCCTCCCTCATTTTGATCTTGTGAAAGGGCCGCGCTTGCCCTTAGGTCTTCGGACACGCCGCGAGACAAAAGACCGATATGCCGCCGTCTTCGACCAGAGCCCGCCAAAGGCCCGCACCCGCCGAAACCGGGCCGACGCTCGATCTCGACCGTTATGTCCCGGCTTTCATCACCTTCATCGCCAACAAGCTCTCGAACAGCGCTACCGCGTTCTACCAGCGCGAGTTTGGCGTCAACGTCACGGAATGGCGGATCATGTCGCTGCTGGCGATTGAGCCCGGCATTCCCGCCTCGCGGATCTGCCACGTCATCGGTTTTGACAAGGGGCCGGTGAGCCGGACGCTCGCGGGGCTGGAGAAGCGCGGACTGGTCTCGATTCGAACCGACCCGAACGATGGCCGCACCCATTCGATCTCGCTGACGGCGAAGGGCCGCGCCACCCATGACAGGGTGATCGTCGCGGCGTTCGAGCGCGAGCGGCGGCTGTTGTCCTGCCTGAGCAAGGACGAGCGCGAGGTGCTGATCGATCTGCTGCGCCGGCTGCACGAAAATCTCGGCGCAGTGACCGGCAGCAGCACCACCTGACGCGCGCGTGAAGCGCGCGGCATCGCCGCCTTCAGGCATACGCCGGCATTTGCCCGCGGCACCCTCTCTGCCGAGCATCGTTTCCTCCAGGATCAGGCGCAGCGGTTCCCCCGCCGTCATCCTTGTCTGGAACGGTTCGCACAAATTAGTTGCTTAAGCAACAAAAGAATCATGCAGGATATTGCGGCAGAATAGCTGGCTTAGTTGGCGGCAGCTCTATCCCCGTCATTGCGAGCGCAGCGACGCAATCCAGAGCCCCTTCGGGGAACGATTCTGGATTGCGTCGCTGCGCTCGCAATGACGATGTGGAGAGAGCGTGGCCTCACTCTGACTTGATCTGCCCGTGGCTACAGACCGATCCACTCACCCGACGCATCATCATTCACCCGCGCCACTGCATCGGTCCGCCGCGTCAGCCCGGCGCGCTGGTTGATGTAACCCTTGTCGGTGATCTCGCCGCCATCGACCGACGGCGGCTCGGCGAGCAGCAGCGCGCGCGTGGCGTGGCCGGAGGAGTTGGCGCCCTGCCCCTTCAGCTTCGCCAGGCCCTGCGCGATCGCAGTCCTGACCTTGCCATGCGCGAGCACATCGTTCACGCCTGCCGTCTCGGGCAAGCCGGCATGGGCACGGCAAGAAGCCATATTCGGGAACACCAGGAAGCGCACCTCGTCGCCGCCATGGCCGGTGACGACGATGTCCTGCGCCAGCGGCGCCAGCGCAGCGATGCCGGCCACGCGCAGCGTACCGACGCTGACCCAGGTGCCGGAGTTGAGCTTGAAGTCCTCCGCGACGCGGCCGTCGAAGAACAGACCCCGCTCCGGCCTGTTCGCATCGGCAAGCTTCACGGCATCGCCGATCAGATAAAAGCCTTCGTCATCGAAAGCCTGCTTCGTCAGCTCCGGCGCCTTCCAGTAACCCGGCGTGACATTGGGGCCGCGCACGCGCACCTCCAGCTTGTCGCCCGACGTGACGAGCTTCAGCTCGGTTCCGGGAATGGGCACGCCGATATTGCCCGAACGCTCCGCGAGGAAATGACAGTCGGTCGCCAGCGGTGACGTCTCGGTCGAGCCCCAGGCCGACACCATCGGCAGCGGACGACCAACAGTCTCCACCGAAAGCTGCTCGAGCGCGTCCCAGAGGTTCTGCGGCAGCGCGGCGCCGGCATAGAAGGCGAATTTCACCTCGCCGAAGAAGCGGCGGCGCAGTTCCTCGTCGCCGCGCAGCGCTGCGATCAGCATGTCGAAGCCGCGCGGCACGTTGAAATAGACCGTCGGCATCACGCTTTTCAGATTGGCGAGTGACGTTGCGAAGAGACCGGGCGCGGGCTTGCCGCCGTCGATATAGAACGACCCGCCGTTGCGCAGCACGAGATTGAAATTGTGGTTGGCGCCGAAGGTATGGCTCCAGGGCAGCCAATCGAGAATGATGAGATCGCTGTCGGCCTGGTCCAGGAACGTCCAAGTTTGCGCCTTGGCCTGCTGGCTCGAGGTCAGCATGCGCTGGGTGTTGATGACTGCTTTCGGCGTGCCGGTCGAGCCCGAGGTGAACAGGAATTTTGCGATCGTATCCGGCGTCACCGCGGCGAGGGCTTTTGCGACGTCGCCCGTTTCGGGCGTCGCCGCGATGTCACGGAAGGCCAGCGCATCGGCATCGCCGGCATTGCCACTGATGATCTGCGCCTTGTGCAGCGGCTCGATCGCGGCCAGCGCCGCGGCAAACGGCTTTGTCGCCGAGACATAGATCACGCCCGGCTGAAGCAGCGAAATCATGCTCTTGAGCTTGTCGAAATCTTTCGACATCAGCGAATAGGCCGGCGAGATCGCGGCCGAGGGAACGCCGACATGCTGGGCGGCCAGCGCAAGCAACGCGTGATCGATGCTGTTGTCGGAGAGGATGACGACGGGACGCCCGGCGCTGAGGCTCTGCGCCAGAATCCAGGTCGCCGCCGCGCGCACACGCCGCAGGGCACCCGCGTAGGTCATGGTGGCCCAGGGCGTGTCGGCGCTGTCGCGCTCGGCGAGGAAGATCGTATCGGGCGTCTGCCGCGCAAAATGCTCCAGCCAGTCGCCGATGCAGCGCGCGCCGTCGCGCAGGGGCTCTGGCGAGCGCAGCACGATGCTGCCGTCGGCGCGATGCTCGGCGACGGTCTTGGGCGTTGCGAACAGGCTCGAAGCGTCACCGCGTGCGGCGGTTGTCATGGTTTCCTCCTCGCCCGTATCCGGGATCGGCTGCAGCCTCGTTCCGGGCCGCTTTTGGCCATATTGTTGGGCACGACAATTGTTGTCGTCAACAACAATCTTCCGCACAGGCCTTCGGGGCGCTAAGGTTGCACGGCAGGAGAGATTACGTGACAGCCAGCGCAGCCCGAACTGAGCCCCGCCCCTCCCCACGCAAGCGGGCCGGCAACGGCGCCGCGCGGCCGAACGACGCGGACGAGATCGGCCTCGACGCACTGGTCGGGCACGCCGGTTATGCGGTGCGGCGCTTCCAGATCTGGATCTTTCAGGACTTCATCAAGACGCTCGGCGCGGTCGACATCAAGCCGACGCAATATTCCGTGCTGACGGTCATCGGCGCCAATCCGGGCTTGTCGCAGATGGCGGTGGCGAAGCGTCTCGGCATCGAGCGCGCCCGGCTGGTGCATCTGCTCGACAGCCTCGAACAGCGCAAGCTGGTGAAACGGGTCAAGTCGAAGGCGGACCGCCGCTCCCACGCGCTGCACCTCACCGCACCGGGGGAGACGGCGCTTGCCAAATTCAAGCGCCTCGCCGCCGAGCACGAGCGGCATGTCGTGGAGAAGATCGGCAAGGAGAACCGGGAGCGGCTGCTCCAGATCCTCGCCGGCTTCACCTGATCGACGCTGCCCAATATTTGCGCAACTGCCCGTATCGGGGCGCTGGCACGACGGCCCAACAATCCTCGAAATATCTTACAAGCCACTGATCCTTCGATAATATCCGAAGCATAGCGCCTGCCCGGATTGTGTACACAATGGCACATCGCTTGCTTCAATCCGGGTAAGACCTGTTGCCGGAGTTTTGTCACCATGGGGGCTGAGCAGCCTGAAACGATCGCCGCGATTGTGGCCGCGCATCGCGCGGGCACGATCACGCCTGCGCAGACCGTCGCGCGAACCTATCAGCGCATCCGCGATCACAACGATCCCGCAATCTTCATCAGCCTGCGCGACGAGAAGGACGCGATCGCGGAGGCCGAGAAGCTTGCCGCAAGGGATGCCACCAGCCTGCCGCTCTACGGCGTGCCGGTTGCGGTGAAGGACAATATCGACGCGCTGGGATTTCCGACCACCGCGGCCTGCCCGGCCTTCTCGTATACGCCGACGCATGATTCGACCGCGGTGGAGCGCCTGCGCGCGGCCGGCGCGATCATCATCGGCAAGACCAATCTCGACCAGTTCGCAACCGGCCTCGTCGGCGTGCGCTCGCCTTATGGCATCCCCAAAAATTCGATCCGCGAGGATCTCATTCCCGGCGGATCGAGCTCGGGCTCGGCAGTCGCGGTCGGTGCCGGACTCGTGCCGCTGTCGCTGGGCACGGACACCGCCGGCAGCGGCCGGGTGCCGGCGATGCTCAACAACATCGTCGGGCTGAAGCCGAGTCTCGGCATGATCTCGACTGCTGGCCTCGTACCGGCCTGCCGCACGCTCGACTGCATCTCGGTATTCGCTTTGACGGTTGACGATGCTGCGCTGGCACTCTCCGTGATGGCGGGGCCGGACCAGGCCGATCCGTTCTCGCGCGACCGGCCGCTCGGCGCGATCACGCCGTTCCCCGCGAATTTGCGCCTCGGCGTGCCCCGCAACGGGCAGCTGATCTTCTTCGGCGACAGGAAGGCGGAAGCCGCTTACGGTGATGCGCTGAAGCGCTGGACCGCGCTCGGCGCTAAGCTGGTCGAGTTCGACCTCGAGCCGTTCTACGAGACGGCGCGGCTGCTCTATGAGGGGCCGTGGGTCGCCGAGCGTTATCTCGTGATCAAGGATCTGCTGGCGTCCGCGCCTGATTCGATTCATCCGGTGACGCGCGAGATCACCGCCGCCGGCGCGCGGCTGACCGCTGCGGAAACCTTCTCTGCGCTCTACCGTTTGCAGGGCTTGCGCAAGATCGCCGAGCGGACGTTTGCCAATATCGACGCGCTGGTGCTGCCGACGGCGCCGACGGCGTATACGACCGCCCAGGTGCTGGCCAATCCGATCGAGCTCAACAGCCGGCTCGGCACCTACACCAATTTCGTCAACCTGCTCGACCTCTGTGGCCTCGCGGTACCGGCGTCGATGCGCACCGACGGCATTCCGTTCGGCATCACGCTGCTCGCGCCTGCGGGGCGCGATGCGCTGCTTGCGAGCATCGGCCGTGCATTCCATGCGGATACGAAGCTGACCGTCGGCGCGAAGGGCGTCGCGCAGGCACCGCTGGCGCCGCTCGCAGCAAACGGCAGTGACGAGATTCCGATCGCCGTCGTCGGCGCGCATCTCTCCGGCATGGCGCTGAACGGCGAATTGCGGGCACTGAACGGAAAGCTGATCGAGGCAACGAAGACCGCGCCGGACTACAAGCTCTACGCGCTTCAAACCACGCCGCCGAAGCCAGGCATGCTGCGCCTCGAGGCGGGCACGGGCGCGTCGATCGAGCTGGAAATCTGGTCGCTGTCGTCATCCGCCTTCGGCAAGTTCGTCAATGCGATTCCCGCACCGATGGCGATCGGCACGATCAGGCTTGCGGATGGCCGCAGCGTGAAGGGATTTCTCGTCGAGCCGGAGGTGCTGGGCGAGGCGCGAGACATCACGGCGTATGGTGGCTGGCGGAAGTTCATGGCGGAGGCCGCGAAGGCGTAGCTGCCGTAGGGTGGGCAAAGCGTAGCGTGCCCACCAACAGCATTAGTTAGGATAGATGGTGGGCACGGCGCTTTGCGCCTTTGCCCACCCTACGGTACCGCGTTTGCCGCCCTACACCGACACCGCGTAAATCTCATACTCGCCGCGCACCAGCTCGATATGCGCGCGCATCGCAGCCGCAGCGCCCTGCTTGTCGCCGCGCATGATGGCGACGACGACGCGATCGTGCTCGGCCTGCGACTTTGCCAATCTGCCGAGGTTGCGGAACTGGGCGCGGCGGAACGGTTGCACGCGGACGCGCGTCGCCAGCGTGATCTCGGCGATGTAGCCGTTCTGCGATCCCGCATAGATCGCGTTGTGGAAGCGCTCGTTGACCTCGTGGAAGCGATCGGGATTGCCGGCGTAGCTGAGAACGCGCAGCTCTTCGTGGATGGCTTCAAGACCATGGCGCTCGGCGGCCGACATGCGTTCGGCGGCAAGGCCCGCGCACAGCGCCTCGAGCTCCGCCATGGCCTCGAACATGCTCTTGAGACGCTCGACCGAGGGCTGCGCCACCACCGCACCGCGATGGGCGCGCGATTCGACGAGGCCGCTCGCCACCAGCTGCCGCAGCGCCTCGCGGACCGGCGTGCGCGAGACGCTGAAGCGCCGCGCGATGTCGGTTTCATCCAGCGGCGCGCCGGGGGCCAGGGTTCCGCGTACGATCTCGTCGGCGAGTTGAAGCCGCAGTTCCTCGGCGCGCGTGATCTTGTGCAGGCTGGGCTGGGCCCGGTCGACGCGCGGCACCACCGGCTCGGCCGGCAATGTTCCGGGCGGAAGATCGTCAAGCGTCATACGATCAGGTCTCTTTCGACTCGTCGATGATGCTGACATGGGCGGCGACGACGCGCCAGCCCTCCGCGAAGCGAATCCAGGTCTGCATTTGCCGGCCGACCTTGCCGGGAGCCGTGTCGCGATAGAACAGAGTGGAGGCCACGGCCGTGTCGCGGCCATAGCTGGTGATCACGGTTTTCGCGGTGCGGCGGTTCAGGCCGACCGGCGAGCGGCCGGCGCGGAAGCCGGAGATCGCCTCATAGCCGTAAAGGTTCTCGCCGATGCCATAGCGCAGCGTGCGGGGATCGTTGCGGAAGAGCTCGCCGAGCACGGCGACATCATTGGTGACGAGCGCCTGCTCATAGCGATCGAACGCGGCCTTCACTTCCGCGATCACCTCGGGGAGATCGATCTCCATTTTAAATCCCTCTCAAAGTCCCCTTGGCGACGGCGCGGAGACCACGCCCATCTTCTCCAATGCGTGCGCCACGCGCAGCGCGATGTCCTCGCGCCAGGGCGCGGCGATGATCTGCACGCCGATCGGCAGCGGCTCGAGCGGCACCGGCACGGCGACCACCGGCAATCCGATGAACGAGATCGGCTGGGTGTGGATGCCGATATTGGCGCGCACCGGCAACTCGACGCCGTCAAGCGTGAAATTCACCTGGCCAAGCTTCGGCGCGGTGCAGGGCGTGGCCGGTGCAATCAGCACGTCGACAGATTTGAAGATCTCGGCGAGCTGCGCGCGATACCAGCGGCGGAATTTCTGCGCGCGGTCGACCAGCGGCGCCGGCACCATCGCGCCGGCGATCAGCCGGTCGCGCACGGCGGGATCGAAATCGTTCGGGCGCTTGCGCAGGCGATCGAGATGCAGCGAGGCGCCTTCGGTGGTGGTGATGACATAGGCCGCCGCGCGGGCGCGCGAGGCTTCGGGGACGTCAACGATCTTCGTCGCGCCGAGCGCCTTGGCGACGCGGCTGACGGCTTCGACGGCCTCGGGAAACACGTTGTTCTGAAAGTGCCCGCCGGCAATCGCGATGCGCAGGTCCGACACCGGATTGGCGAGCAGCGGCAGCGTCGGCTCCAGACCGCGCGTGGTACAGGCGGCATCATCCGCATCCGGTCCCTGCATCGCGTCATAGGCGAGCGCGAGATCGGTCGCCGAGCGCGCGAACGGACCGAGATGATCGAGGCTCGCGACGAACGGGAACGAGCGCGCCCGCGACAGCCGGCCATAGGTCGGCTTCAAACCAAAGATGCCGCAGAAGGAGGACGGCACGCGGATCGAACCATTGGTGTCCGAGCCGAGCGCGATCGGCACCAGCGCGCCGCCGACGGCGCTCCCCGAACCACCGGACGAGCCGCCGGTCATCCGGGTCGTGTCATGCGGATTGCGCGAGGGACCGTCATGGACGTTCTCGCCGGTGAAGTCGTAGGCGTATTCGCCCATGTTGAGCGCGCCGACGAGCACGGCACCGGCGGCTTCCATCCGCTCGATCAGCGTGGCGTCGCGCTTGGCAGGCGCGAGGTCGCGGTTGATCTTCGAGCCGGCGCGTGTCGGCAGGCCTGCGACGTCAAACAGGTTCTTCACCGCGAAGGGAACACCGGCGAGCGGGCCAACCTCCTTGCCCGACGCGATGTCGGCGTCGATCGCACGCGCCTTCGCACGGGCGCGATCGGCGGTGACGTCGGTGAAGGAATTGAGGACGCCATCGTGCTGCTTGATGCGCGCAAGCGCTGCTTCGGTGGCATCGAGTGCCGACATCTTGCCGCCGGCCACAGCCTTGGCGATGTCCGCAGCCGTCATCTCTGGCTTGGTGGTCATGGCGGGGTCAGACCGTGAAGATCGGCGCGGGCTCGGTCTCGTCCGGCAGCGCGAATTCGTCGACCAGTCGGCCAAGCCGGAGCGAGACTTCGAGATTGGCGCGCACCGCCGGCCTCCAGGCCTCCTCGACCGGCAGCGCCAGCGCTTTCGATACGGCGTCGATATAATCGTCCAGCGGCTCGGCCATCACTCTCTCAAGCTGATCTCAGTGCACTGGCAACGGCGGATGCGGGATCGCCGTCAGCAGCTCCTTGGTGTAGTCGTCCTGCGGATCGCTCAGGACTTTCTCGGAAGAGCCTTCCTCGACGATCCGCCCCGTCCGCATCACAATGACACGATCGCACAACAAGCGCACTACATTCAAATCATGCGAGACGAACAGATAGCTCATACCTAGCCGTGCCTTGAGGTCCTGAAGCAGGTTCAGCACCACCGCCTGCACCGAGACGTCCAGCGCCGCGGTCGGCTCGTCCAGTATGACCAGTTTTGGATGCAGGGCGATGGCGCGCGCGATGCCGACGCGGGCCTTCTGACCGCCGGAGAGCTGGTGCGGAAACCGATCCAGCAGATTGTGCGGCAGCCCGACCATGGTCGCGAGCTCCTCGCAGCGCGTTCGCAGCGCATCGCGTCCCCTGATGTCGCCGAGTTGCATGATGGGGTCGGCGATGGCGCGGGCGGCGGTGAAACGCGGGTTGAGGCTGTCGGTCGGGTCCTGGAACACCATCTGGATGCGGCTGCGCTGCGGCAGCCGGGCGAAGGAGGCAGGCGCGATGGCGCCGATGTCCTCGCCGTCGAACTGGATCAGGCCCGAGGTCTGGTCCAAGAGCCGCATCACCATCATCGACGTCGTCGATTTGCCGCAACCGGATTCGCCGACGAGGCCGACGCTCTCACCATGGCCGATGGAGAGGCTGATGCCGTCGACGGCGCGGAACACGTCAGGCTCCACGGGCGGCTTGCGGCCGAACAGTTTTCCGAGCGTGGCCGTGGCACCCTGGCGGGGATATTCCTTGACGAGCTTTTCGATGAGCAGGAGGGGCTTGGAGGTCTCACCTTGCGAAGGCTGATGGATGGCCGGGTCAGGCCCGGCCATGACGGCTGCGGATGAGGACGCGCCCTCCTCCTCGGCCAACAAATCCCGCAAGGACACGCCGAGCCGCGGCGTCGCGCGCATTAGCTTCTTGGTGTAGGGGTGCTGCGGGTTGGCGAAGATGTCGGCGGCTTTCGCGGTCTCGACCACGCGGCCCTTTTCCATCACCACGACGCGGTCGCAATAGGCTGCGGCCAAACCCAGATCATGCGTGATCAGGATGGTCGACATCGCCTTGCGCTTGGTCAGCTCGACGATCAGGTCCATCACCGCCTTCTGGGTGGTAACGTCGAGGCCGGTGGTCGGCTCGTCCGCGATCAGGAGCTGCGGATTGCAGGCGAGCGCGAGCGCGATGACGACGCGCTGGCACATGCCGCCTGACAGCTCGAACGGATAGGCGTGGTAGCGCTCGCGCGGGCGGGCGATCTTGACCTGCTCCAGCGCCTCGATCGCCTTTTCTCCGTGGTCCGAAACCATGGCTTGCTGCACATGGGTGCGCAGCACGTCCTCGATCTGGTCGCCCACTTTACGGATCGGGTTCAGCGCCGCGCGCGGGTTCTGGAAGATCATCGAGACTTCGCGGCCGCGCAGATCGCGCATCTGGCCTTCGGTCGCGGCCTTCACGTCGATGCCCGAGAACATGACCGAGCCCTCGGCGATCCGCCCCGCCCGGTCGAGGATGCGCATCACCGCATAGGACGTCACCGACTTGCCGGAGCCGGACTCGCCGACGATGGCGAGCGTCTCGCCCTTGGCGACGGAAATGTTGACGTGCTGCACCGCTTTGACGATGCCGCGGCGGGTGGTGAATTCGACCGTGAGGTCCTGGACGTCGAGCAGGGGCTGGGCGGTCATGAGGGCCTCCCGATCAAAAATGTCGAAAACAACCCCATGCACAGTAGAACGGGGTTGGAATCATTGGGGAATTTCGGCGGGAAATTTGCGTGTGAGGCGGGCACCGGCCTCTCGTCCCCTCCCCCCTTGCGGGGGAGGGTTGGGGAGAGGGGTGGCCCCGGGAGAGGTCGGAGTTCGTGGCTACCCCTCTCCCTGCCCCTCCCCCGCAAGGGGGGAGGGAATGAGAGAGCGGTGCTCTCCTCACTTCCAAGCGTTGCGCTTCTCATCCCGCACTTGACAATCATCACGTCCTCCGCTGGGGGTCGACGATGTCGCGGAGGCCGTCGCCGAGGAGGTTGAAGCAGAACACGGCGATCATCAGAGCAAGGCCGGGGAATAGCGCGATCCACCATTCGCCGGAGACCATGAAGCCCGCGCCTTCCGCGACCATGATGCCCCATTCGGCGGTGGGCGGGCGGACGCCGAGGCCGATGAAGGACAGGCCCGCGGCGTTGAGGATGGCGTAGCCCATGGTCAGCGACATCTGCACGATCATGATCGGCATGATGTTCGGCAAGATGTGCACCAGCAGGATGCGGAATTCGCCGTTGCCGGAGAGACGCGCGGCCTGCACGAAGCCGGCATTGCGGCGGACATTGGCTTCGGCGCGCGCGACGCGGGCGTAGAGCGGGAAGTTCACGATGGCGGTGGCCAGAATGATGTTCTGCACGGTATTGCCGAGGGCGGCGACGATGCCCATCGCCAGCACGAACAGCGGGAAAGCCATGATGGTGTCGGCAATGCGGCCGACGATGCGGTCGGTCCAGCCGCCGAAATAGCCGGCCGCGATGCCCGCAAGCCCGCCCATCAGGAACACCAGCACGACGGAGGCGACGGCGATTAACGTATCGAGCCGCGTCGCCACGATGACGCGGCTAAAAATGTCGCGGCCGAGCTGGTCGGTGCCGAACCAGTGCGCCATCGACGGCGGTTTCAGCGCCGCGGCGGTATCGGAAGCGAGTGGATCATACGGCACCACGTAGGGGCCGAAGATCGCCGCGATGAGGATCACGATGAGCAGCGCGAAGGCGAAACCCGTGACCTTGTTCTCACCGAGAACGTAGCGGGTCTGTTCGAGGATCGCGACGAGCCCCGAGGTCCGCGCAGGGCCGACGGGTTCAACAGCAGGCGCAACGGAGCTCATGATTTAGCCCTCCAACCTGACACGCGGATCGATCACGCCGTAGAGAATGTCGATCACGAGATTCAAAAGCACGTACATGACCGCCATGGTCAGCACGAAGCCCTGCACCGGCGCGAAGTCCGACGAGATCAGCGCTTCCACCGCGTAGGAGCCGATGCCGGGCCAGGCGAACACTTTTTCCACCAGCACGTTGGCCCCGAGCAGGAACGAGAACACCATGCTAAGCGTGGTGATGACGGGCAGCATCGCATTGCGAAACGCGTAGGTGATGATGACGGTCGACGGCGACAGACCGCTGGCGCGGGCCGTACGCACGAACTCCGACGACAACACCGCCAGCATCGAGGCGCGCGTCATGCGCGCGATCGGCGCCAGCGAGAAGATCGCGAGCGTCGTCGCCGGCAGGATGAGCTGGCTCAGCGCGGAGCGGAACGCCTCGAAGTCGCGTGCGATCAGGGTGTCTATCAGATAGAAGCCGGTCACGGTCGGCGGCGCGCTGGTGAACACATCGAGGCGGCCGAGCGGCGCGGGCGACCAGCCGAGCCGGAAATAGAAGACATAGACCAGCACGAGGCCGGTGAAGAACACGGGCAGCGACACGCCGGCCGTCGTCGTGACACGGCAGAGATGGTCGACCCATGATCCCGGCCGCGTCGCCGCGAGCACGCCGAGCGGAATAGCGATCACGACCGAAACGATGAGGCCGAGCAGCGTCAGCTCGGCGGAAGCCGGCAGGCGATTGCGGATCTCGGCCGCGACCGGCTGTCCCGTGGTGAGCGAGTTGCCGAAATCGCCATGGGCGAGGTCGTTGGTGTAGCGGAAGAACTGCTCGATCAGCGGCTTGTCGAGGCCAAGCTTCTTGCGGATCTGCTCGACGGCTTCCTTGGTCGCGGCGGGACCGGCGAAGTATGCGGCGGGATCACCGGGCAACGCGCGCGTGAGCAGGAAGGTGACGATGACGACCCCGATCAGCGAGGGAATCGCGAACATCAGGCGCTTGCCGATCATGGTCAGCATGGTGACCTCCTCGTGCGCTCAGCTTGGAAATGAGATCGCGCCGCTTGCACCGCTGCGTTCCCTCCCCCCTTGCGGGGGAGGGTTAGGGAGAGGGGTGGCTCCGGGAGAGGACTGAGTTCGTGGCTACCCCTCTCCCCGCCCCTCCCCCGCAAGGGGGGAGGGAGTGAGAGGGCGGTGGCCGCCTCACTCGAGTCCGGAAGACCACCACATGCCGATGCGTCGCCGACGATCAGCATGACGGCTCACCCCTTCACCAGCGCGCGGTAATCCAGCCTTCGGTGGAACCAGTATTGGTAGCCGCTGATGTTCTTCTGCATCGCGACGTTGACGAAGGGCTGGTACAGCGGGATGCGCGGGATGTCGGTGAAAGCGAGATCGACGAAGCCCTTCACGTCGGCATCGTAGGTCGCAGTGTCGCCGGTCGCCGCTGCCGTGCGCGCGCCGTCGATCAGCTTGTCCATCTCCGCCGACTTGTAGCTCATGGTGTTGAAGACGGAATTGTTGCCGTGATAGCACCAGTAGAAGAAGTATTCGGGGTAATCGAGCCAGCCCGAGAACACGTTGGTGAAGAGCGGCATCTCCTTCTTGTTCAGCTCGGTGCGCCAGTTGGCGCCGGGCACCTTGTTGATGGTGGTCTTGATGCCGATCTGCGCGAGTGACTCCTGCACCAGCACGCAGAGCGGCTCGTTGACGCCGGCAAAATTCAGGTCGAACGAGATCGTGGTCTCGAAGCCGTTGGCGAGGCCCGCCTCCGCCATCAGCGCTTTCGCCCTCTCGATGTCGGTGTTGTATTTGTGCGGCTGCGGCCAGGCGACTTCGGTCGGCTTGTCCTTCGGCGCGCCGAACATCGGGTTGGCGAGGCCGAACATCACCGCGTCGATGATCTTCTGATAGGGCAGCGCGTAGGCCACCGCCTGACGGACCTTCGGATTGTCGAAGGGCGGCTTGGTGACGTTCATGCCGATATACTGGATGCCGTTGGAGAACGGCAGCGACACGACGTTGAGCTTGCCGTTCGCCTTCATCTCCTGAAAATCCTTGTTGGGCAGCTCGTAGGAGATGTCGGCGTCGCCCCGCTCCAGCAGCGCGCGGCGGTTGCCGGCCTGCGGCACCATGCGCCAGATCACGCGCTTGATCTTCGGCAAGGGACCGCAGACCCAATCCTCGTTGCGCTCCATGATCACTTCGGTGCCGGCGGTCCACTTCGTCACCTTGTAGGCGCCGGAGCCCGCAGTCTGCTGTTTTGTAAACTCGAGACCCCAGGGGTCCTTCTCGCTGGCGTTCTTCTTCACCAGCTCGGAATTGACGATGCAGGGCACGATGACCGCGAGATCGGGGATCGTGAGCTTGTCCTTCTTCAGGAAATCGACGCGCACGGTGGTGTCGTCGATCACGACGAACTGCTCCGGCTTGGTGAGAGAGCCCGCACTCATCTGGAAGGTCGGGAAGCCGCCGACGCTGACGGCGCGGTCGAGCGACCACTTCACGTCCTTGGCGGTGACGGGCGTGCCGTCGTGGAATTTGGCGTTCTTGCGCAGCTTGAAGGTGACCGACATGTCGTCGATCTTCATCTCTTCGGCGAGCTCGGGCTTGAACTTGTCGCGGTCGTAATAGGGTACGCCGCCGGGGCCGGTCTTCATCTCGTGGCTGATCAGGCGGTCGTAGCAATTCCAGGACACTTCATAGCCGGGCACGTTGGTGCCGACGCCGTGGATGTCGAGATTGTTCGGGCCGCCTTCCGAGACGATCAGCAGCGTCTCCGAGCGCGCATCGGCATAGGCGGTGGAGATGACCTGTGGCATCGCCGGAAGTGCCGCGCCTGCGGCCAATCCGGACACGGACTTGAGGAAATCGCGGCGCTTCATGAAAATGCTCCAACGCAAAAGTTTCTGGTTGGAACAGGGATTCGCAAGGTTCGTGCCAGCGCTTAACGAGGTCTTAATTTCCAAATAAGATACTGATTCTGAATAATATTTTTGATATCTTGGCGATTGATCGCGTTTTGGACAAGCCGGTCAATTGCATACAAAGATGCGATTCTGCTCTAAAAATAAGCTGAAAGATTGAGCGCTGCCGGATTGAGCAGGCCGTCGCAGATGCCCCGGACCCGTTCAGCCCGCCCAGATCAGATCCTGCAACTCGACGAGATCGTTCGCCCTGTCCTGCCAGCCCTCGATACAGACGTGGCTGTTGAGGTCACTGGCGCGGTGCAGCAGCATCAGCGCCATCAGCCGGCGCTTGAGCGCATAGTCCGGCTTTGCATAGCCAAAGCCCTCGAGCAGACTGCGCACCCTCCCCGGCCGGCCCGCCGCCATGAAGGCGCCGGGGCCGAGCAGATCGTAGTCGCGCCATCCCGTCAGCACGTCGCCGAAGTCGAACAGGCCCGCGAGCGACCATTGATCGTCGTGGCAGGCGAGCAGGAAGTTCTGGGGGATATATTCGCCGACCAGGATCACCGGCGGCGCTTCCATCGGAATCAGCTCGGCCGCGTCGCGCAGGAGATCGTCGAGGCCTTCGAGGAATTTCGGTGCAAGGCCGAGGCGCGTGTGCCGCGCCTTACAGCCCTGCATCTGGGCGCGCATGAAGTCGTCCCAGCGCGGTTCAATGTTTGCGAGCGGACCAAGCGGCGCGTGCTGCACGGCGGCGATGGTCTCGCCGATCTGGCGCAGCAGGCGCTCTTTCTGATCTTCCGCCAGCTGCGGCCACACCTCCGAGCCGAGCGTGCCGGCAAGGCGCGTGATGACGAGGTAAGGCCAGCCGTCGCGCTCACCCTCCGCGACGATCTCGGGAATGGGTAAGGAAAGGCGGCCGGCAAGCTGCGCCAGCGACCCGCGTTCCGAGACGAATTGCGCGCCGAGCTGCGGCGGGAAGATTTTCAGGATCAGCTTCTCACTGAGGCCGACGACGAGATTGGTGCCTGTTACAAACACGTGCGGCGCGCTGGTATCGAGACCGTGGCTGCGTGCGATGTCGAGCGCGATCGGCAGCCATCGCGGAGGATCGGAGCGAAAGGCGCTAAAGCTGTCCGCATCGGCGAAAGCCGGCAGCGGCGCGACGTTCGTCATCTGCCGCTACCGGTCCGGGCTGGCGCGCTCGAACTGGCGCAGCAGCTTGTTGCCGCGCTCGACCGCGGCATCGAGCGCTGCCTGCGCACCCTTCTGGCCGGCGAAGGCCTGCTCCAGCTCGTCCTCGATTGCGCCGCGGATCAGCACGAAGGAGCCGAGCCGGATGCCCTTCGAGTTCTCCGTCGGCTGATGCAGCGTGATCTCCTCGAACGAGATCGCGGAGCCCGGATTGCGCTCGTAAAAACCCTGCGCGCGCGTCAGCTCGAAGGCGGCGCGGGTAATCGGCAGATAGCCGGTGTTCTGGTGCCAGGCCGCCTGCACGCCGGGCTGCGACAGATAGGCGAAGAACCGCGCCACGCCCTTGTATTCCTGGCGCGGGCGGTCGCGCAGCACCCACAGCGTGGCGCCGCCGATGATCGAGTTCTGCGGCGCGTTCTTCACATCGGGCCAGTACGGCATCATGCCGTAGCCGATATCGAACTTCGAATTCGCCTTGATGTCGGCCCGCGTCGCCGAGGAGCCGATGAAGATGCCGCATTCGCCCTTCTGGAAGCGCGGCTCGGCCGACTGGCCGCGGCCGCCGTAATCGAACACCTTGTCCTTCTGCCACTCGGCAAGCTGGGCGATGTGTTGCACGACGACCGGGTTGTTGATGGTCAGTTCGGCATCCAGCCCCGCGAAGCCATTGGTCCGCGTCGCGAGCGGCAGATTGTGGAAGGCGGAGAAATTCTCGATGTGGATCCAGGACGGCCAGGAGGTGGTGAAGCCGCACACAGCACCGCGCTCGCGCAGGCGCTTTGCGGCAAGCCCAAGCTCGGGCCATGTCTTCGGCGGCGCCTCCGGATCGAGGCCCGCGTCGCGGAACATGGTCTTGTTGTAATAGAGGATCGGCGTCGAGGAATTGAACGGGAAGGACAACAGATTGCCGGCCGCATCGGTGTAATAGCCGGAGACTGCGGGAAGGTAATCGCCCAGCGAGAACGGCTCGTTCATGTCCCGCATCATGGTGAACACGGGATAGATCGCGCCCTTGGCCGCGGTCATGGTGGCGGTCGCGACCTCGTTGACCTGGACGATCGCCGGTTGGCTGCGCGAGCGGAAGGCGAAGATCGCCGCCGTCACCGTCTCGGTGTAGTTGCCCTTGTAAGCAGGCACGATGCGGTAATCGGACTGCGAGGCGTTGAAGTCGGCGGCGAGCTTCTCGAGCTGCCGGCCAAGCTCGCCGGACATGGCGTGCCACAGCGCGATGTCGGTTGCGGCGCGCGCCTGAAGAGGCATTGCGAGGACGATGAAAGCGGCGAGGATCCGCAAAAGACTCGATGCTGAAATCACGATGGCTCTTCCCGTGTCGCGCGGCAAAGGCGACCGTACCTGCTTAAGGCGCGGCATTTCCTGTTTCAACCGGGAATGAACGGCGGCCGCGCCGCACAATCGCTCCGCCGGGTGCGGCGGGATGGCCTTCCCTCAACCATCTGCTAGATTGCATTGAACCTTTTTGCTTCGCCATAGACTCCACCACTGAGGGGTTGAGTGTGCCAGTGCTGAACCGTGCCGAACTCTCGCGGACCGGGTTGATCTTCGTCGCGCTTCTGCTCGCGGTCTGCGCGACGAGCGCAGCTGCGCGCGAATTCCGCGCCGCCGACACCCAGGCCGAGGATTACCCGACCGTCCAGGCGCTGCGCTACATGGGCGCGCTGATTGCCGAGCGCACCGGCGGCCGGCACGAGATCAAGGTGTTCCATTCCCGTCAGCTCGGCGAAGAGAAGGAGACCATCGAGCAGACCAGGGTCGGCGCGATCGACCTCAACCGGACCAATGTGGCGCTGATCGGCAACTTCGTCCCGGCGATGAACGTGCTCGCCATGCCGTTCCTGTTCCGGTCCATCGAGCACATGCAGAAGGTGCTGGACGGGCCGATCGGCAGCGAGATCCTCGGCAGTTTCGAGCCCTACGGCTTCGTCGGGCTCGCCTTCTACGATTCCGGCGCGCGGTCGATCTACAACGGCGTCCGTCCGATACGGACTGTCGCCGACCTCAGGGGATTGCGGATCCGGGTGCAGCAGTCGGAGTTGATGAGCGAGATGATTCGCTCGCTCGGCGCCGAGCCGGTCGAGATGCCCTACGGGCAGGTGCTCACCGGGCTTGCCAACCATCTGATCGACGGCGCCGAAAACAACTGGCCATCTTTCGTGACGACAGACCATTACAAACATGCCGGCCACCTCGCGCTCACCGAGCACACGATGAGCCCGGAAGTGCTGGTGATCTCGCTGAAGGCCTGGAAAAGCCTGTCGGCGGACGACCAGCAGATATTCCGCGAAGCCGCGGCTCACTCCAGCCGGTTCATGCGCGAGAAGTGGCGCGACCTCGAGGAGCAGTCGCAGCACAAGGCTGAAGCCGCCGGCATCACCGTCGCCAGGGACATCGACCGCAAGCCGTTCGAGGAGGCGATGGCTGCGATCTATGCCAAGGCGGGGCGCGATCCCGCCGCGGCCGCGCTGATCGAACGCATTCGCAAGGTGGAGTGAGCCGCTTGGCTGCACTTGGACACAGCGAGCACGCAGACAGGCCGCCCGGCCCGCTCGGGCGGCTGCGCGCACGCCTGGTCGGGATGCTCCGCGCGGTGCCGATCCGCTGGCGCATCCTGTCGATCGCGGCGCTGAACTCGGCCGTGGTCGTGGTGCTGGTGGGGCTGATCTGGAACGGCACGCAGGTGCTGGGCTCGGCCTGGGGCGACGTCCGCCAGGTGCGCGAGTCCGACCGCATCCTGGCGCTGCTCGAGAGCGAGACCGGGCGCCTGCACAATCTGATCCACCGCTACATCAACCAGCCGAGCCCGGACCTATTTGCCGAGATCCTGCTGCTGCGCGAGGCGGTGCTGGGCACGCTCACCGACCGTGCCGCCAAGGACCCGATGCTGTCGGGCTCAGTCGAGGAGCTGGAGCGCACCACCGACCGCTTCCTCAACGGCTTCGGCGAGCTGCGCAGCGTGCAGGCGACCATCGCCAAGACCTATGAGGAGCAGGTGCAGGGCCCGGCCAGGGACATGGCCGGGCTCTATTCCATCATCGAAGGTGCCACCGGCCATCGCGACGCCTTGATCTGGCCCTCGCTCGGCAAGTCCCGCGAAGCCTTCACCGCGATGCTGGTGGCCGCCAACTCCTACTATCTGTCGCTCTCGCCCGGTGCCGCTGACGACGCGCGCCGCAACACCGAGACGATCGAGAAGACCATTCCGGTCATGATCGATCTCGCCGACAACGACCTGCAGCGCATGGCGCTGCAACGGCTCGGGACCCGCACCATGGCGCTGCGCGAGGGTTTCGCAAAACTCTCCGAGCAGCTGACGAGCCGCACCGAATTGCTGCGCAACACCATCGACGCCAGCCAGGCCGAGGCGATCGGCGCCATCGACGACCTCTCCACCAAGATGCGCCAGCGCGAGCAGAAGGCGCAGGAGACGTTTGATCGTACCCTCGCCGATATCTCGCGGCGGGTGCTGTCGATCGCGGTGATTTTCCTCGGCATCATCCTCACCGCGGGCGTGCTGATCGCGCTGTCGATCCGCCTGCCGCTGCAGCAGATCATGACCGCGATGCGCGCGATCACGCTCGGCGACCTCGACCGCGAGGTGCAGGGCACCAAGGCACGCGACGAGGTCGGCGCCATGGCGCGCGCGGTCGAGGTGTTCCGCGAGAACGCGATCGCGAAGCGCGAGACCGAGGACGAGCTGCGCGCGTCGAAGGAGAAGGCCGAGAGCGCGCTGCTCGAGCTCAACACCGCGCAGCAGAATTTGATCGACGCCGAACGGCTGGCGGCGCTCGGCGGACTCGTCGCCGGCGTCGCGCACGAGGTCAACAACCCGATCGGCATCAGCCTGACCGTCGCCTCCAGCTTCGCCCGGCGCACCGAGATCTTCGAGGCCCAGCTCAAGGGCGACGGCGGCCTGCGCCGCTCGCAGCTGGAGGAGTTCGTGCAGTCCTCGCGCGACGCCTCGCAGCAGCTCGTCGCCAACCTCACCCGCGCCGGCGAGCTGATCCAGTCGTTCAAGCAGGTCGCGGTCGACCGCTCGCATGCCGAGCGGCGGCAGTTCTCACTCAGCGAAGCTACCGACCAAATCATCGCCAGCCTGCGTCCGGTCCTGAAGCGCTCGCCGATCACGCTCCAGGCCGACGTGCCCGAGGGGCTCCTGCTCGACGGCTATCCCGGCTCCTATGGCCAGATCCTGACCAACCTCTTCCTCAACGCGGCCAACCACGCCTTTGCCGACGGCCGCGCCGGCACGATCACGATCTCGGCGCGGCCGCGCGGGACCGACGACATCGAGATCATCTTCGCCGATGACGGGGCCGGCATGACCCCTGACGTGCAGCGCCAGGCCTTTGACCCATTCTTTACCACCCGGCGCAATGAAGGTGGTACGGGACTCGGCTTGCATATCGTCTATAACCTTGTCACCCAGCAGCTCGGCGGGCGCATGATGCTGGAATCCAAGCTGGGACAAGGCACTACTTTTCGCATTATCATGCCCCGGGTCGCCAAGGGCGGCGCGCAAAGCACAGAGACTGACGGGACTTCTCAATGGCCGAACAGGACGATGTCCTCCACCTGATCGACGATACCGGTACCGCACCGGAGGACCAGAACGCACGGAAGTGGAAGATCGCCGTCATCGACGACGATCCGGCCGTGCACGACGGCACCCGCTTCGCGCTGTCCGACTACAGCCTCAACGGCCAGGGGCTGGAGATCCTCTCCGCCCATTCCGCGGCGGAAGGTCGCAAGCTGATGGCCGCGCATGGCGACATCGCCGCCGTGCTGCTCGACGTCATCATGGAGACGGATGTCGCCGGCCTCGAGCTGGTCGAGTTCATCCGCAACGAGCTCAAGAACGAGACCGTGCGTATCATCCTGCGCACGGGACAGCCCGGCCAGGCGCCGGAGCGGCGCGTGATCGTCCAGTACGACATCAACGACTACAAGGCCAAGACCGAGCTCACCGCCGACAAGCTGTTCACCTCGCTGACCGCGGCGCTGCGCTCCTATCAGCAGCTCGAGCGCATGGTGCAGACGCGGCGCGGGCTCGAGATCATCATCGACGCGGCCTCGACGCTGTACGACTTCAAGTCGATGCAGCGGCTCGCCGAGGGCGTGCTGACCCAGCTCGCCTCGCTGCTCAATGTCGATTGCGCCGGCATACTGGTGCTGCGCGACAATGGCGGCGTGGACCCCGAGCTCTCCGTGCTCGCCGGCAGCGGCTGCTACAGCCGCTTCATCGGCACGACCTCGTCGAAGGCGCTCGACCCCGATCTGCGGACGATGGTGGAAGCCGCGTTCCAGGGCCGCAAGAACGAATTCGCCGACCACCGCAGCGTGATCTATCTGCGGACCGGCTCCGGCCGCGAGGTGGTGGTGCTGCTGCAGGCCGAGCGCGAGCTGTCCGAGACCGACCGCTCGCTGGTCGAGATCTTCTCCAGCCGGCTCTCGATCGCCTTCGACAACGTCATCCTCTACCAGCAGCTCCAGGACGCCAACACGCAGCTCGAGGACCGCGTCGCCCAGCGCACCCGCGCGCTGATGCAGGCCAACCGCCGCCTCTCGGCGCAATGGCTGCGGCTGCAGCGCGCCAACGGCTTCAAGAACGAGATTTTGGGCACCGTCGCCCACGACCTCAAGAACCCGCTGGGCGTCATCCTCGGCCGCACCGAGATGCTGAAGGAGCTGATCTCGACCGGCGCCTCGTCCGATGGCGTGGTCGCCCAGGTCGATCACATCCGCGATGCGACGAAGCGCCTGACCACGATGGTTGATCATCTGATCTCGGACGCGATGGCCGATGCCTTCGACATTACCATCCGCCGCGAGCCGGTCGACGTCGCGGCGCTGGTGAAAGAGGTCGCCGATGCCAACCACCCGCTCGCCGTCAACAAGCAGCAGGCGATCAGCGTCACGGCGCCACCCAACATCGTCACCATGTGCGACACCGACCGCATCCGCGAGGCGATCGACAATCTGATCAGCAACGCCATCAAATACTCACCGATCGGCGGCAAGATCATCGTCGCCGTCACCCATGAGGCCAGCGATACCGTCGTCCGCGTCAGCGACGAGGGCGCCGGCCTGTCGCCGGAGGATCTCGGCCGCCTGTTCGGCCGGTTCCAGCGGCTGTCGGCCAAACCGACCGCGGGCGAGAGCTCGACGGGGCTTGGGCTTTCCATCGTCAAGCGTATTATCGACATGCATGGCGGCGAGGTGACGGCCGAGAGCGACGGTCCCGGCAAGGGATCGACCTTCACCATCACCCTGCCCGCGACCGAGTTGCCGTGATTCGAGTACCGAGATCTGAGTGATATGACCCAAAGCCAGCACATCATGATCGTCGACGACGAGGCCCCGGCCCGGGAGATGGTCGGCGATTACCTCAAGATGCACGGCTTCACCGTGACGCTGTGCGACGGCGGCAAGAGCTTGCGCACCGCGATCGACGGCAGCATGCCGGACCTCGTCGTGCTCGACCTCAACATGCCCGAGGAAGACGGCCTCTCGATCATCCGCGACCTCAAGAGCCGCATCAACGTGCCCGTGATCATGCTGACGGCGACCGCAAGCCCGATCGACCGTGTCGTCGGTCTCGAGCTCGGCGCCGACGATTACGTGGCAAAGCCCTGCGAGCTGCGCGAGCTGATGGCGCGCATCCGCTCGGTGTTGCGGCGAAGCACGCCGGTGAAGGCGGCCGAGACCGCGCCCGCCAAATCGGACAAGGATCAATTGGTGCGCTTCGGCACCAAATGGCTCGACCTCGAAGCGCAGGCCTTGCGCGACGACGAAGGCAACGAGCACCCGCTCACCGCCTCCGAGTTCGGGCTGCTCAAGGTGTTCGCGGCCAATCCGAAGCGCGTGCTGTCGCGCGAGCGCCTGCTCGAACTGGCCAATGCGCGCGACGCCGAAGCCTTCGACCGCGCCGTGGATCTGCGCATCATGCGCATCCGCCGCAAGATCGAGCCCGACCCGACCAAGCCAGCCGTGATCCGCACCATCCGCGGCGGCGGCTATCTGTTCTCGCCCGCGGGCGAGAAGGCGTAAGTCGCGCGACGCCTACCGCTGTCGTCCCGGGCTCGCTTCGCGCCCTGGAATGACGGCATGGGTGGCGCGACCGAACGCGAAGCCCGGAATTTCGTTCCCGGCGGCCCCGGGCGCTCCCCAATCCTCACCCCCGTATTTTCCGTACATTGAAATTCCACGGCTTTTCGCCCCGAATGTTTCGTCGCGGTCTGTCCGACGAAACAATTTGGCGGCGCACGAAACCATTTTTCGCTTTTCGTGCAGACGTCCCGAAACGTTCGCTGATTAACACTTTGGTCCAAGGAAACGCCGCTCGGTTGCGGCGCTACGGGGAGCTAAGTCAATGCCGAACGTCATCGCCATCAACGCCCAAGCCAGCCAGAGCATCATTGCCGCTCAGGCGACCTCGGACGACATGCTCCTGGAGAGCATTGCGGACGGCAACCGGACGTCCATGCACATCCTCTATTGCCGGCACAATGTGCGGGTGTATCGCTTCATCCTGCGCATCGTGCGTGACGCGACCACGGCGGAAGACCTGGTCAGCCAGGTGTTCCTCGACGTGTGGCGCACGGCAGGCCAGTTCCAGGGCCGCTCGCAGGTCTCGACCTGGCTGCTCTCGATCGCACGCTTCAAGGCGCTGACCGCGATGCGCCAGCGCCGCTTCGAGGACATCGACCAGGACGACGTGCGCCAGATTCCTGACGATGCCGAGACGCCCGAGACCTCGCTCGACCGCAACGACACCAGCGCCATTCTGCGCGCCTGCGTGCAAAAACTGTCGCCCGCGCATCGCGAGATCATCAACCTCGTCTACTACCATGAGAAGTCGGTGGAGGAGGTCGGTCAGATCATCGGCATCCCGCAGAGCACGGTGAAGACCCGGATGTTCTATGCGCGCAAGCAACTGGCCGATTTGCTTAAGGGCGCCGGCGTCGACCGTTTCGCCGCCTAAGACCAAGGATTTCAATGGGATAGGACCGAAGTTTCGGCCCGGTCCCCGGACACGGAAGTGTTACCGCCGACGAAATAATTGAAACAAAGCACAACATCAGGCGGAAAAACTTCCCTCCTACAAAGCTCACATACGGTTTCGTTAAACCTCCCAAGACTTCCAGCGACCCGGACGGGATGCCCCCCTCCGGGTCGTTTTGTGTTTGGCGGGCTGAGGCCCATTCTCGCCACCCAAGTGAGGCGGGCACCGCTCCATCATTCCCTCCCCCCTTGCGGGGGAGGGAGCGCGCCGGCGCCGTGGCCAACAGGGCTGCCTCGCAATGCCGCCCGGCACGCCCCACACCAAGCAGCCGCCCCCTCACGAACGTGTGACGCCACGTAACAACGCGCGCAGCCATCCCGAACTGCCCTCGTGACCTCCTTCACGAGTGCCCGATGCTCGAACTTGTCTTCGCCGTCCTTGCCGGCATCCTCACCATCGCCGCGCCCTGCACGCTGCCGATGCTGCCGATCCTGCTCGGCGCCTCGATCGGGCGGGCGGGGCACTTGCGGCCCGCGATGATCGCGCTCGGCTTCGTCGTCTCGTTCTCGGCGACCGCGCTGCTGTTGGGTGCGATCACGCGCCTGTTCGACTTCGATCCGAACGTGCTGCGCGAGGCCGCGTCGATCCTGCTGCTCGGCTTCGGCCTGTTGATGCTGTGGCCGGCGCCGTTCGAATGGCTCTCGATCCGGCTCAACGGCTGGCTCGATCTCGGCAATTCCGGCGCCGTGCAGCGCGAGGGCGCGCTTGGCGGCCTCGTGCTCGGAACCACGCTCGGCCTGGTCTGGACGCCCTGCGCCGGTCCCGTGCTCGGCTCGATCCTGACGCTGGTCGCGACGTCGAAGAACGCCAGCTGGGCCGGCGTGCTGTTGATTGCCTATGCCATCGGCGCGGCGATCCCGATGCTCGCGATCGCCTATGGCGGACAGGCTGCGACCACGCGCGTGCGCAGCCTCGCGCGGATCTCCCCGCGGCTGCAGCAGGGCTTTGGTGTCGTCGTGATCGCCTTCGCGGTCGCCGCCTATTTCCAGTACGACACGCTGATCGTGGCGTGGCTCACCGGATTCTATCCCACCGGCCAGATCGGCCTGTGATCATCCCTCATCTTCACCGGAGGACGCTTCCATGACTTTCAAACTGCTCGCCGTCTCCGCCGCACTGATCGGCATGGCCGTGACAGGCGCCGTCATCCCCGGCATCTGCGACGAGGCCGTGCGCGCCACCCCTGTCGTCACCGCTGCCGCAAGCCAGCAGACCGCACCTGACTTCACCGGCATCAACACCTGGTTCAACTCGAAGCCGCTGAGCATCGCCGACCTCCGCGGCAAGGTCGTGCTGGTCGACTTCTGGACCTATGGCTGCGTCAACTGCGTCAACACGCTGCCGCACGTCACAGACCTCTATGCCAAGTACAAGGACAAGGGCCTCGTCGTGGTCGGCGTGCACACGCCGGAATTCCCGTTCGAGCGCTCCGCCGCCAATGTGCAGGCCGCGCTGAAGCGCCACGGCATCACCTATCCGGTGGCGCAGGACAACGATTCCAAGACCTGGAACGCCTACCAGAACCAGTATTGGCCGGCGCAATACATTATCGACCAGAGCGGCAAGATCGTGTTCCAGCACGAGGGCGAGGGCCGCTACGACGAGATCGACCGCACCGTGGCAAAGCTGCTGAACGCCAGCAGCTGAGGCCGGCTCGCCGCTGCCGCCGTTGTTGCTTGACTCCACGGACCCGTCCGTGGAGTTTCCCGAGCGACGGAATCAGCGCCCGCAATGGACGACGCGACCACCAGCCCCGACATTCGCCTTCGCGAAGGCGCCTCGATCGCGCAGCGGCTGGTCATGTCCGGCTTTGCGGCCGCCGTGGCGCTGTGCTTCACGCCGGGCCTGTTCACGCACGACACTTTGGAGGTGATCGTCTCGGTGGCCGCGCTCCTCGTGGGAACTGCGTTCGTGGTCGGCATCATGCTGGCGCCTGCGGTGGTGTGGATCATCACGCCGAACGAGATCCTGATCGGGCAACAGCGGCCGTTCGGAAAACTCCGGACCAGGATCGTCGCGAAGGACGACATCAGGGGATTACAGGTTCCCGGCAGCAAGCGGGCGAAGGCCCGTTTCCAGCTGGCCTTCACGCTGGCCTCGGGGGAGCGCCTGACGTCCCCGCCGATCTCCGACGTCACGCATGTACGCGATACCGTGGCGCGGATCGCCGCGCAGTTCGATGTCCCCGACGTCGAGTCACCCGTCAATCCGCTCGATGCCAGCAATCCCGAGATGCGTCTCGGCGAGCCGCTCGAGGCGTTTTCCGCCCGGGACATAAGGATCGTCGCGCTGATCGCCGTCGCCTTGTCCGCCGTTCCCTACGCCTACAAGCTCTGGCGTGGATGGCCGCCCAGCCATGTCGACATCCTGCTGCTGCCGCTCGGCGCGATCGCCGCATTCGCGGTTTACCGATACGCCAACCTCGTGACCGGCGCGTTCTGGATCATCCGCGATAGCGATATCCGCGTCGAACGCCTGTGGGGCGACGGCACGCCGCGCGCCGATCATATCGAGGGGCACGACGTGAAGACGATCACCGTCGACCGCCGCGGCCGATCCGAGGACGAGCACTGCATCGTCACCATCCGATTGCGCTCGGGGCGACGCTTTCGCAGCCCACGAATCGGGTCGCGGATCGAGGCTCGCGCGGTGGGTGCCGAAATCGTCCGACGTCTTGGGATTGCGGCGGAGAATAGCAAGATTTAGAGCGCGCTACGCCCACGTCGTCATGGCCGGGCTTGTCCCGGCCATCCACGTCTTTACCCAGGGCACGAAGAACGTGGATGCTCGGGCCTTCGCCTCGCCGAAGCGGCTTCGGCCGCGCAGGCGGGACAAGCCAGGGCCTGACGGATGCAGATTTGACAGCCCGCCGCCCGGAGGATGGCGCCGGCACTGCTTTTCGCGCCACCCCCTGTTTGTGGCATTGCCCGGCCTCGTCAAAAAACCAAAGCATTCTCGTGACATACCAGCCGGGCGCGCCATGAACTTGCCACGAAGCTGCCCCTGAGTTCAGATGGTCCGAATGATTTACGCTGTGGCAGCGGGGAGAGCTTGAAATGACGGATTATCGTCGCCTGACCGGGGCGTTCATCGCGGTGCTGGGCCTGGTCCTGACCACCTCATACGCCTCCGCCCAGCAGCTTGACCGCGGCGACGAGCCGGGCCTGGTCGCCGACGACGCCTACCAGCTCGAGCCGGAATGGCAGAAGCAGGTCGTGTACTTCCGCACCACCGAGACGCCGGGCACCATCATCATCTCGACCGCCGAGCGCCACCTCTATCTGGTGCAGCCGGGCGGGCGCGCGATCCGTTACGGCATCGGCGTCGGCCGCGACGGCTTCCAATGGCAGGGCCTGGTGAACATCACCAACAAGAAGGAGTGGCCGGACTGGACGCCGCCGCCGGAGATGATCCAGCGCCAGCCCTATCTGCCGCGCTTCATGGCCGGCGGCCCCGGCAATCCGCTCGGTGCCCGCGCCATGTATCTCGGCACCACCGTCTACCGCATCCACGGCACCAACCGTCCTGATACGATCGGCACCAAGGTATCCTCGGGCTGCTTCCGTCTCGTCAACCATGACGTCGCCGATCTCTACGATCGCGTCCCGGTTGGCACCAAGGTGGTCATCCGACAGAAGCCCGAACTCTGATCTTCCTCGCCTTAGCGAATAGTCCTTTTCCCGATTATTTCGAGAGAGCAACATGATGCGCACTTTTCGAGGCGGCCTGCTGATCGGGCTCGCCGTTGCCGTACTGGTCGGCGCCCTGGCGGTGATCTATGAGTTCTACGATACCCGCACCCTGAAGCGCACCGTTCGCCGCGGCGAGGTGCTGTGCGGCGTCAACAAGGGCCTGCCGGGCTTCTCGATCCCCGATGACAAGGGCAACTGGACCGGATTCGACGTCGATTTCTGTCGCGCGGTGGCAGCCGCCATCTTCAACGATCCCGGCAAGGCCAAGTTCGTTCCACTCGACGCCAGCGAGCGCTTCAAGGAATTGCAGAGCCGCAAGGTGGACATCCTCTCGCGCAACTCGACCTGGAGCATGGCGCGCGAGCTCGACTATGACCTCTATTTCCCGGCGGTGGCCTACTACGACGGCGCCGGCTTCATGCTGCCGCGTTCACGCAACAAGGAGACTTCGCTGGACCTGACCGGCAGCAAGGTCTGCGTGCAGGCTGGCACGACAACGCTGCTCAACGTCGCCGACTACTTCCGTGCCAACAACATGAAGTATGAAGAGGTGAAGTTCGACAAGCTGGATGACGTGGTGAAGGCCTACGACTCCGGCAAGTGCGACACGCTGAGCGCCGACGTCTCGCAGCTCTACGCGCTGCGGCTCAATCTCTCCAAGCCCGGCGACCATATGATCCTGCCGGACATGATCTCAAAGGAGCCGCTCGCGCCCGTGGTGCGCCAGCGCGACGACGACTGGATGATGATCGTGAAGTGGACGCTCTACGCGATGATCAACGCCGAAGAGCTCGGCGTGAGCTCGGAGAACATCGACGAGGCGCTGAAGTCGAAGAAGCCGGAAGTGATGCGCCTGGTCGGCACCGAGGGCAATTACGGCGAGCAGCTCGGCCTCACCAAGGACTGGGTCGTCCGCATCATCCGTAACGTCGGCAATTACGGCGAGATGTACGAGCGCAACATCGGCGAGAAGTCCAAGCTGAAGATCCCGCGCGGCATGAACCAGCTGTGGAATGCCGGTGGCGTGCAGTACGCGCCGCCGATGAGGTAATCGGCGGTCTCACCGCCGTCATTGCGAGCGAAGCGAAGCAATCCAGAATCCCTCCGCGGCGACAGCCTGGATTGCTTCGTCGCTTCGCTCCTCGCAATGACGAGCTCGGGGCAAGCTTTCTCCACACTCTCAACTGTCATCGCCCGGCTTGACCGGGCGATTCAGTATTCCGAGACGTCAATCGTATGCGGACAGGCCGCGGCGTACTGGATCGCCCGGTCAAGCCGGGCGACGACACCGCGTGTGAGGCACGTCCTCGCGCCTCACATCCACTCGCCTCAATACCCCCGCGCCCTTGCCAGCTGCTCGGTGTGGTAGTTCGCGTCGCCGAACAGCTCCTCGCACACGCGCGCGCGCTTCATGAAGAAGCCGATGTCGAACTGGTCGGTCATGCCCATGCCGCCATGCATCTGCACGCCTTCCTGCACCGCGCGGGTGGCGGTGGTGCCGGCGCGGGCCTTGGCCACGGCGACGCTTGATGCGGCCTTGGCGACGTCGGCATCGAGCGCCTGGAGCGCCTTCATCGTGGCGGCGCGGGTGATCTCGATGTCGACATAGAGCTCGGCGGCACGGTGTTGGAGTGCCTGGAATTCGCCGATCAGCTTGCCGAACTGCTTTCTGTTCTTGAGGTACTCGACGGTGCGGTTGAAGACTTCTTCGCTCAAGCCCACCATTTCGGCGGCGACCGCGCCGCGGCCGATGTCGAGCACGCCGTCGAGCAGCGCTGCACCCTGATCGACCTCGCCGAGCACGCTATCGGCGTTGACCTCGACATTGGCAAGCTCGATCCGTGCCGCGTTGTGCGCATCGACCATGATGGTGCGCTCGATCGCAACGCCCTTGGCCTTGGGATTGACCAGGAACAGCGTCAGCCCTTCACGCTCGCCGGCGGCGCCAGCGGTGCGCGCCGCGACGATGAAGAGGTCCGCGACGTGGCCGTCGACGACCAGCGCCTTGGCGCCGGAGAGCTTGAAGCCGTTGCCGGCGCGCACCGCCTGGAGGCTGGTCTGAAGCGGGCGATGCTTGGCGCCTTCGTCGATCGCGAGCGTCGCGAGCAGCGAGCCGTTGGAAATTTTCGGCAAAAATTCCGACTTCTGCGCGGCATTGCCGCCGCGATTCAGCGCCGAGGCTGCGACCACGCTGGTGGCGAGGAACGGCGACGGCATCAAGGTGCGACCGATCTCCTCCATCACCACACCGGCTTCCATGAAGCCGAGGCCGCTGCCGCCGAACTCTTCCGGCACCAGGAGGCCGGCAAGGCCCATCTCGGCGAAGGAATGCCACAGCTCCTTGGAGAAGCCGGTGGGATCCTTGGCGTCGCGCAGGGATCGCAGGTGCGACACCGGCGCCTTGTCGCTGATCAGCCCGCGCGCGCTATCGCGGAGCATCGATTGTTCTTCTGTGAGGACGAGGGCCATGTGCGTGTTTCCGATTCGAAATCTATTTGTCGTCGTCATTCCGGGATGCGCCGCAGGCGCAGGCCCGGAATCCATCAGGCGGCAGAATGGATTCCGGGTTCGCGACTTCGTCGCGCCCCGGAATGACAGAAAGCCTCACGCCCCCGGCAGATCGAGGATGCGCTTGGCGACGATGCCGAGCATCACCTCCGTCGTGCCGCCCTCGATCGAGTTGGCCTTGGTGCGCAGCCAGGCGCGCGGGCGGGCACCCTGCCTGGAGCGCTCGCTCTCCCATTCCAGCGCGTTGACGCCACCGGCCGACATCAGTATCTCGTGACGGCGCTTGTTGAGCTCGGTGCCGTAATATTTCATCGCGGACGAGAACGCCGGATGCGCCTGGCCGGCCTTGGCGAGATCGACGGCGCGTTCGGCGCAAGCGGCGAGCGCTGCCTCGTCGACGTCGAAGCTCGCGATCCGGCCGCGCAGCATGGAATCGTCGAGCTTGCCTTGTGCATCGGTGCCGACGGAATCCGCCGCGATCTGCCCGAGCGGCCGGCCGACGCCGCGCTCGCCCATGCCTGATATCATCGCGCGCTCATGCTGCAGCAGATATTTTGCGACGTCCCAACCGCGGTTGACGGTGCCGACCAATTGCGACTTCGGAACGCGGACACCGTCGAAGAAGGTTTCGCAGAACGGCGAATAGCCCGAGATCAAAAGGATCGGCTTGGTCGTCACGCCCTTCGAGGCCATGTCGAACAGGATGAAGCTGATGCCGTCGTGCTTCTTCGCCGCGGGATCGGTGCGGACGAGGCAGAAGATCCAGTCGGCGTAGTTGGCGTAAGACGTCCAGATCTTCGACCCCGTGATGACGAAATCGTCGCCGTCACTTTCGGCGCGGGTCTGGAGCGAGGCGAGATCGGAGCCGGCGTTCGGCTCAGAATAGCCCTGGCACCAGCGGATCAGGCCCGCCGCGATGTCAGGCAGGTGCTCCTTCTTCTGCGCCTCGTTGCCGTATTTGAGCAGCGCCGGCCCCAGCATCCAGATGCCGAAGCTCGACAGCGGCGGACGCGCGCCCATCCTGGCCATCTCGGCGCGCAGCACCTTGTGCTCGGCAGCGCTCAGGCCACCGCCGCCATATTCCCTAGGCCAGTCCGGCACGGTCCAGCCCTTGTCGCGCATGCGCTCGAACCAGAGGCGCTGCGGCTCGGACGCGAATTTCGTATTGCGTCCGCCCCAGAACACGTCGCTGTCCGAGGTCACCGGCTTGCGCATCTCCGGCGGGCAGTTGGCTTCCAGCCAGGCGCGCGTTTGCTCGCGGAATTTCTCAAGATCGGCGGGTTCAGATTCACTCATGGTCGTTTCCATCAATCAAAAAGACTTGTTGGGCGCGACTCTGAGCCATCGCACCGTGGAATTCAACCACTTCCGTGGCGCTGCATTCGGCTATAGTCGCCGCCACGGCGAGCTTGAAAACAAAGAGGAAATAACAATGCGCCTGAAACTACTTTCGCCTGGCGAGATGAACGAGAGCCAGCGGCAGACCTATGACGAGTCGATTGCCGGCAAGCGCGGCAAGCCGCCGGCGCCGATGATGGCCTGGCTCAACAGCCCCGACATGGCCCGTCACGCCACGCGGCTCGGCGAAGTCCTGCGCTACGACACGATATTCCCTGCCAAGCTTTCGGAGATCGCGATCCTGGTGACGGCGCGGCACTGGACTGCGCATTACGAATGGTATGCGCATAAGCGCCTGGCGCTCCAGGGCGGCATGGATCCTGAGATCATCGACGCGATCCGCGATCGCCGCACGCCTGTCTTCGACGATCCCAAGGGCCAGATGATCTACGACGTCGCGAAGTCGCTGCATGAAGGCCATGGCGTCGAGAAGGGGCTTTACGATGCGGCGGTGAAGGTCCTCAGCGAGCGCGGCGTGGTCGAGGTGATCGGGCTGTGCGGCTATTACACAATGGTATCCATGACATTGAACACGTTCGAGTTCGAGCTGCCGGAGGGCGAGGTGCCGGAGCTCTCATAGTTTCGCATCCGGAAACGATGGGTTTCGGGATAGGCAGGTAGCGCTGTCCCGGAGCCGGCCTTATCTGGAGTTGGTCAACGGAGCAGCACCATGTCGCAAAGCCCAGCCGTCCATGCCGGCACAAGGATCGGCCACGTTCATCTCAAGGTCGCCGATCTCGATCGTGCGCTCGGCTTCTATTGCGGCGTGCTCGGCTTCGAGCTGATGCAGCGCATGGGCTCGGGCGCGGCCTTCATCTCGGCCGGCGGCTATCATCACCACATCGGGCTCAACACCTGGGAGAGCAAGGGCGGCTCGCCGCCGCCGCCGGGCACGACGGGCCTCTTCCACACCGCGATCCTCTATCCGACGCGGCCGGCGCTGGCGGATGCGCTCCATCGTGTGCTGTCGGCCGGCATTGCGCTCGACGGCGCCAGCGATCACGGCGTCAGCGAGGCGCTGTATCTGCGCGATCCCGACGAGAACGGCGTGGAGCTGTATTGGGACAAGCCGAAAGAGCAATGGCCGCTCGGGCCGGATGGCAAGCTGGCGATGATCACGAAGCGGCTGGATGTCGAGGCGTTGCTGAAGCAGCGGGAGGGGTGATGCCGTAGTCTCGTAGGGTGGGCAAAGCGTAGCGTGCCCACCACCTCTCGCGAGGCACGTTGAGAGGTCGATGGTGGGCACGGCGCTTCGCGCCTTTGCCCACCCTACTAGAGCTTCGCTTTTGGCTTCCCCCGCACCATGATCAGCGCCGCGGCCGCCACCTCCAGCGCGATACAGAGATAGAACGGCAGCGTATAGCCGCCCGAGAGATCTCGCAGGAAGCCGACGACGCCCGGGCCGAACGCATAGGTCACCTGGTTGATCGCCGTATTCAGGCTGATCAGCACGCCGAACGAGGCGGAGTCGAATTCCTGCTGCACGATCAGCGACGGCAGCGTGATGAGATTGCCGACCGAGAAGCCGAACACCGCGCAAGCCGCGATCAGCGCATAGTCGTTGTGCAAATTGATGACGACGCAAAGCGCCGCCGCCTGGCTGAGGAACGACAGCGCCGAGGCAAGCCGCTGGTTGAGGCGGTCGATCACCATCGAGAACAGCACGCGGCCGATCACTGCCATCGCGGTCAGCACCGCGACCGCCACCGCCGCGCGCTCGCGGCCGATCACGGGATCGAGGAACGAGATCAGGTGCACGATGAAGCCGACCTGCGCGAACAGCACCAGCGCGAACGCAATCGTCACCGTGAGAAAGCCGACGTCGCGCAACGCCCATGCGCGGATCTCCGTCGACGATTGCGGCCTGGCCTTCGCCGTCGCGTACCAGCCGTGAAGATCGGGCGGCCGGCCGACGAGAAGGAGGATCACCGGCAGCAGCAATACCAGCATGGCGCCGGCGGCGGCGTACATCGCGCTGGCGAAGCCGATGTGGCCGATCAGGGTCACCAGCAGCGGCACGCCGACGATGCCGCCGAAACTGGCGCCGTTCAGCGCCAGGCTGATCGCCATGCCGCGCTTCTGGTCGAACCACAGGCTGATCGTGTTGGTGATCATGGCGAGACTGGTGCCGGCCCAGCCGAGGGCGAGCACGGCGTCGGCGAGATAGAGCTGCCAGGGCTCGCGCACCGCGCCGATCGCGACCGCGGCCGCCGCCATCGCCAGCGTGCCGGCGATCAGGCAGAGCCGCGGGCCATATTTTCTGACGGCCTCGCCAACGAAGACGACGAGCAGCGCGCCGAACAGATAGAAGAACGTCGTGCCCGAGGAGATCAGCGAGGCCGGCCAGCCCCGCGCGCGCTGGAGCTCGGCGACATAGACGCTCTGGCCGTAGAAACCGAGCCCCCAGCCGAAGGTCGCGAGCAGGAAGCAGACCGCGACGATGCGCCAGCCTTCGTAGCGGAGCGCGGATTCGTCGATCCTGGGCTGTTGAGGGTTATCGAGCATTGGCGCTTACTCCGTCATGCCCGGGCCTGTCCCGGGCATCCACGTTCTTCCTTCGACGTAGCAAAGACGTGGATGGCCGGGACAAGCCCGGCCATGACGACATCTAAATAGCCCTTCACCCGAAAATCACTTCGACCTGGATCGAAATATCAACGCTGCTGACAGTCTCCTGCCAACTCAGATCGCATCCGGGAATTCGCCCATCGCCGCGTCCAGCCGCGCCTTGCGGCGGCGGGCCCAGGACGCCAGCGAGAGCACGGCAAGGCCGAGCACCACCGGCGGGAACACCACCATGTTCACCGCCGACCAGCCGTAATTCGCCAGCAGCTGGCCGGAGGAGAACGAGCCGATCGCCATCATGCCGAACACCAGGAAATCGTTGAAGGCCTGCACCTTGTTGCGCTCCTGCGGACGGTGCGTCTCCAGCACCAGCGCGGAGGCGCCGATGAAGGAGAAATTCCAGCCGACACCGAGCACGATCAGCGTGGCCCAGAAATGCATCGCGGTGAGGCCGGAGAGACCGATGCCGGCGGCCACGGCCTCCAGCAGCAGGCCGGCGGCGACGATCTTGGGCGCGCCGAAACGCGCAATGAGCGCGCCGGTGAAGAAACTCGGCCCGTACATGGCAACGATGTGCCATTGAATGCCGAAATTGGAATCGCTGACACTGAGGCCGCACATCTTCATGGCGAGCGGCGCCGAGGTCATCACCAAATTCATCATGGGATAGGAGATGACGCCGCACAGCGCGGCCGCGATGAAGCGCGGCTGGGTCACGATGTCGAGCAGCGGCCGGCCGCCGTGCAGATCTGCCGGTGCCGGCTTCGGCATGTCGACGCCGGCGACGATGCCCATCGCGACCAGCGCGACCGCAGCCTGCACCAGGAAGCTGAAGGCGAACAGATAGGGCGACCAGACGTCCATGGTCCATTGCACGAGCTGCGGACCGAGCACGCCGGCGAACACGCCGCCCGCCATCACCCAGGACACAGCTTTCGGCCGGTAGGCCGCGCTCGCGCCGTCGGCGGCGGCGAAGCGATAGGATTGCGCCACCGCGCCGTAGAGGCCGCCGAGGAAGGTCGCGACGCAAAACAGCGCGAACGACGCATGCAAAATCGCGAACGAGCCGCACAGGCCGGTGAGCGTGCCCAGACCCGTGCCGACGATAAAGGCCGCGCGGCGGCCGAAGCGGCGCGAGATCGCACCGGTCGGCAGCGTGCCGGCGGCGAGCCCCAGCACATACATCGAGATCGGCACCGTCGCGAACGACATGTCGGGCGCGAGCGTCGCGCCGACGATCGAGCCGGTGGCGAAGATCACGGCCGAGTTGGCGCCGGTCAGCGCCTGCGCCGCCGCAAGGCGCACCACATTGGCACGCACGCGGGCGTCGGCAGCGATTTCGTGGGCTGTAGTCACGTCTAACATCGGCATTTCCGCCCGAGAGGACTTGTTGATTCCCGGCACTATGGAGGGGCGTGGGAGGGCGGGCAACCGGCGCAAACGGGCGCAGGCCATGCCTCTGACGCAATCGGGCGGATGATACCGGCCCGCGCTATTGACGGCTTGCGCTCGATCAAATCCTATCCGCCGCGACCTGCAGGAGTATCGTTCATGTCCGTCGACGACCGGCCCACGCTCAGCGCTCCCGACGACGATCCCTGGCTCTGGCTGGAGGAGATCGAAGGCAAGCAGGCGCTCGATTTCGTCGCGCGGCAGAATCAACTGACGCTCGCCGCGTTCGGGGGCGCGGCCTTCGAGCGCGACCGCGATGTCCTCGCGGCGATCTACGATCGTCCCGACAACATCCCCTATGTCAGCCGGCGCGGAGATGATCTTCACAATCTCTGGAAGGATGCCGCCAACCCGCGCGGCCTGTGGCGGCAAACCACGCTGGCGGAATTTCGCAAACCGCATCCGGCGTGGGAGATCATGCTGGACATCGACCAGCTCGCGGCGAGCGAAGGCGAGGACTGGCTGCTGAGCGGGATCGCCACGATGCCGGGACACTCGCGGGCGATTCTGAGCCTGTCGCGCGGCGGCAGCGACGCCGTCACCTTGCGGGAATTCGACCTCGACACGAAGAGCTTCGTTGCGGACGGATTTACGCTGCCGGAGGCCAAGGGCGGCGTGGACTGGATCGATGCCGATACGCTGCTGCTGTCGAGCGCCCATGGCGAGGGCATGGCGACGACTTCCGGATATTCGCGGACCGTTCGCGTGTGGCGGCGCGGCCAGCCTGTCGATCAGGCGCAAACGATCCTCGAGACCACGGCTGATCACATGGCGATGTCAGGCATGGCCGACGACACGGGACCGGCGCCACGGGTCTGGATCGTCGACCAGATCGACTTCTTCAATCACGCCATCTGGCTGCGCGATGCGGCCGGCACGACGACGAAGCTCGATCTGCCGACCGGCATCTGGATGCAGGCGCATGGCGACTGGTTCGCGATGAAGCTGCGCAAGGACTGGCAGGTCGAGGGGCGGACCTATCCCACCGACACCGTGCTCGGCATCTCGCTCTCCGCGTTCCTCGCAGGCCACCGCGATTTCGCGGTCCTGTTCGAGCCCGCGCCGCGGCGCGCTCTGCAAGGCTTGTTCTGGGCGGGCGGCAAGCTGGTGCTGTCGATCCTCGACGAGCTCAGGCCGCGCTTCGAGATCTGCACGCCGTCAGCCGCGGGCTGGAGCCGCGAGACGCTTCCCGGCCTCCCCGAGATTGGCGTCGTCGACATCTGGCCGCTCGATCGCCATCCGTCGGAGAGCAATGGCGACCTGCTCGCCAATGTGCAGGATCCGCTCACGCCGCCGTCACTGCTGTTGCTGGAGCGCGGCGTCGCAAGCCCGACCGTGCTGAAGCAGGCGCCGAAGACGTTCACCGCCGACGGCCTCGTGGTCACACAGCACGAGGCGATCTCGGTCGACGGCGAGCGCATTCCCTATGTGCAGACGGGTCCCGCCGGCGAGACCGGCGATGCGCCGGTCTATATGAGCGCCTATGGCGGCTTCGCCCATGCGGTGAAGCCGTACTACAACCCCTCGCTCGGCAAGCTGTGGCTCGAGCGCGGCGGCACCATCGTGCAGGCGAATTTGCGCGGCGGCGGCGAGTTCGGCACCCGCTGGCACGATGCCGGCCGGCTCGCCGGCAAGAAACTCTCGCACGACGATTTCGCGGCCGTTGCGGCCGATCTCGTGCGACGCGGCGTGACCAAGCCAAAGCGGATCGCGGCGCAAGGCGGGTCGAACGGCGGCATCCTCATCACCAACATGCTGGTGCGCTACCCCGAGCGCTTCGGCGCGCTGTTCTGCACCATCCCGCTGATCGACATGCGCCGCTACACAAAACTGCTCGCGGGCGCAAGCTGGATCGCGGAATATGGCGACCCTGACAAACCTGAAGAGTGGGAGTGGCTGAAGACCTACTCGGCCTATCACAACGTGAAGGCCGGCCAGTCCTATCCGTCGATCCTGATCGCCACGACACGGCGCGACGACCGCGTTCATCCCGGCCACGCGCGCAAGATGGCCGCAAAGCTGCAGGCGATGGGCTACGAGGCCTGGTTCTACGAACCGGAAGCCGGCGGCCACGGCTACGGCAAGGACAACAAGGAGCGCGCCGGCTTCGAGGTGATCGGCTTCCGGTTCTTGAAGGACAGGATCGGGTGGAAGGATGAAGGCTAGCGCTTGGACGCTGACGCCTCCACATCGTCATGGCCGGGCTTGACCCGGCCATCCACGCCTTGCCTTGCCACTCGAAGAACGTGGATACCCGGGACAGGCCCGGGCATGACGACGACCCGAATTAGCTCCGCGAAAACACCAGCGTCAGATTGTTCGCCGGCATCTCGATCGTGTCGACGAGGCGAAGGCTGGCTCCGCGGGCGAGCGTCTCGACGTCGCTGATATCACGCACGCCCCATTCGGGATTGCCTTCGCGCAAGGAGGTGTCGAACACGGCATTGCTGAGCGCGGTGTGCTTGCCGTCGCGCTTGAACGGGCCGTAGAGGAACAGCTTGCCGTCGGCCCGCAAGTAACGGCCGGCGCCGGCGAACAGGCCCTCGGCCACGCTCCACGGTACGATGTGGATGACGTTGGCACAGAACAATGCGGCAAGACTCGTCGGGCCCTGCCCGCTTCGCATCTCCGGGCACCAGTCAGGGTCGGTGAGATCGATCCGCAGGGGCGAGCGGATGTTTTGCAGGCCCGAATGAACGCGCCAAGCCTCGATGCTCTTGAGGTGGCGCTGGTTGAGGTCGCTCGGCCACCAGATCAGGCCGGGCGTGTGCTGCGCGAAATGGACGACGTGCTGGCCGGTTCCGCTGCCGAGCTCGACCACGTTGCCGGTCAGGCCTGCGAGATGCTTTTCCAGCGCCGCCCAGAGCGGCTCGTGATTGCGATGAAATGCCGGTGCATCGAGCCGCCCATCCGACTCCACCCGTCCGCCGTCCCTGCCAAATTCGACGACATATTCAGCCAATTGAGGTCCCCTTGAAAAAACGAGAACGGGAAAAAAACACGATGGGCGCCCAAACGCCCCGAAAACAGCCGGCCAGCGCTCCTGGCCCGAATCCGCCGGACAAATAAGCTCTTTAGTTGCAATGCGGAAGATATTAACTCCATTTTGCCGCGCGCATAGTCTTGATTGTCAGCCGATGCCCTTTGTGCTTTGGAACACTATATTTCCGCGAACGAGATCATCGACATAACGCCTCGGAATGACGCCTTGACCGCCTTTCCACGGACGCCCGTCCTTTACGTCCTGCTGGCGATCGCCGCCGGCCTTGCCGCAGGCCCCGCGCGGGCGCAATCCGCCGTGGCTGACGGCCAGAAGCTCGCCTTCGACCGCGGCAAGGGCAATTGCCTGACCTGCCACGTCATCAAGGGCGGCGACCTGCCGGGCACGATCGGACCGGAGCTCAAGGACATCAAGTCAAAATACCCTGATCGCAACGAGCTGGTCGCGATCATCTTCGACGAGACCAAGCGCAATCCGCAGACCATGATGCCGCCGTTCGGCCGGAACCGGATTTTGACCGAGCAGGAGATCAACGCGATCGTTGATTTCCTCCAGACCCTGTGACCGCCGGCACGCCAAGAGAATGTCCAGGAGATTTGAGATGACCATCACCACCGGCCCTCATCCGACGCGGCGCCTGATCCTTCAGGGCGCAGCCGGCGTCGCGCTGCTCGGCCTCGGCAACCTGCCGTTCGCGCCCGCGCGTGCAGCGGCCAACGACAAATATCCGGAAGAAGCGTTCAAGCAGAAGAGCGAGGCGGACGCGATCAAGGCGCTCTACGGCAAGACCGCCGAGCCGTCCGACAAGGTCAAGCTCGATGCGCCCGAGATCGCCGAGAACGGCGGCGTGGTGCCGATCTCGGTGACGACGACGCTCGACAAGGTCACCTCGATCTCGTTCTTCGTGGCCGAGAATCCGAGCGCGCTCGCGGCGAGCTACAAGATTCCCGATGGCACGATCCCTGCTGTCGCCAACCGCCTGAAGATGGCGAAGACCACCAACGTGACCGCGATCGTGGAAGCCGACGGCAAGCTCTACAGCGCGACCAAGGAAGTCAAAGTCACGGTCGGCGGCTGCGGCGGTTAGGAGAAGTTAGATGGCATCCAGCATTCGCGTCCGCGCCACGGCCAACGGCGACATCACCGAGGTGCAGGTGCTGATCCAGCACCCCATGGACACCGGCCTGGTCAAGGACGCCAAGGGCGAGGTGATTCCGGCGCACTTCATCCAGCGACTGAAGTTCGAATGTAACGGCAAGGACGTCTTCGTCGCCGAGTGGGGCACCGCGGTCTCGAAGGACCCCTACGTCAAGTTCAGCTTCAAAGGCGCCAAGAAGGGCGACGACCTCAAGGTCTCCTGGACCGACAACAAGGGCGGTTCGGACACGACCACCGCGAAGATTTCGTGATGAATGCCCGCTTCTTTCTCCTTGGTTCGTTGAGCGCCACGCTGGTCGCGTTCGCCCTTACCTCTCCGCGCGTCATCGCGGCCGACAAGGTCGATCCCGTTGCCGATGCGAAAGCGTTCCAGAACTTCTTCTTCCAGAAGTTTCCGACCGTGAAGCACGAGGATTTCGTCAACGGTCCCTATTCGATGAACGAGGACATGAAGCGGCAGTGGCAGGAGAAGGAGGAATTCCCGCCCTACGAGTTCGCGCTCGACGCCGGCAAGGAGATGTTCGCGACCCCGTTCAAGAACGGCAAGACCTATGCCGACTGCTTCCCGAACGGCGGCATCGGCATCCGCCAGAACTATCCTTACTTCGACACTGGGGAAGGCAAGGTCGTCACGCTGGAGCTCGCGCTCAACCGCTGCCGTGAGGCCAATGGCGAGGCGCCCTACTCCTACGTCAAGGACGAGATGGCTTCGCTCACCGCCTACATGGCGTTCACCTCGCGCGGCAAGCCGATGGACATCAAGATTCCCGATGATCCCCGTGCGCTCGCCGCGTACGAGAACGGCAAGCGCTACTTCTACACGCGCCGCGGCCAGATGAATTTCTCCTGCGCGAGCTGCCATGTGCAGAGCCCGGGCGAGCGCATTCGCGCCGAGATCCTGGCGCCGGCACTCGGCATTCTGAACGCGATGCCGATCTACCGCTCCGAATGGAGCGGCATGGGCACCACCAGCCGCCGCTTCGTCACCTGCAACAGCCAGACCCGCGCGGTTCCGCTGGAGCCGCAGGCCGATGAATATCGCGACGTCGAATATTTCCTGTCCTACGTCGCCAACGGCCTACCGATTTCAGGGCCGGGAGCGCGGCCATGAAGCTGTCACTTCCTCTCGCCATGGTGCTCGCATTGAGCCTCGCGCCAGCAGCGCGCGCGGCAAACGAGGCGGACTACAAGGCGGCCTATGCCGCTGCGGAGGCCGCCTCCAAGGAGGCAGCCGGCATGCGCAACCAGTGGACCGTGACCGTATCTGCGCTGGCGGCAGCCAAGAAGGCGGCCGACGGCGGCGATTTCGACCGCGCGGTTGCCGCTTCGAAGGAGGCCGAGGCGCTGGCGAAGGCCTCGATCTTCCAGGCGACGTCAGAAAAAGAGGCGTGGAAGGCGATGGAAATCCGCTAGACTAAAAATCTCGTGGAACCGTCGAATTGCCGTTGAGAGGCGCGGAGAATTTCTGGATGGCCATCCGCCGCCGCGATTTCCTGAAGAGCACCGCTGCTGTCGCCACATCGCTCAGCCTGCCGCGGCTCGCGCGCGGCGCCGAGACCGCGAGCATTTACGACCTCGAGCGGTTCGGCAATGCGCGCATCCTGCACACCACCGACACGCATGCGCAGCTCAACCCGGTCTATGTCCGCGAGCCCAGCGTAAATATCGGCATCGGCGAGATGGCGGGACGGCCGCCGCATATGGTTGGCCGCGCTTTCCTCGAGCGGTTCGGCATCCGCTCCGACAGCGCCGATGCCTATGCCTTCAGCTGTTTCGAGTTCGAGAAGTCCGCGGGCCGCTTCGGCAAGCTCGGCGGCTTCGCGCATCTGAAGACACTGATCGATCGCTTGCGCGGCGATGCCGGCGAAAAGCACTCCGTGCTCGTCGACGGCGGCGACCTCTGGCAGGGCACCGGGCTTGCCAACATCATGCAGGGCCGCGACATGGTCGAGGTCGCCAATCTGCTCGGCATCGAGGCGATGACCGGGCACTGGGAATTCACCTATGGCGAGCAGGCGCTGCGCGACAATCTCGAGCGCTTCAAGGGCGAGTTTCTGGCGCAGAACGTCTTCCTGACCGAGGAGGCCGCGTTCAACGACGCCCCCGCTTTCGACAAGGCGAGCGGGCGCGTGTTCAAGCCTTCGATGATCAAGGAGCTCGGCGGCCATCGCGTTGCGATCATCGGCCAGGCCTTCCCCTATGTGCCGATCGCGCATCCCAAGCGGTTCACGCCGGACTGGACTTTTGGCATCCGCGAGGAGGAGTTGCAGAAGCATGTCGATGCCTTGCGCGGCACCGAGAAGGTCGATGCAGTCGTCCTGCTGTCGCACAACGGCATGGACGTCGATCTCAAGCTCGCGAGCCGCGTCACCGGCATCGACGTCATCCTCGGCGGCCATACCCATGATGCAATCCCGCAGCCAATCGCAGTGAAGAACGCCAGCGGCACGACGCTCGTCACCAATGCCGGCTCCAACGGAAAATTTCTGGGCGTCCTCGATCTCGCGCTCGACAAGGGCAAGGTCGGCGATGTCAGGTACCATCTGCTGCCGGTCTATTCCGAGCTGCTGAAGCCCGACCCTGGCATGGCCGAGCTGATCGGCCGGGTGCGCGCGCCGCATGTGACCGACTGGTCGGAGAAGATCGCAACGCCCGACCGCCTGCTGTATCGCCGCGACAATTTCGCCGGCCCCGTCGACGAGCTGATCTGCACCGCGCTACGCAGCGAGCTCGATGCCGAGATCGCGCTGTCGCCGGGCTTCCGCTGGGGCGTCACCGCACTGTCCGGCCAGCCGCTGACCATGGAGGATGTGCTCGCGGAAACCGCGATCACCTATCCCGAGACCTATGTGCAGGAGATGACCGGCGCCCAGATCAAGGAGGTGCTGGAAGACATCTGCGACAACCTCTTCAACCCCGACCCCTATTACCAGCAGGGCGGCGACATGGTGCGCGCCGGCGGGCTCAGCTACACCTGCACGCCGACCGATGCGGTCGGCAGCCGCATCTCCGAGCTGAAGCTCAATGGCGGCAAGGCGCTCAGCGCGAGCCACCGCTACAAGGTCGCGGGCTGGGCCTCGGTCAACGGCCAGCAGGGCGCACCGGTGTGGGATGTCGTCGCCAAATATCTGCGCTCGGGCCGGATGTTTCAGGAGCGGCTCGGCTCCGGCGTGACGCTGAAGGGCGTCGAGGGCAATCCAGGCATTGCAGGACAGGGATGATGCGGTGGCAAATCTGTCGCGCGATGCTGCTGGCGACGTTCGCCTTCGCCACGCCATGGGCCTCGGCACAGCAGGTGCCGCTCCAGGACAAGCCGTTCGCCGAGCACAAAATCGTGCTTCAGCTCTCCGACGGCGATGCGAAGAAGCATGCGCTGGTGCTGAGCGTCGCCAACAATCTCCTGAAGGCCTACGATCCCGACAAGGTCGCGATCGAGGTGGTGGCGTTCGGCCCCGGCATTGATCTCCTGTTCACCGGCAGCGAACGCCGCAAGCAGGTCGAAAGCCTGATCGTACAGGGCGTGCGCTTCGATATCTGCCTCAACACGGTCGACACGATCGAGCGGGAGACCGGAAACCGGCCGGAGTTCATTCCGGCGGCGACGCCGGTGCAGGTGGGCGTCGGGCAGATCCTGTTCCTGGCGGAGAATGGGTACACGGTGGTGCGGCCGTAAGCGCTCCCGTCATATGGAGGGCAATCGCAGGCATTCACGAGTGGTCGTCATGCCCGGGCTTGTCCCGGGCATCCACGTTCTTCGTGCCGCGTGGCTAGCCGTGGATGGCCGGGACAAGCCCGGCCATGACGCCGCGGAACAGCTACGTAAAATAATATTCCCTGTTTTGCTCCCTACACAGTGACTTGCTTCTCTTTTTGACCCGTGGCGTAGTAAGAACTGGAAACCAATCCACGCCGGGTCTTGCCATGATCTTTCGCCAGCTCTTCGACAGCGTTTCGGGCACCTACAGCTATGTCCTCGCCAGCCGCCCCGGCGGCGAGGCGCTGATCCTCGATCCCGTGCTTGAGAAGGTCGATCGCTACTGCCAGCTGCTGCGCGAGCTCGACCTCAAGCTGGTGAAAGCCGTCGACACCCATCTGCATGCCGATCACGTCACCGGCCTCGGCGAGCTGCGCGACCGCACCCATTGCATGACCGTCATGGGCGACCAGACCAAGGCCGACGTGGTGGCGATGCGGGTCGCCGACGGCGACAAGGTGACGATCGAGGGCCTGTCGCTCGACGTGATGTACACGCCCGGCCACACCGACGATTCCTACTCCTATCTGATGGTCGACCGCGTCTTCACCGGCGACACGCTTCTGATCCGCGGCACCGGCCGCACCGATTTCCAGAACGGCTCGTCGCGCGCGCAATACGAGTCGATCTTCAACCGCCTGCTCAAGCTGCCGGACGAGACGATGGTGTTCCCGGCGCATGACTACAAGGGCGACACGGTCTCCACCATCGGCGAGGAGAAGCGCTACAATCCGCGGCTCCAGGTGCGTTCGGTCGACGAATATATCGAGCTGATGGCAAACCTGAAGCTGCCCAATCCGAAGATGATGGACGTCGCGGTGCCCGCCAACATGCATGTCGGCCTGCATCAGGAGGAGCTGGAAAAAGAGGGCCGCGCAGTCAGCGCCGTCGAGGCGATCCGCTCGCTCGGCCGTCCCGATATCCTGCTGGTCGATCTGCGCGAGACCAATGAGCGGATGAAGCACGGCATGCTCGAAGGCGCGCTGCATACGCCCTATCCGTCCGTTGAAGACAGTCTGAAGCCCGGCGGCATGCTGCGCGAGGTCGCGGCCGCCACCGGCCGCCGCGTCGTGTTCTTCTGCGCCTTCGGCGAACGCTCGGCGATGGCTGTCGCCGCCGCCAAGGAAGCCGGCCTCAGCAACACTGCCCACATCGCCGGCGGCATCGATGCCTGGAAGAAGGCTGGCGGGCCTGTGGTGCACTGACGCCCCCTTCTTGCGGTAAGTCAGGAACCGCACATATTTTCGGGGTAGAAGCGGATGACGCATCACCATCCGGGATCACCCATGGCCAAGACCGCCAAGCCGCGCAAGCCGCCCAAAGTCGCTGATAACAAGCAAGCGGACGACAAGGCGAAGAAGCCCTCGCCTCCGCTCGACGACGACGATTACGACGACGGCGACATCGCGACGCCGAAACGCGACCGCTACGGTTCGGATGACGAGCCGTTGTGAGTTGAAGCCTGCCCCACGAACGGTGCGTTCCCTCCCCCAGATCGCGGCGCCCCACCCGCGCTACCTGCCATGCGCCCGCGTTCATGGACAAATAACGGCTCTGCCCGATAGTTTGCGCGTCCCCCTTTAGGACGTGAAACGGAACTGCAATGGTCGACGTTCTCGCCGCACCGCAACAAGGCAAGGCGGACAGCGCGCTGCGCACGCTGACCGGGATTTCGATCGCGCATTGGGTCAGCCATTTCCATCTGCTGGTCCTGCCGATGCTGTTTCCGTTCCTGAAGAGCCAGCTCGGCGTCGGCTATATCGAGCTCGGCTTCGCGCTCACCGTCTCTGCGGTCGTATCCGGCCTGACGCAGGCGCCGACAGGCTATCTCGTCGACCATTTTGGCGCGCGCAGAATCCTGCTGGGCGGGCTCGCGCTCGGCGGCTTCGCGCTGATCCTGCTCGGCCTGCACCTCAGCTATGCCTCGCTGATTGCCTGCGCGGTGCTGCTGGGTCTCGCCAACAGCGTCTACCACCCCGCCGACTACGCCATCCTGGCCGAGCACATGGATGAGGCGCGGATGGGCCGCGCCTTCTCGGTCCACACCTTTGCCGGCTATCTCGGCGGCGCCGTGGCGCCGGCGATCGTCGCGGCGCTCGTCACCGTCTCCGGCGGCACGGGTGCGCTGATCGCGTCGGGCGCGATCGCCGTGCTGGTGGCCCTGCTGCTGGTCGTCATGAACATTCCCGATGCCGGCGCGCACAAGACCAAGCCGGGCAACGAAAATGCGCCGAAGCAGGCCGTGATCACGCCGGCGCTGATCACGCTCACCGCGCTGTTCATGCTGCTCAGCCTGTCGGTCGCCGGCATCAACAATTTCGGCGTGGTGGCGCTGATGAGCGGCTACGGTGCGTCCTACTCCGCCGCCAACGTCGCGCTGACGGCGTTTCTCGGCTCCAGCGCTGTGGGCGTGCTCGCCGGCGGCTTCCTCGCTGATTACACCGAGCGCCATGGCTATGTCGCAGCCGCCTGCTTTGCCGCAAATGCGCTGATCGTGCTGCTGATCGCGCTGGTGACACTGCCGGGCTGGGCTTTGACCGTCACGATGGCGACTGCGGGCTTCCTCTCCGGCGTGATCGCGCCGTCGCGGGACATGCTAGTGCGCAACGCCGCGCCTCCTGGCGCCGCGGGTCGCGCCTTCGGCATCGTCTCCACCGGCTTCAATCTCGGCGGCATCGTCAGCCCGCTGCTGTTCGGCTGGATCATGGACCAGAGCGCGCCACACTGGGTGTTCGGGGCGTCCGTGATCTTCATGGTCGCAACCGTGGTGCTGTCGCCGTTCACGGAGCGGAAGCCGCAAGCCAAGGCATAGCCAAGAATTCAGTCGTCGTCCCTGCTAAAAGCAGGGACCCATAACCACAGGGAGCAATCGTCGCGCGAAGCTGGTCACTCCGAGTCTTCGCGACACTACTCCCTGTGGTTATGGGTCCCTGTGTCTTGGAAGTCTGTCAGGATGGGGTGGGCGGGAAGCCGTTGGGTCCTTGGCGCTTGACGCCGTGATCCGGCCCGGTCTCCCGCCCGTTCCATCTATCAACCTGAACAGTTGCACGAGGCTGCGGCAACAGACCTCGCATCACAGGGACAGGCACCGTGATCATACCCCTTCGTT
>NZ_SPVJ01000150.1:0-1692 GCF_004634465.1 Bradyrhizobium sp. MOS001
GGCCAGTCATTGGACGCTCCGACGCGAGACATCGGCCGCCTGCAACGATTGGCGACCACGGCCGCGTGCCGACCTATCCGTTTGCACACACCCAAGACCAGTGGCCGTGTGCAAACTCCAAGCCCGCGAGATGCACCTCCCACACGCGTTCAAAAGGCAAGCGCACCAGCACGTCGTGTATCTCAGCACGACCGTTCTTATGGTTCGCCCATAGGTTGGTCAGGTCGAGCAGGATCCCGCAGTCCGCAGCTTCGGCCACTGCCCTGAAGAACTCCCCGTCCGGCATCTCGCACGATCGCGGAGCGAAGTAATTGACGCCGGTCTCAAATGCAAACGGCTTTCCCAATGCGGCCGCGCGGCGCGTGATGTTCCTGGCGGCAAGGCTCACTCCCGCCTCAGTCTGCAGCGGAGGCATGAGGAAGCCGCAGGGCTGTTCTCCGCTTGGGCCACGCACATGAAAAATGCTGAGATGTTCGCTTGTCCACGGAGCATTCAGCGCTTCGGTCCAAGCGCGAAACTGCGGCACTTGGCGTGCTTGATCACAGATCGTTCCGCCGATCGGGCAACCGACTCCGTGCGTCAAAATGGTTTGCGGCAGCGCTTGAAGATGGCGCAGCTCTCCCGGGCTGCCTTGCGGCAGCGAGCCGGGCGCAGTACCTTTCGTCCACAGACTCTGTGGCTCGATCTCCGCTACCTTGATCAGATCGGCGTGTGACCGGAACAAGCCATCAAGCGAACGCAAATAGATCGCGCCTGGGCCGAGCCGGGGTGGTTCAAATGTCATGGGAGGGATCTATGGCCCTAGCCAACCTCAATAACTTTTTGGCTGCCCTTCTCCACAATCATGATGGTGTCAGCCGGATTTACGGCATTCTCAAAACTGATGTTGATACCCGAGTAGCACGTGGGATGCCCGGCCCTTCCCAGCACCGACGCCAAGACTTTCTGACTTTGTTCCAGGTTGAGGTGCTCGTGGACACGTACTGTAATTCTCTTCATGTGTTCCTCCATGAATGATCTAGTCGAGGCTAACGCTAACCAGCCAAGGTAGAGCTGCTAGTCCGGTTAACCATTAACGAGCGTACGCCATTTCCGACATTGGAATGTGAAGTAGCTCATAGGGCCTGAAATAAGTCGTTGATCCGGCCACGGGTGGATTCGACGTCCTTTCTCGCGTTCTCCCGATCTATGTCGGCTCTTGGCCGTGCGCCCCGAAGGCGCGAACATCAGTAGAGGAGGATTCTACCCGGAAAGTTGTCGATTGGTCCGGTAGCTGCGAGCAGCTTGGTCGGGTAACCGGCTGGGTTGGAGCCTCGCGACAAAGGTCCAATCTCGTCTCCTCCGCTCGCTCGACGCCGATCGAGCCCCGACGATGGGCGTATCGTCAATGCCCTGAGACGGCGAAAAGAGAGACCGGATATTCAACTTTTTTGCGGGAGCCGGAGTGGGAGGTCCGCTTCTGGCCCGTTTGAGACCTGGCGAGGGGTACTAAAGATGTCCGCTGACTGGGGCTGACCGGAAGTCGTCACGGGAGAACCAAACCGACGCGATTGACCCGAATGTATGGTCCGGCCGTGCGTAGCAAGAGGTTCGTCGATCAGGTGGTGAGTGGTCTTGCATCAATGTATCCGGCCTTTGATTGGAGCATTTGCTCCGGGCCATCATGGATATCAGCGCGCGTGCGTTCTCATT
>NZ_SPVJ01000151.1:0-1662 GCF_004634465.1 Bradyrhizobium sp. MOS001
GGTCTTGGGTGTGTGCAAACGGATAGGTCGGCACGCGGCCGTGGTCGCCAATCGTTGCAGGCGGCCGATGTCTCGCGTCGGAGCGTCCAATGACTGGCCAAAGTGGGTATCGCGACGCGATATTGCGCTTTTGGAGGCACTTTCCGGCCTTCAAGCGGCGCGGATGGCTGCAATCAGGCGCGGTTTGCCGACGATGTTCATCACCCGTGTGAGGTTATAGGCGAGAACATGCAGCGCCATCTCAGCGGCGACATTCCGTAGGCGCTTCATCAAGAAGTGGGTCGCACCCATACGGGCCTTGATCGTGCCGAAGGGATGCTCGACCGTCTCGCGCCGCGTCCGCATGGCGTCGGGATTGGAATCGAGCCGTCTCTGGACCTCCTCGACCACATGCTCATGCTCCCAGCGCGTGATGCGGCGCTCCTTTGACGGCGTGCATTGGCTCTTGATCGCGCAGCCTTGGCACGCTGCTGTCGACCAGTAACGGCGCAGCGTCATTCCGTGCTCGATGTTGGTGTAGTGGTAGGGCAGCAGCTGGCCGGACGGGCAGCGGTAAACGTCCTCATCAGGCAGGTAGGCGAAGTCCTGTTTGCCGAACCGACCCTCCGCCTTGGCGTTCGACGTCATGGGCTTGGGCAGCGTGACTGCAACGCCAGCCTCTTCGCAGGCCAATATCTCTTCTCCGTCGAAGTAGCCACGGTCGGCGACCGCCTCGAGTTTGTCCACTTCGAGCACTTCTTTGGCTTGCTTCGACATCCGAGCAAGCTGCCCACGGTCGTTGCCGACGTTTATGACCTCATGCGTAACAATCAGATGGTGTTCGGTGTCCACCGCGACCTGGACATTGTAGCCGACGACACCCGATCCGCGTCCGCTGGTGGCCATCGAACGGGCATCCGGATCGGTCAGCGATATCTGTTGATCCGGCGTGTTGCGCATCTGCGCATCAAGCACTTCCAGGCGGCTCAGCTCCTGCTTCAGCCGAGCGATCTTTTCCTTGATCCTCGTCGTCTTGATGCTGATCGCTTCCGATGGCTCCTGCCGATCGGCGCTATCGAGTTGACGCAGATATCGACCGACGCTTTCCTCGATCTGCGCCATCCGCCTCGCCATCTTGGCATGCGTGAAGTTGCGATCGCGGTTGTTCACTGCCTTGAACTTGCTGCCATCGATTGCGACGCTTGGGGTCTGCAACAGGCCCATTTGCCGGCATAGCGCAACGAACTTCGCACAAACCTTCCGGATCGCCGCGCCATTATCCTTCCGGAAATCGGCGATCGTCTTGTGATCGGGAGCCAAGCGCCCGATCAGCCACATCACCTCGACATTGCGGCACGCCTCACGTTCCAGGCGGCGACTGGATTGCACCCGATTGAGATAACCGTAGATGTAAAGCTTCAGAAGGACTGCTGGATGATAGGAGGGCCGGCCCGTCTCCTTGGCGATCACACGCTCAAATCCCATTCCATGCAGGTCGAGCGCCTCGACAAACACATCGATCACATGGACCGCGTTGCCCTCGTCTACCCAATCCTCCAGACATTCCGGCAAGAGCGTCAGCTGGGATCTGTCCGCGCCTTCAACGAAGCGTCCCATCCATATCCCCCATCAGGAAACGGAGGAATCGTAACCGACTCGTGGCTTTTCACACAGCCAGGGTCA
>NZ_SPVJ01000152.1:0-1623 GCF_004634465.1 Bradyrhizobium sp. MOS001
TTTGGTTGCGGCGCTGCGGCGCAGAAATCTGCCATCGGTCTGCAGCTTAAGACCGGCGCTACGGTGATTGTTGGTGGACGTGTTCAATTTGCTCCCCGAGCTCCAGCGTGACCAGTCGCGCCAACAACGTCGCCGGATACAGTTGCCCGATAACCGCTTCGATGTTGCAGAGGCTCCTCGCCCATGGATGGACGGGCACGATGTCGCCGTATCCGGTCGTCGTCAGCGTGGCAAAGCTCAAATAGAAAACCTTGCTTGCAAGCGATCGGTCATCCACGAACTCGATGCCTTTGAATGCATCGGCGGCCGACAAGCCGAGGAACGTGAACAGGCAGGCAAATCCCACGGCAATCAAAAGATATACGAGGACGGCGCCGACGACACGGTGATAGGTGATGTAGCCTGGACCGAATACGGCCCTCGTAACGACAGATCCAAGTGCTATGGCGATCAGCAACCATGACGCCGCCAGCAGATGCAAGTTGTAGGGCCAAGCGTAGTAATAGCGCTCCAAGAACACGAAGACGTTCGCAATAAGCCCAAGTAACATCATCCCGAGTGCGATCTTGCTCTTCGAGATAATCGCCATGCTCACCATCACAGCAAGCAAGACGGTAATTGCCCCGGCGTGGAGGACAAAATGGCCGGTCGCCTGAAGCGGCGCAAAGACAAATACGATCGATACGAGCAGAATTGTGAGTAGCGTCAGCAGCCAATCGTTGAAGCTCAAGCGCATCCGTTCTCGCAGAAGGTCTACTTTCATGCCGTTCCCCCTGTTGGCTTCCAGCTCCCGGCCTTCGGCATGCGAGGTCATTCCTGCGCAGCCAATAGCCATGCGTCCAGCATTTTACCGGCGCAGGAGCGCTGGTTGATCCACATCAAGGATGTTTGTGGTCGCGTGATTCGCCGCAGCAACGACTCACGATACAAAAATGCACATAAAAAATGGCAGCACATCTGCCGCACCTTCGCGAAGATAAATTCCGGAGAGCGGAGCCGCCGCCTGCGGAGTGGGCAGAACGCGGATCAACGGCGTCTGCGTTGCAAGGACGACGATCCGCCAAACCCGGCGCGCTGCGCGCAGGTGTCTCCGTCGGCGGGGAAGTGTCTGTGCGATGTACGAATAGGCGCCGCGAGACCCGGCGTTCGGATCGTATCCGGACGCCGATCACCAGGTTCTGAAGCCGAACCAGCCGAACTGCCCTTGTCGTGCCGCCAGAAGCATCTGCGGCTGGACGTTTCGCCTCGGTCGAGCCGCAACATGCAACATCTTGCGTTGTCGCTTGCGATCGACGGTTTCAGGCCGGCGTGTATCCGGCTTCGGCAGCATCGCGAAAGAATTCGCCACCGCCGGGCTCTGTGCGACGGTAACGGGCGGTTCGGCCACATCCGACGAAGTTGCGACCTCAGTCGCCTCGGCCACGGGCGCAGCGGCGACGATCACCGGCGATTGGGTATCGAAGACAATACGCTCGGGCCATTTGCGATCTGAGTGGATAAGTATGGCCGGCCGGTCCGCAGCCACCTGATCGACGGTCGGGGCCCTCGGCAGCCAATAATCTGCAACAAAGAGCAGTGCGAGCAACACTGCTCCGACCTTCCAGAAATATGCCGCCAGTGGCA
>NZ_SPVJ01000153.1:0-1614 GCF_004634465.1 Bradyrhizobium sp. MOS001
TCGGCAAACTCCCGCATTGCCCGACGATGTTTCTCGATCGCGGCGTACACCGGATCGGTGATGTTGTTTTCAGACGTGTTTAAGGGTGGCGTGCTAAGATGCGAAACAGCCTTGGTCATTTTGAAAACCCTTCTGTGATCGAGGTCAGGCCTGCCGCCGTGCTTCCAACACGACGGCAGGCCGCTTGTTTTCCAAGCTCAATTAGCGTAGTACGCTTATTATGAAGCCGTCAACTAAAAACGTAGTACGGAAACGTCCTGGCCGGCCGGCCACCGGACAGGACCCGGTGACGGCTATCCGCCTGTCCTCGGAGTTACGGAAGAGCGTCGATGCCTGGGCAGCCAAGCAAGAAGACCTCCCCGGCCGCTCCGAGGCCATCCGCCGGCTTGTGGAGCTGGGGCTGAAGGCAAAGGGAAAATAAAATGTCCAAGGCAACTTTGCTTGGAGTTATAGCTATCACCTTCTTAGCGATGAACGCTGCTCGGGCCGCGGACTCGCTCAAGATTACTTGCACTGGCGATATGTTCGAGCCGGGAGGGGTCAAGAAATCACCTGCTACTACGTTGACCGCGATTTTGAGTCCCGCAAATAGAGCGACGAAGGTGTCCATTGATTTTGGCCAAGACACCATTAGCCCGCGTGTGTTGAGTAACAATCCGCTTCAACTCAAGTTTCGCACCAAGGACTTCACTGGTGAATATTTCCACTACAGTGGCGATATGTTTCTTGTTTACAGATCAGGAAACCTCGCGCGATTGAACTGCACACCGCGCTGACCGCTTGGCGCGATGCCGTTCGCTTCATGAGCCTCAAGGACGGAAGCACGATGACTGAACCCGTGCCCGAAGACCTCATCACGCATCCCGAAGAGATCCGTGGAGGTTTTGAGTTACCTTTGGGCGACAAGATCAGCCTCAAAGGCCAAGGGCGAATTACGCCAGCGGGAATTGTTTCCGCGGGCATTATCACTGTTGATCCGTGATCTGGCAACCGAACCCAAGAAGCGAGACCTGTTCACCAAGCTGGCCGAGCATCTGACAATCCTGGCCGACGAGGTTGAACGCGCCATTGCCGCCGCGGGACCTGACCTGAAGCGGAAGGAATGACCGAACGAGGCTGGGGTCGGCGTTTCGATGACCCGATCAGGATCGGCGATCGCGTACTGGTGACGCTGCTCGACGCCGGCGAGTACATCGCCGCGCTGCCGAAGAAAGAGTACGCCGTACCGGAATGGCAAGCCGCGATGCAGGCGCTGATCCTGGTGGCTGAAAGCGGCGGCCCGACGATGTTTGCCCGCATCGGCGTCGTGCGAGCATTGAACCGCCACTACGTCCCGGAGTTTAACCCGAAGGGAAAGAGCCCCCATTGGGGCCAGCGCAAGTTGAAGAGGGATCAATGACCGTCTGGATTTACGACCAAGGCAAAGAGTGATCTGTGACGCGTGGTCCCAATGGAAAAAACCGCAGCGTGGTTCCAGCCCCCACTGCGGCATTCCCGGATAGCTATAAAAAGTCGTCCGTGAAGAATGCGGATTGATCTGAGAAATAAGCAGAATTTGTCTTGATGTAGTATTCGATTTTGCAGGAAAGCGGGGTGTTGGACCTCGCTTTCTTG
>NZ_SPVJ01000154.1:0-1596 GCF_004634465.1 Bradyrhizobium sp. MOS001
GCGTCAATCGCGTTGGGGCGGGGCGGTAAAGGCTTGTTCGCGGTCACGAGCGAGAAAGAAGCCGTCACCGCTTCGTCCCGGTGGCGGCTTTTTTATCGTCCCGACGCGGACAGGCGACCGAATAGCGAACGGGCGGGACATCACAGCCACGTGGCGGCGACTTTTTGGAACCAAGTCAATACATGCGCAGGAGCTGCGGCGCACGTGCGCCGCAAGGGCTATGCCGATGGCCGCAGGCAACAGATCCAATGTCCGGCGCGGGCAGCATTTCAGGATGAGATCACGAGGTTGACCGCCTTGGGGCCTTTGCCCTTCTTGTCCGGTTCGACCTCGAATGTAATGCGCTGTCCTTCAGTCAAGTCCTTCAGTCCGGCCCGCTCGACTGCGGTGATATGAACGAACACATCACGGCCGCCGTCATCGGGATTGATGAAGCCATAGCCACGCTCTCCATCGAAGAACTTGACCGTACCAACCATGGACATCGCGAAACCCCTCCCCCCGTATTGTAGGCTCGCCATGAAAGCGGACGACCTATTCTTCGCCGAGCCAAACCGAAACGCTTTCTAGGACAGCGCGCCTGACCGGCAAATTGCCCTTAGGGACAATTGCAAGCTTCGGTTCGGTCGCCTTTTATGGGCGCGCGAATGGCGTCGCGCAGGGACAGGGAGGCGCTCATGGGGTCGATGGAAGAGTTCATCCACTATGCGAATTTGATCATCGCCAAGCGGCAGCTTGCCAATCCGAGCATCACGGACAAACACCGGCGGATGCTCGCAAGGCTGGTCGCGCAGGAGGAAGCGAAACGCTTTCACGAAGAGGACGGCGGTCACGCTGAATGCTAGTCCGTTGCCTTTCCCAAATTTGCTGGCTATCGCGTCAATTTTCGCTCATCAGGAGTTTTAGCATCGCATCGCAGGCAGCTTCGGCCTCGTCGAAAGTTTTAAAGGGCGAGCCGGTGATCCTGATCGCGCTGCGGCCTTCATAAACAGGACGCCACGACGCCAGATAACCGGCGCGTCCGTGAAAGCCGGGACGGCAGGGCTTTCATAGCTGATCACGAAAGAATAGCCGTCGCTGTTCGCGCTCCATATTTCCATCTTCTCGACGGCACGCTCGAACTGCAGGGGCATGGCTGTTCACGAGTATTCAAGCAATTCCCGAAGGATCCGCCGAAAAGGCGGGACGACGTCCTGCGAGGACGAGGTCGGGGTGACTGCGCTGCAACTTCTGGGCCTGCAGCACGCGCCTAATAGATAGCAGCTCCCGATCTTCGGACTACCATCGTGAGGCGGCTATGAACGTCGACCTCGTAGACAAGAGCGAGCCTCGCAGGCTGTCGGTAACGAGCTGAACCCTTGTGCCAGCAACCGCAATCAGACAAGAGGTTGCACATGCGCTTTGCGGACTAACACTTGTTGAAGTCCGTTAGCTTCCGCATGTAGTAGCCCTGCCTCTCAACGGCGAGCTTAATGTCCTCGCTAACGCTCGCTACTTTTTTCTTCTTACGCCATCTACCTGACGCGTCAGGAATTGGCAGACCATTGCGCACAACCAACAGATCACGCTTAGTGTTCAGATACACATCGAGAATAT
>NZ_SPVJ01000155.1:0-1567 GCF_004634465.1 Bradyrhizobium sp. MOS001
ATGGTCAGCCCTCCAAGAGCCGACCACCCATGAATCATTGAAAAATTGATTCGGGAATCCTATAAAACGCGACAAAATCAAAAATCTGCCAAAGTAGTGCTAGGCCGTGAACCCATAAAGCGAGGAGGACCGGCGCTGCATGATGCCGAGTATTCGACGAACCTTGTGCATATCGTGTCAGAGCGATAGCAGCAGGTGTGGAAATCTCGCTCCTGCGAATTAAGGCACTTAAGCCAACGTAAGGACGCTCAAGTATGCTCACCGTCTATGGCGAAGGTCGTGGGTTCCGTGTCGTTTGGCTGCTCGAGGAATTGGGGGTGGCTTATCGGCTACGCCCGGTCGATCTGTTCGCTATCGAGAATGATCCCGATTTTCTTGCGATCAACCCCGCCGGCTTTATCCCGGCGCTGCTGGACGGCGAGATGATCATGGTCGAGTCGATCGCGATCCTCGAATACCTGCTCGCCCGCCACGGCCCGAGCCCGCTCGCCGTCGCCCCGGATGATCCGGCTTTCGCCGCCTATCTGCAATTCCTCCATTTGGGAGAGGCCGGGCTCGCTGGACCAATGAACGCCGTCATCGTCGGTCGCGCATTCGCCCCCGCAGAAGAGCGAAACGCCCGGGTCACAATCTGGGCACTGGAGACCTTTCATAGCCGGCTGGGATTGGTCATCCAGCGTCTCGCAAATCGTCCATTTCTCGCCGGTGACCGGTTCACTGCTGCTGACATTTCAGTGAGCTACGCACTCCTGCTTGGTCTGCGAACCAGCAACTATACCCCGGGTTCAGTCGAGCGTGCCTATCTCGCCCGTACGACGACACGCCCCGCCTACGCCCGGGCGATGGAAATCTGCCAAGCCACCAAGGCTTGGGCGGAGAGATCACCGGCGTTGTAGAGCCAGGTCGTGAATCCATAGAAGGGATTCCCGCGAGCGGCCTGGACTAGCCAGTGTCGGTCAGTCCGCGCTATAATCTCTCCATGGGCTGGGATGCGAAAGACGTAGCGCTGCTCAAAAGGCTCTGGGCCGCAGGACAGAGCGCGGCACAGATTGCGCGCCGTCTCGGGTGTAGCCGTAACGCGGTCTGCGGGATGCTAACCCGTTCGGGCTTGAAGCGTGGCCACAAGCCGCCAACAGCAAGACCCAAGATAAGGCCGCCCCCGAAGCCAAGGCCGGCGTCGTCGGCCGCCCTGGTACGTCGAGTAGAGAAGAAGGTGTCGCGAAGCACCGCAGAGAGGCAGCAGCCCAAGGAATTCAGCAAGCAGCAGCTGTACGCCATTCTAGCTGAGGCGGTCAGGAACACTGGCTAAGCGCTAACCACGACGGGCGTTACGCTCCGCGTCCGTGTCCTGGTCCAACTCGAACGGTTCGGCTGTCGTGACCATTCCCCAAGCCTTGGTCTGCTAATGGGATGGTCCGGCCGTGCTCCTGCCCCGCCAGCGATAAGCTGGCCAGGGGCGCCAAGACAAGGAGCACGCCATGTCCCAGACACTCAATACCGCGATCGCCGTGATCGGCATCGATATCGGCAAAAACTCGTTCCATGTCGTGGGCCACGATGCGCGCGG
>NZ_SPVJ01000156.1:0-1518 GCF_004634465.1 Bradyrhizobium sp. MOS001
TTGGCCGATTTCGTTGAAAAAGTCGGCTGTTGCGGCGCAGAGATATCAGTGATTCAGTCTGTCTAATTGGCAGGACTGAAGGTCATGATGGGGCATCGGCAAGTCGAACAGGCTGCGTTGTTCTATGAGTTCTCGCTTGAGAAGCATATTCCCACCGACCACCTGCTGAGGTCGGTCGACAGGTTCGTCGATCTGGAAGAGATCAGGCGGGACCTGGCGCCGTTCTACAGTAGCATCGGCCGGCCTTCGATCGATCCCGAACTGATGATCCGGATGCTCCTGATCGGTTACTGCTTCGGCATTCGATCGGAACGGCGCCTGTGCGATGAGGTTCATCTCAATTTAGCCTACCGGTGGTTCTGCCGGCTCGGCCTTGATGGGACGGTGCCGGATCACTCGACGTTCTCCAAGAACAGGCATGGCCGATTCCGGGAGAGTGATCTGTTCCGTCGTGTGTTCGAGAGCGTCTTGCGCCGCTGCATCCGGGAGCGGCTGGTCGGTGGAGATGGATTTGCTGTCGATGCGAGCCTGATCAAGGCGGATGCCAACCGGCAGAAGGGGATCGAAGGCGACAAGGGACTTCCCCCAGAAGTCTTCGGCCGGGCGATCGATGAGTATCTGGCCGTCCTCGACAATGCCGCCTTCGGAGCAGCGACCGAGGTCACGCCGAAGTTCGTGTCGCCCTCCGATCCGGCGGCACGCTGGACAGGGGCGCACGGCGGCCAAGCCTTCTTCGCCTACTCGACAAATTACCTGGTCGACCTCGAGAACGCGATCATCGTCGATGTCGAGGCGACCACGGCCATCCGGCAGGCAGAGGTGCTGGCGGCCAAGCGCATGATTGAGCGCTCGCTGGAACGGTTCGATCTCTATCCGAGCCGGCTTCTCGGCGACAGCGGCTATGGCTCGGCCGAGATGCTCGGCTGGTTGGTCTACGAGCGTGGGATTGAGCCGCACGTTACAGTGTTCGACAAGTCGGCCCGCACGGATGGGACCTTCTCGCGCCACGACTTCACCTATGACCATGCAGGCGACGTCTACCGCTGTCCCGACGGCAAGGTCCTCACCACGACCGGAGCGCTGGTGAACGATGGCGCCACGATGCTTTACGTCGCCAGCAAGCGCGATTGCGATCGGTGCGCCCTCAAATCCCGGTGCTGCCCCAAACAGGCGTCGCGGAAAGTACCGCGCTCGATCTACGAGGGCGCTCGCGACATGGCGCGCCAGATCGCAAGCTCGTGGGAGGGCCGCACTTCGCGTCGGCTCCGCAAGAAGATCGAGATGCTGTTCGCGCACCTCAAGCGCATTCTCAAGCTCGACCGTTTGCGGTTACGAGGCCCAAACGGCGCGCGCGACGAGTTCACCCTCGCAGCCACCGCCCAGAACCTTCGCAAGATGGCCAAGCTGATCCCGATGCAAACCCTCAAGCCCGCGTAAAGGCCGGCAAAGCTGTTCGGCACATTGGCGCCCGCGCCAATACAGCCGATTACTGCCACCCTTTTTCAACGGAATCGGCCC
>NZ_SPVJ01000157.1:0-1513 GCF_004634465.1 Bradyrhizobium sp. MOS001
CAGGCCCTCGAGGCCCATGCGGCAGGCGGCGGCGAATAGATCCGGACCGATCTCGGCAGCCTCGAACGGCGCGACGAATATGCCATCAGGCCGGCCGCGGAGCAGCCGCGCCAGATCGGTCTCAATGGCAGCTGGCGCAGGTCCTCGCCGCCAAGCGCGAGGATGTCGAACGCATAGAGCTGAACCTCGTGATCATGCTTGCGCAAGTGCAGGGCATTGAAGTCCGAGGCGCCATCGACGCCGAGCACCACAGCCTCGCCGTCGATGGCGAACTGCTGCTCGCGGTTCTTCAGCGCGGCCTCGACGATCCAGGGGTATCGCTTGGTCCACGTGCGACCCGCCGTCTCGTCAGACTCACATTGCACCTCTACTACAATGACCCAGGGGCACCCCTTATTATCGGCGCGAGGTGCGGTCCTTGCGGCAGTTGTTTGAGTCAATGCTGCCGGAAATGTATTCGACGTTGCTGGAGCAATGCCGCAAACGATCCGGGGCGCGGGGTGGCTGTGAGGTCAGTCGAAACCGATCGACACAGCCTGTGAGCCCGACTGCGCCAAGCGTCCCGTTCCTTCCTCACGTCTGACAATTCGTTGCGGAGCAGCTTGATAATTTGGCGCTGGGTGTCGATCTGCGCCTGTAGCAGAGCCATTTCTGCCCGTTCCCAGCCCGCAGCGTCTTGCCCCACTGACTCGCCGGAGGCATGTCCCTCGGCCGCTCCAAAGGCGTACACGCGGTGCAGCAGCAACTCGGCGGTGTCGATCTGGCCGATGTTCAAATTGCGGGATACCGGGGCAGCTTTCTTCAGCCTCAACATGGTGGACCTCGTTTTAGGTCACCCCCTTTGCAACCTCCCAGACCCGGCTTAACCATTCGTTAACCTTGGACCAGTGGCAGCGGCGCATCTTTGATCCTTAGGTCAATGTATCGTCTGGTGTGCGCCGACCGTTCCGACAAGAGACGTGCGCGTGGTTTCGCCGGCGAGATTTCTACGTGATGCCTCGATAGCGCGGCCAGGCCGCCCATCGCTCATGCATCGGCGATCTCGTCGGGCGAATTGATCTGCAATCGCGCGAGCAGCCTGGGCTTCCTGCTGTGAGACTTGCTTGGCGGTGCCGCCGAGCCTCCTCGCAATCTCCTTGTCACCAGATGTCAGCCTGAAGTCTCGCACGTTCGGTAGCCGCGCGACGGCCCCAATCCTCAGTCTCCCTTCCTCGTCGGCTATTTTGCGACCGCGCTTGTCATCGGCGCCTACGTCCCTCAGATCTGGCGCCTCTTGAGTGAGCAATGCTCCGCCGGAATCAGCGTGCGCGCGTACGCACTATGGAAGTTGTCGTCAGCGCTCTTTCTCGGTCATTCGATCACCATAGGCGATGTGGTGTTCATGATGACACAGCTCGTGAACATAGTCGCGCTGGGGGTTATCCTGGTGCTTGCGCGGCGTTTCCGCAACCACATCTGCGCCGCACATGCGCGCCAGCTTCACGTCATACGAGAGTAGTTTCTGGACAACGCA
>NZ_SPVJ01000158.1:0-1480 GCF_004634465.1 Bradyrhizobium sp. MOS001
TCGATCAGGTGGTGAGTGGTCTTGCATCAATGTATCCGGCCTTTGATTGGAGCATTTGCTCCGGGCCATCATGGATATCAGCGCGCGTGCGTTCTCATTAGCGGACAGGCCTCGATTGGGCCATTTGGGTCACCAGTGTTCGCATGCGCCGGGAAGACCGGACCTCCATCTCGTCTCATCCTCTCGCAGACCTCGGCTGGAACCTGTTGATGGGGTTACGTCATCGCATGCTCCTCCTACCTCGTAGTTCCTGTGTTCGAGCCAGGGGCCGTTCCTTCGTCCCGGCCCGCAGGACGTGCGTCGCGTCGCGCGCACGGGCGGTCAAGGCCGGCCGTTGCGCTTGGCTTGCGGCTGGCTCCGGCGTTGCCAGGCCGCGCCTTGACCGCGCCGAGCACGGCGCGAGGATCAAGCGGGTCGGACGCCTGCATCGTTGGTCCTTGTCAGCTCGAAGGCGCGTCCTTTAGCCAGCACCGCCCAGGCGATGCGGGCAAGCTTGTTGGCGAGTGCGATCGCCAGCACGTTGTGGTGCAATCGCTTCTTGGCGGCTTCGATCCAAGATCTGAGTCCGTAACGTTCCCAGTTCTTGATCCTGACCAGCACAACCCATGCCGCCTGCACGAACAGAACGCGCAGGTAGCGATTGCCGCGCCTTGAGATTTTGCCGAGGATCGTGCGGTCTCCCGTCGAGATCTGCTTGGGCACCAGTCCGAGCCAGGCGCCGAAGTCACGGCCTTTGGAGAAGACGTCTCCAGTGCCGATCGCGGCCACCATGGCGCTCGAAATGATCGGCCCGATGCCAGGCACCGTCATCAGGCGCGAACATGCCTGATCTTGACGGGCCAGTGCTTCGATCTCGCCGGAGAGGCTATCGATGCGCTGATCCAGCTGACGCCAGTCGCCTGTCAACTCCTCGATGACACGCAACATGCGTGGCGACAGGGCATCGGTGCGCGTCGCAAGGATGGTGGGCAGTTCTGTGCGCAGGAAGCCGATACCCTGGCGCACCGTGATCCCGCGTTCCAGCATGAAGGCGCGAATCTGGTTGATGATGCCGGTGCGTTGCGACACCAGCCGCTCGCGCACCCGATGCAGCGCCTGCAGATCCAGTTGCTCCACTGTCTTGGTCGCCACGAACTTCATCGTTGGGCGCTGCACGGCTTCGGCAATCGTTTCGGCATCGTTGAAGTCGTTCTTCTGTCCCTTGCTATAAGGGCGGACATATTTGGCCGGCATCAGCCTGGCATCGTGACCAAGCGATGCGAGTTTGCGGCTCAAATGATGTGCGCCGACGCAGGCTTCCATGCCGATCAGGCAAGGCGGCATATTGGCGAGCCGCGCCTCCACCTGGCCACGCGACCACTTTTGCCGCAGCACGATGGCACCGCGCGCATCGTGGCCCACGACATGGAACGAGTTTTTGCCGATATCGATGCCGATCACGGCGATCGCGGTATTGAGTGTCTGGGACATGGCGTGCTCC
>NZ_SPVJ01000159.1:0-1455 GCF_004634465.1 Bradyrhizobium sp. MOS001
GGATCTGTCCGCGCCTTCAACGAAGCGTCCCATCCATATCCCCCATCAGGAAACGGAGGAATCGTAACCGACTCGTGGCTTTTCACACAGCCAGGGTCAAAAGCGACGGTTTGGCGATGTCCGCGCTACTTCCGCTTTACCCCCGAAAACCGACATTCATCGTGAGGGGCGGCATGTCTCAAAAGGGCCAATCGCAGACATTCTGCCTGCTCATTCGATCACTTCGTCGGCGGTCAGGAGAGAGTCTCGACCAGCCGCCAAACCAAGCGCCTTGGCCGCCTTAAGGTTTACAACCAGCTCGAACTTGGTTGGCTGCTGTATCGGCAACTCGGCTGGCGTTGCGCCTTTGAGTATTCTGTCCAGATAGATAGCGGTCGCGCGTGACAGGTCAGGCAGGTTGACTCCGTAAGAGACAAGGCCACCGAGCTCCACGCCCTCTCTGGCGGCGTAGATCGTCGGGAGGCGGTTCTTCTCGGCAAAGGGTACAATCCGAGAGTACTGGCTGTACAGCATCGGACTAGGAAACACGACGAGACCATCCGCTCGCGCTTTGGCCAACTCCGCAAACGCGCTTTCGAGATCGGCGGGGCTATCCGCCGGCACAAGTTGAAGGCTTGCTCCGAGAGATCGGGCGGCGCTCTCAATCTCGTTCAGCATCCCCTTCATTGTGCGCTCACCGTATGCACGAGGGTGCCACAAAACGACAACGTGAGAGAGACCGGGAACGATCTCCTTAAGCAGTTGAAGCCGTTTGGACACCAACTCCGGGCCGAGAAATGCCGTCCCGGTGACATTGCCGCCCGGCCGCGCCAGACTGGAAGCGAGTTCGTCGTCGACGGGATCTGCCATGCCTATGCCGACAATCGGAATGGTGGAAGTCGCTTTCTTGGCTGCGCGGACGGCCGGGGTAGCCAAAGCAACAATTGCGTCGACGCGGTGCGTCACGAATTCCTGCGCGTACTCGTTGAGCTTGTCCTCATCGCCGTCTGCGAATTTACGGTAAAACGCGACATTCTTTCCTTCAGTATAGCCGAGCACACGCAATGCCGGCACAAACGCATCGAGAGTCTTTAGACTTGCGTCGGACTTGTCACCGCGGCCGAGTGAAAGCACGCCGATCTGATGAAGCTTGGTCGATTGCTGAGCATGACCTGCGAACGGCCACGTTGCAGCCATACCCCCAACAACCGTGATGAACTTGCGCCGTTTCATGCGGCCCTCAGCCAAGCCGAACTATCGTACAGACAAAAGGTGGCGCCTTGGAAGTGTAATCAGGCCGGTGAAAGTCTGCTAATGGGATGGTCCGGCCGTGCTCCTGCCCCGCCAGCGATAAGCTGGCCAGGGGCGCCAAGACAAGGAGCACGCCATGTCCCAGACACTCAATACCGCGATCGCCGTGATCGGCATCGATATCGGCAAAAACTCGTTCCATGTCGTGGGCCACGATGCGCGCGG
>NZ_SPVJ01000016.1:0-151277 GCF_004634465.1 Bradyrhizobium sp. MOS001
AATGAGAACGCACGCGCGCTGATATCCATGATGGCCCGGAGCAAATGCTCCAATCAAAGGCCGGATACATTGATGCAAGACCACTCACCACCTGATCGACGAACCTCTTGCTACGCACGGCCGGACCATACATTTGGGTCAAAATGCGAAGAACTCAGAGTGAGCAAATCCAGTCCGCTTCACCCCACTAAGCGGACCTCAACGAGGAGTGTCGTCACTTCGCTGATGGGTTATCAGCCGACGTGATTGCCTGTGAATAATCTAGGAGTCCGGGCCGCGGAGCGGCACTGGTCGAGGTATTGGGTCAATCCGGCCGTGGGAGCCGAACAGCCACCCAGTCTCTGAGCGGAACGCAAACTTACCTGGCGCCGGAAACTAGATTGCCGACACAGCTTCTCGACGAAACGAATGTCGACCCAGAGGTGTGCGTGTGCGCAGTCGCAAGCTGTTCTATCTCGAGCGTTCGGCCGCCGCCGTTAGCACAGGATAGCGGGCATAGAGCGTGTCGACGCGGTCCCGCCACATCGCCACGAACGCACCCGAGGTGAGATCATCGACCGACTTCCATTCGCGTTTGACCGCAGGCAGCGTATTGCCCCAGATAGCGCGCTTGCACCATCGCTCGCCCTTTGCCGAGCCCTCCCGGGTTGCGCACATCGACTTCCAGGCAATCCGCTGCGGACGGCTGATGTGTTGGGCGGCTCCTTCCCAGCCCTGCTGGTGGATCAGGTAGAGGTCGGAAAGGGTCGGCTTTTTCTGCGTCAATATTTCGAATAGCGCAGCCTCGCTGAGAAACTTGTAGGCGGCACCTACAGCGTTGTCGCGAGGATTGAGGATGTCGCCCGATCCGTATTTGCTGAACTCAAACTTGCTCAGCTGGAACAGGCCGATATAGGAGCCGGTGCGTTGCTTGGGATTGAAATCGGATTCGATTTTGGCGACCGCCTTCATGAAGTTGACATCGACACCGAACGCTTCGGCTGCACGTTCGATCTCCTGGACGGGCGTTCCGAGCGGAACGTCGCTCAACGCCGACAAGGCGATCTTTGCGGGTTTTTCCGGCGGCGGAATTTCCGAGTAGACGTAGTATTTGAGATACGACGGTTTGCCTTCGCCCGGATTGGGCGAAGCAACGGGCGGACGGTCCTGCTGTAGCGTTGCCGAGTTCTCGGGCGACGCTGCCTCAAGGCTGGCGACCTGCACCATTGGCTCTTGCGAAGTGGTTACATCGGACGGCGGCACCGAGTCCGGCGCCGCGGCGCTGAATCCCGCCGCAACGATCGCATTAGCCGATAATCCTGTATCGAATTTCGTCTCGATGGCCGGGGCCGGAAACGCGGCGCCAGCATTTGACAGAACCGTCGTCACATTCAGCGGGATGCCGCTGAATGCATCAGCCACTCTTGCATTCGGCGTTGCGATGCTTGGGCGCGGTACCGCGATCTGACCAATCGCGACAAGCGAAGTCGCTGTCAGCGCGCCGGCAATACAGCTTGTTTGCCAAATCTTCAATGTCGCCAGCCGCGCGGCCGCGGTCCCCCATTCACGTCCCCGACTTGGCACGCAGATTAAGGAGGTGAGGGGATGACAATGGGGCGCACCTGTGGCGCAGGTGCGGCCGGTCTCGGTCGCGTCGCCAAGATTGCCTAAATTGAAAGTTGCGGTCGTGATGCGCCTCCCGCCGAGGAACAGGACGGGCGCCATATCGCGCAACCATCGCTAAGCAAGGCATCTTCGTGCGTTAGCGCATCGAGACCGGCGCCCGCGCGCACACCGCTCCCAAGCATCTCGAGGCCGCGACGTCGCAAGACCCGAGGACGGTTCGCTGGGATGGACAATCGCAATCCGCTTTATGACCGCCAGCGTCGGTCTCAGCGGAGCTGGTCTAGCCAAGCTCAGGTCTGCCGTGACCGTTGTCTCCGCTCGGGCCGGAGCGTTGCAGCTCACCACAGCGCCTGCCGCATTCTTGCGCAACAGTAAACTAGTGCGCCAATGTCTCAGTTGGGTCAATCGCGTCGGTTGGCCCGTAGCTCGACGACTTCCGGTCTACTACCCGCTCCGGACATGTCGCAAACTGAAGCGATGGGCCATGACCGGACTCATGCGTCGCAGCAGAGTGCCGCTATTCAATCGCCTCATGGGATGGAGAGCTAATCGGGCAACCCCGCTTTCCGAAGACCCTCAATAAACAGCTTTGCGTTTGATAGTCCGGCCCGGGCGATAAGCGCCGATACTGTAAAGGCGGGATCGATCTCAAGCACACGCGCCGCCGCGTCGTGCGCCTCAGCGTCACGTCCGAGATGGGCGAAGGCGGACGCGAGCCATTGGTAAGTTGCCAAATAAAGGTTCTGACGAAGGGCCTTCTTCAATACGACGATGGCTTCGTCAAAGCGGCGAAGCTCGATAAGGGCCTGCCCAATGCCAGTAAGCGTCATGTATAGTAGCGGGTCTACTGGGCTCATGCGAACGGCACGTTCAAAGCTCCAGATCGCTTCCTCCGGCAGCCCCGCAATTCTATAGACATGGCCTCTGCAGCTCCATGTGAGCCATGAATTTGGGTTGAGCCCGACCGCCCGGTCAGCCATTTCGATCTCGGCTTCACGATCGCCGACCATGAACGCCGAGATTACGGCAGCCCTTGCTAACGTGTCCGGATCGCCATCGTCGATGCTCAATGCCAAACGAGCAAGCCGAACCGCTTCCTTGCGGTCGAACTGAGGATCGTTGGCATAGCCCAAAAGGACGTTGAGCATGTGGCAGACACCTGCCAGAGCCGCGACAGCGCCGAACCGAGGGGCGAGCTCCAAGGCGCGGTGGAACAGTCGGATTGCCTCGGCCAACCCTTCGCGGGTCCTTAGGTAGAACTGCGGCATGGCACGGAGATAAAAATCATACGAGGTGAGGTTCTCTGGCCGCCGCCGCGTCGCCAATTCAATTTCTGTTTGAAGCATCTTTGGCTCAATGGCCGACACAACGGCGAGCGTTACTTCGTCCTGAAGAGCAAAAACGTCGGTCAGGTCACGCTCAAACCTGTCCACCCAGATGTGCGCGCCTGTAACCGCATCGATCAACTGCCCTGTGATGCGAACTTTCCCCGACGCCTTCCGCACAGACCCCTCGAGGACATAGCGCACGCCGAGCCTTCGCCCGACTTCCTTGATATCGACCGCTCGCCCCTTGAAGGTGAAGCTCGAATTGCGCGCGATCACGAACAGCGACTTGAAGCGCGACAGCGCGGTGATGATCTCCTCGACCATTCCGTCCGCAAAGTATTCCTGTTCGGGATCGCCGCTCATGTTCTCGAACGGCAGTACGGCGATGGAAGGCTTGTCCGGGTGTGGCGGGGCCGCACTCAGCCCCTCTGTCAGCGCCCCTGGCGCTCCGGCGCGGACAGCGTAGGCGCGGACCGGCTTGGAGATGTTCTTGAGCTGCTGCTCGCCACGATCCTCGAAGCCAGCGTCTAGCTTGCCCTCGACTTCGTTGTAGACCTTGTCGGAAATCAGGATACCGCCCGGATCGGCGATCCCCTCCAGCCGAACAGCAATGTTGATCCCGTCGCCGTAGAGGTCGTCGTCCTGTCCAACGATCACGTCACCAAGGTTGAGCCCGATGCGTAGCTTGAATGGACCGCTACCCTCGGCGAGATGATCCTGTATCTCAACCGCGCATCTCATGGCGGCCAGGGGACTGGCGAACTCGGCGAGTGCGCCATCACCCGTTGTCTTGATTAGACGGCCTTCGTGGCGGGAGAGGCTCGGCTCGATCAGTTCTCGCTTGAGCCGCTCGAACTCGGCATAGGTAGCTTCCTCAGCGCGTTGCATCAACGCAGAGTAACCGACCACGTCGGCAGCCAAAATCGCCGCTAATCGCCTTTGAACCCGCTGCTCCGTCACAGCGCTCTCCGAACGGCCAGCCAAAAATTCGTCGCTGGGGCCAGGAGGAGCCTAGCACTTTGTTGCGAACCTGTGAGCGGTAATCGCGGGAGGGCCCTGTTGCCCCGAGGCGGCATTTGCTGTTGCACGGCGGCAGTAAGCGTGCGGCAACTCGGAAGGTCCGAGTTGGGTCACGACCGGTAAGGCTTGGATCGAGCACGTGAGTTCTGCTTCGCATCCGAAAGCGGACATCTCGCCTCAATGAGTACACGCCCTCTGGAAGTACAACGCCAATCGGCTTGAATTTCGTGCAAACCTGGAGCTGCAGTGGCGGGAGTTCTCTCTGAAATCTCGCTCTGTATGCCGAGACCCAGTGCCGACCTCTACCGAAATCCATGAGCATCGCCGAATTGCGACACGCGGCCACAACCCCGGCTGTCGGGGAGCCTGCACTGGCGATGCGCTCAATCCCGCGACATCTTCTCATACTTCTTCACCAGCCGTTCCCGCTTCAGCCGCGACAGCCGCTGAATCCAGAACATGCCGTCGAGCTGGTCGATCTCGTGCTGGTGACAGACGGCGCGCAAGTCGTCCGACTCCTCGCTGTGCGTGTTGCCGTCAACATCCTGATAGCTGATCCGCACCCGTGCGTGGCGCTGGACCTCGTCGTTGACGCCGGGCATCGAGACGCTGCCTTCCTTGTGCAGGATCATCTCGGGCGAAGCCCACTCGATCTCCGGATTGACGTAGGTTTGCGGGCCCGCCTTGGCGTCGAGCTCGAGCACGACGACGCGCAAGGGCACGCCGATATGCGGCGCCGTGATGCCGATGCCGGGCGCGGCGCGCATGGTGTCGAGCAGGTCGGCTGCAAGCTCGCGCAACGCGCCGTCGAATGCGGTGACGGGATGGGCCGGCGTCGCGAGCCGGCGATCGGGATAGCGGAGGAGGGGACGAATGGTCATGCAGGCTCCCTACCACTCACGGATGGTTGAAGCATCCCGTTCTTGACTACCTACCAACTGGAAGGTAGTTAATCCGCCATGACCAACGTTTCCTCGACGGCCGACGACATCCTGGCCTGCGCGCGCACCCTGATCATCGCGGGCGGCTATAACGGCTTCAGCTATGCCGACGTGGCCGAAATCGTCGGTATCCGCAAGCCGAGCATCCACCACCATTTCGCCAGCAAGGTCGATCTGGTCCGAACCCTCGTGTCGCGCTATCGCGCGGAAGCCGAGGCGGGACTGTCCGCGCTCGAACGCAATGTCGCGGACCCCCGCGACCAGCTCAAAAGCTATGTCCGGTATTGGGAGGCGTGCATCAATGATGCGACGGCGCCTTTCTGCGTGTGTGCGCTGCTTGCCTGCGAGCTACCGATCCTGCCGGAGCAGGTGGCGCTTGAGGTCCGCGCGCATTTCCGTTCGCTGGCGTCGTGGCTGACCTCGGTGATGGAGCGCGGCAAGCGGAAGGGGCAGCTGCATCTCTCCAGCGCAGCGAAGATCGAGGCTGAAGGCTTCATGGCGACCGTTCACGGCGCGATGCTGTCGGCGCGTGCCTATGGCGATCCAAAGATGTTCGGTGTGATCACCGGGCCGCTGCTGGATCGGTTGTCCGCCAGGCACTGAAACATATCGACGAGACGACAACGACACGCCCGCAGGTGATCTTGCGGGCGAGGGTGACTTGTTGTGCGGGAAAGCTACCAACTAGTAGGTAAAGGAGAGAGTGCAGTGACGCATCATCAATTGGATCTCGTTCGGGCCGACCGCGAGCAATGGCTGAAATTCTACTACTTCATCCGGGCGGCGTTCTCCGTCGCGTGGGTCGTTGCCGCCTTTGCCGTCGGGTCGCCATCTGCGGCGATCGCAGGAGCCTTGCTCGTGCTCTATCCGGCATGGGATGCGGCGGCGAACTTGGTCGACGCGTTGCGCAGTGGCGGGCTCACTCAAAATCGCACGCAGGCGCTGAACGTTCTGGTCAGCCTGGTGACCACTGTCGCGGTCCTCGTCGCCTTGCAGATGAGCATGAACGGGGTGCTCGGCGTCTTCGGGGCCTGGGCGATCCTGTCCGGATTGCTCCAGCTGGGGACCGCGATTCGCCGCTGGAGAAGTTTTGGCGCGCAGTGGGCCATGGTGCTCAGCGGCGGCCAGTCGGCTCTGGCCGGTGGCTTCTTCATCTTTCAGGCCACGACGCCGATGTCTCCAACGATCGCGAATGTCGCGGGCTACGCTGCGGTCGGCGCGATCTACTTCCTGGTCTCGGCGGTATGGCTGACCGTGACCGAGTGGCGGCGTGGCGCAGCCATGTGAGGCGTCGCCGTTGCCGTTCATTCGCGCGGATAAGGCGTGCCATCCTTGTGCAGGAACCGGCCGCTGGAAGCCGGGCTCATCATGTCGACGTCGGAGCAGGTGATGAGGTCATCGGGCGAGCGCGAGCCGACTTCGAGGTAGACGGCCGTTGCATCGGACCGGTTGATCATGTGATGGCCGTTGCCGCTTCCCTTCGGGAAGGCGGCGCAGTCGCCGGCGCTCAGCACGGTTTCGCCCTCGTCCTCGACAAGCGTCAGCTCGCCTTCGAGCACATAGACGAACTCGTCCTCATGCGAATGCCAGTGTCGCTGGCTCGACCAGCTGCCCGGTGGCAGACGCATCAGGTTGACGCCGAAATCCTTAAGCTTTCCGGCATTGCCCAGCCGTTGGCGGATGCGCTCGGCGCAGGGCGCGTCGAGCGGCGCGGGATAACCGGAGCCTTTCCGGCCCGGCACGGTGGCTATATCAATTTTCGGCATGCAAGCATTCCCTCCGAAATCGGAGCATTGACAGCGCACCGGATCGGTGGCGTGCGCCAGATCGGCAGCGTCCGAGCATGATGAGATCGCGTTGGCGGGATGATGACATTGTGCCGGTGTTTTGCCCGACGTGTCAAACGCGGCCCTGACGTTGCGGGTCGTTGGTAAGTCCTTGATCCGGCGGCGGCCGGCTACTGTGCATGGGGTTGTTTTCGGGATCTTTGTTTGGCGGCGCCAAAAAAATCTGGTGTCCTCGATGCCGTTGTCGGCAGGCGCAGTTCCCATTCGTCTTCCACCCAGACAGACCTGACGGGAGACCCAAATGAACGCTTCTTCCTATCGCTGGGTGATCGTCGCCGCCGGCGGCTTGCTCGGCTGCGTCGCGATCGGCGGCATGTTTTCGCTGCCGGTGTTCCTCCAGCCGATCGCCAAGGACACCGGCTGGTCGGTGACCGGCATTTCCAGCGCGATGACGATCGGCTTCCTGGCGATGGCCTTCACCAGCATGGCCTGGGGCACGGCGACCGACAGATACGGGCCGCTGCCGGTGGTGCTGACAGGATCGATAGTGCTGTCGCTCAGCCTGTTCGCCGCAAGCCATGCGACCTCGCTGCTGGCGTTCCAGGTCATGTTCGGCCTTCTGGTCGGTGCCTCCTGCGCGGCGATCTTCGCGCCGATGATGGCGACCGTCACCGGCTGGTTCGACACCCATCGCAGCCTGGCTGTGTCGCTGGTGTCGGCCGGCATGGGCATGGCGCCGATGACGATGGCGCCGCTCGCGGCCTGGCTCGTCTCCGGCCACGACTGGCGCACCTCGATGCAGATCGTGGCGCTGGTGGTCGGCGCCATCATGATCCCGGTCTCGTTCCTGGTGCGACGCCCGCCCGCGCTCGCGCATCTCGTGGCCGCGCCTGCGGGCGAGAGCGCGCCGCAAGGGGAGATGTCGCTGGGCGAGGCGCTGCGCTCGCCGCAATTCATGATCCTGCTCGCCACCAACTTCTTCTGCTGCGCCACCCATTCGGGCCCGATCATTCACACCGTCAGCTATGCCGTGAGCTGCGGCATCCCGCTGATCGCGGCTGTGACGATCTACAGCATCGAGGGCTTTGCCGGCATGGGCGGCCGTATCGCCTTCGGGCTGCTCGGCGATCGTTTCGGCGCCAAGAGGGTGCTGGTGACGGGGTTGCTGTTGCAGGCGTTCGGCGCGCTCGCCTATGTCTTCGCGCAGCAGCTCGCGACGTTCTACGCGGTCGGTGCCGTCTTCGGCTTCATCTATGCCGGCACCATGCCGCTCTACGCCGTGCTGGTGCGCGAAAACTTTCCGCTGCGCATGATGGGCACGGTGATCGGCGGCACGGCGATGGCCGGCAGCCTCGGCATGGCGACCGGCCCGCTCGCCGGCGGCCTGATCTACGACGCGTTCTCAAGCTACGCCTGGCTCTATATCGCCTCCTGGGCGATGGGCCTCGGCGCCTTCCTGATGGCGATGAATTTCAGGCCATTCGCGAAGCCGCAAGGCGAGGCCGCGGCGGCGGCGGCGTGACGAGGTCTATGACTGGATGTGCTTTTCGAAAAAGAGATCCGGGTAGGGATCATCGTTGAAGCGGGGGATCTCGCGCCAGCCCGTGGTGCGGTAGAGCTGGCCGGCCTCGGCGAGCGCGCTGTTGGTGTCGAGCCGCAGCAGCGTGATGCCGAGGTCGCGTGCGGCATTCTCGGCCGCGTCCATCAGGCGCCGGCCGAGCCGCAATCCGCGCGCTGCAGGGGCAACCCAGAGACGCTTGATCTCGGCATAGCCGTGATCCGTTCCCTTCAATCCGACACAGCCGATCGGCAGCGTGTCGGACATCGCGACGATGAAGGTGCCGCGCGGCCGGCGCATGTCCTTGGCGTCTGGATCGCGCGACAGCGAGACGTCAAAACCCTGCTTGAAGCGGCGGCCGAGCTCGGAATAGTACTCGCGCAGGCAATAACGTGCTTCTTCACTCCGCGGATCCATCTCGTCCAACGCGACGCGCTCGCGCGTCAATGCGGAGGCGATCAGGTCCATCGCCGCCAGCAGTGCCTCGCGCTGCGAATGTTGCACCAGGAAGCCTTCGGCCTGCGTATTGGACAGCGCCTCGTAGGCTGCGAACTCGCGCCGTCCCGCACGCGTCAACGTCGCGACACGGCGGCGCGCATCGTCCTCATGCGTCGTGGTCTCGACCAGCCCTTCGTCCTCGAGGCTGCGGAGCAGCCGGCTCATCAATCCGGAATCGAGCCCGAGATAATCGCGGATCTCCGCCACGTCCGAGCGCCCATGTCCGATCGCATTGAGCACCCGCGCCGCCCCGAGCGGCCGGCCGCGCCCGAGGAACGAAGTGTCGAGCGCGCCGACGGCGGAGGTTACGGCGCGATTGAAGCGGCGGACGCGGGAGACGGGATCGAGCATGATACCTGACTTTAGTCAGACATTGTGTGCGGGTCAATCGAGACGGCCGGTCTCACTTCACCAGCGTCAGCAGCGGCTTGTCCTTGGCGACGATATAGGTCGCAAGCTCGCTCGCGGTGTCCGTGCCGACGTTCTTCGCCGCATGAACCGCTCCGGCCGGAATGAACAGCACGTCGCCTGCCCTAAGCGTCACCGGGGGCTTGCCCTCGACGTCGTATTCGATGGCGCCTGTCAGCACATAGATAATCTCCTCGCCTGGATGAGTGTGCCGGCCGAACGCAACTCCGGGCGCGAGGTCGACGCGGACCTGGATCGCCTCGCGGCCGGGCGCGCTGAGATCATGGCGCTGGAGGTCGGTGCGCGTGACGCCGGCCGGCTGGGCTGCCGCCGGCAGGGTGAGAAGGTTGGTGGCGAGCACGGCAGCGCTCGCAAGCATGCGCAGGGTTCGTAATGGATAGGGGCTCATGGTCGGCTCCTGATGTTGGCTTGATGGCGGGTCAGACGAGGGTGGTGGTCACCTCGATGTTGCCGTGAACGGCCTTGGAGTAGGGGCAGATGCCGTGCGCCGCCTCGATCAACTCCTGGGCGACCGTGCGATCGACGCCGGGAACGCTGACGTCGAGACGGGCCCGCAGGAAGAAGGCGCCGTTCGCATTGTTCAGGTCGATCGTGGTGTCGACCGACGGCTCACTCGGCAGCTTGACCTTGCGCTGGGCGGCGGCGAGGCCGAGCGCGCCGAGGTAGCAGGCCGACCAGGCGGCGGCGAACAGGTTCTCGGCGGCCGGGTGCGGCTGGGCCAGCTTGATATCGAGAGACCCGTCGTCCGCGTGCGCGGCGCCGCCGGGGCCGGAGGTGACGTGGGTCTTGCCGGTGAAGAGAAGCTTTGCAGCGGTGGTCATGGCGGATCCTTTCGGGCTCGACTTAAATCGTATCCGATCTAATCGGATGCGTTCTGAAATAAACCCGTCGCTCTGTCCGGTCAAGCTCTTCCGATTTAATCGGATGCGATTTATATTGACGCGGAGATCACGAATTGCGGAGGTTCACGTGTCCCGTCCCGCCAAAGCCGCCGGCAAAGGCCGAAAACTGTCGAATTTCCTGTGCTTTGCCGTTTATTCGGCCAATCTGGCCTTCGGCCGCGCCTACAAGCCCCTGCTGGACAAGGTCGGGCTGACCTACACCCAGTACATCGCCATGGTGGCGCTGTTGGACGAGGATGAGCAGACCGTCAGCGCGCTCGGCGAAAAGCTGTTCCTGGAATCCAACACGCTGACGCCGATCCTGAAGAAGCTCGAGCAGATCGGTTACATCAAGCGCCACCGCGATCCCGCGGACGAGCGGCAGGTGCGGGTAAGCCTGACGCCGGGCGGCCGAAAACTGATCGAACAGGATCTCGGCGAGTCCGTGATCGAGGCGACCGGCCTCGGCGACGATTTTCCGGTGGTGCAGAAGACGGTGAGCCGGCTGCGCGACAACCTGCTGCGCGCGACCCAGGCGGCCGGAGAGAAGAAACGCTGAGCGGGCAGCGCCTTCCCGCTGGGAAAGTCGGAGGCGGCGTCCGCCTCCGATACAAGTACGAGGAAAAGCGCGCGGCTCTAGTTGCAGACCGTGCGCGGAATCATCCAGGTCGCAAAAGTCTGCCAGAACCCGTCTTCGCGACGGCGCTGGTAAGCGACGAAGTCGGCGTCATCATCATCATGCACGAGTTCATAGCGATAAGTGTTGGCTGCAGTGGTGTTGGGCTTGCTCATGGAGCACTCCATCTCGAATGGGCTTTGCTTCGAGCTAGGTGCGGTGCAGCAAAAGTCCAATGGGAGTACGTTGATCAGCGCATCACGTTGTGGAGAGTGCTTAGTCCAGCCCGAGCGCCTTGCGCGATTTGCGCGTGAGCTTTGCGACGATCAGGGCATGGGCCTGCGCCAGATAGGCGGTGAGTTCCGCATCGGGAAGTGCATTGTTGCCGGCGAGCTGCACCCATTTGGCGCGCGCCAGATAGGGCGCCGGTCGTGCCACGCCATGCTCGATCAGCATCGCATAGGCCATGTCCGAGACCTTGAACATGTAGCCGCCGGAGCCCGCGGCAAAGCCGCCGCCGAGCGCGAACATCTTGCCGCCGACCTTGAACACGGAGGTGCCTTCCCACTGCACCACCTTGGTGGCCGCGGGCAGGCGCAGGCAGCGGGCTTCGAATGTCTTGGGTGTCATGCGCTCGCACTTGAGACGAAAGGCCCGCCGTTATGGCAACATGCGTCTTCCAACCAGGGATGAATTGCCATGTCGCGCGTTTCGATCAAGACCAGGGACGATCTGCCGGAGACGCTGAGGCCGTTGTGGGACAAGATGACGACCTACGGCGCGTTCGAGAACCAGGCCGGTGTCATGGCCCACCGCCTGCCGATCTTCAAGCATATGTGGTCGCTGCTGGTCGATCTTGCTGAAGAAGCCAATGTCTCGAAGCGCCATCTGGAGCTCGCGCTGGTCACGGTCTCGCTGCTCAACAAATGCGACTATTGCGTCTCGCATCATGCGCCGAAGTTGGCGGTGCAGGGCGTGTCGGAGGAGGGCGCCGCGCGCCTCGTCGATTACAAGGACCACCCCGAGCTCGATGAGCTCGACAAGCTCGTCGTCGAATATTCCATCGCCGTCACCAACAATTGGAACAAGACCCGCGACGAGATATTCGCCCGCCTGCGCGCGCATTTCTCGGAAGCCCAGATCGTCGAGCTGACCTGGCGCATCGCGCTCTGTGGTGCCTTCAACCGCTTCAACGACATCCTTCAGCTCGAGGTCGAGCAGGGCGTTCCCCACAGCGAAGCCGCGGAGTAATCGGCCCGCGGCGGTGCTGGTCCCCCGAGCCGGGACCGGCGCCAAGGCGCCCGATCACAGATTTGTGGGTTGTGGACTGTCTATCGCAAATTATATCGTAAGATATGTTTTACAAAAGGACGTACGATATGCACCACGGACGAGACCACAAAGACTTCCATTTTGGGCATTTCGCCCATTTCGTCATGGGCCGGCACGGCGGCGGACGGCGCTTCGGCCGCGGCGGGCATGGCTTCTTCGGGCGCGGCCCGGGGGGCGATTTCCCCGGCGCAAGGCGGCTGTCCTCGCAGGACCTCCAACTCGTGATCCTGGCGTTGCTCGCCGAAAAGCCGGCTCATGGATACGAGCTGATCAAGATTATCGAGGAGCGGTCCGACGGCTTCTACACGCCGAGCCCGGGCGTGATTTATCCGGCGCTGACTTATCTGGAAGAGGTCGGCCACAGCAGCGTCGAGCAGGATGGCGGTCGAAAGCTCTACAGCATCACGCCGCAGGGCGAGGCGCATCTCGCCGAGAACCGCGCCACTGCGGATGCAATCCTGCAAGCGTTGTCGCGGATCGGTCGCCGCATGGACGAGGTGCGCGAGGCCTTTGCTGGCGTCAGCGATCTCGATGCCGACGCCTCCGACGAATTGCACCGTGCCCGCCACAACCTCAAGCGCGCGCTGCGTTCCAGGCTTGGAAGCGACCCCGCCGAGGCGCGCCGCATCGCGGCGATCCTGGATCGTGCCGCCGCGGAAATCCTCGGCAAATAACTGAGAGGCGAAGCAACACATGAATGATCGGCCCCATAGCCCGATTCAAGACCCACGCGTCAACGCCGTCCTCGCGCGCCTCCAAGGCGCGCGGCAGCGGCCGGCCGGCGGCGGGCCGCGCGGCTCCTTCAACAGCCGTGATCCCCACGCCTATGCCGAGCAGGGCTTTTCGATTCAATCCGAGCAGGGCGAACTGATCTACCTGCTGTGCCGTGGCTTGCGTGCTACGCGCGTGGCCGAGTTCGCCACCTCGGTCGGCATGTCCACGCTCTATTTCGCGGCCGCTATCCGCGACAATGGCGGCGGCACCGTGATCGGCTCGGAGATTGTGCCGGCCAAGGTCGAGACCGCCAAACGCAATCTCGCCGAGGCCGGCCTTGCCGACTATGCCGAGATCCGCGAGGGCGATGCGCGAAAAACCTTGCGCGATCTCGGCGGTCCCGTCGACTTCGTTCTGATCGACGGCTGGCCGGGTGAGAGCGGTCCCTCGCTGGCGCGCGAGGTGATCGGGATCGTCGCGCCGCAGCTGCGCGTCGGCGGCTACGTCATGAACGACAATGCCGAGCCCGACTATCTCGATTTCATCCGCGATCCCAAAAACGGTTTCGTCTCGATGACGTTGCCGCTCAAGGGCGGCACCGAGCTCAGCCTGAAGCTGAGGTAGCGGCGTCGCTTGCGCGATAGGCGTCGGGAACCACGAACACCTCGTCGGCGCGGCCATAACCGCCATCAGGCACTTCCTCGATCAGCACCATGGTGTGCGTCCGCGCCGCTTCGCCGAAATAGTGCGCGAACAGCGCGGTGAGGTTGTGCACGATCTCCGCCTTCTGCGCCCGCGATAAGGCGGCCTGGGGGATCTTGATATTCGCGAAGGGCATGGTGGGTCTCTCCGTGTGATGGGGTGTGGTTGCTCCTGTTCGAGAATGCCCGATCGCCGCGACCGGATAATCGCGAAAAACTTGTCATCACTTGTCGGCTGTGGTGAACAATCGGCCATGGACCGATTTGACGCCATGCGCCTGTTCGTCCGCCTCGTCGAACGGCAGAGCTTTACGGCTGCGGCTGCCGACCTCGGCATTCCCCGCTCGACGGCGAGCGAGGTTTTGCGCGGGCTCGAGGCGCGGCTGGGCGCGCGCCTGCTCGAACGCACGACACGGCATGTCACGCCGACGCTCGACGGCGAGGACTATTACCGCCGCTGCGTCGCCATCCTCGCGGAGGTCGAGGAAGCCGAAACCACGATGCGCGATGCGCGACCGCGTGGCTTGCTGCGCATCGACGCACATCCTTTGCTGACCCGCACCTTCATCTTGCCGCACCTGCCGGAATTCCTGGCGCGCCATCCGCAGCTCGACTTGCAGATCGGGCAGGGCGACCGGCTGGTCGATCTCGTGCGCGAGGGCATCGATTGCGCGATCCGGTCGGGCGAGCCCGAGGACAGCGGGATGATTTTGCGGCGCCTCGGCACGGTCGAGGAAATCACGGTGGCGAGCCCGGCCTATCTCGCCAGCCACGGTATGCCCGCGACGCCTGATACGCTCGACGGCCATCAGATGGTCGCGTTCATCTCATCGCGCACCGGCGATGTTTTGCCGCTGGAGTTTTCCGTTGCCGGCACGCTGCGCAATGTCGTGCTGCCAAGCCGGGTTCGCGTCAACAATTCCGACACCATGGCAGATCTCGCGCGGCTCGGCTTCGGCCTGACGCAGGCGCCCCGCTATCGCTTCGCGGCGGATCTCGCCAGCGGTGCGCTGGTCGAGGTCCTGGCCGGCTATCCGCCGTCGCCGACGCCGCTCTCCGCGCTCTATCCACAAAACCGACAGCTTGCACTCCGCCTGCGCGTCTTCCTCGACTGGATATCAGGCATCTTTGCCGAGGCGAAGCTGTAGAGCTTCGTAGCCCGACAGGCAAAATGCCCGAACAGTCGGTCAATCCGCTCTACCGGAATTCGGAAACGGCGTCGTTGCGAGCGCGGCGGAGCAATCCAGAAATATCCGCGGAAAGATTCTGGATTGCTTCGCTGCGATCGTATTGACGATGTTGGGACAATCGCCCGCCTCTTTGTGAGTTGTGCCTGCGCCACGAGCCGCTACCATGTGATCGCTCCCGACCACGGGACGCACAGCGAGCGGAGGCGATATGAGCGGGCAGGAACGCAAGGCAAAAGGATCGGACCTGTTTGTCGCGGCGCTGGAGAACGAGGGCGTCGATCGCATCTTCGGTATCCCCGGAGAGGAAAATCTCGACCTCGTCGAATCACTGCGCACCTCCAAGATCGAGCTGGTCCTGACCCGTCACGAGCAGGCCGCGGCCTTCATGGCCGCCACGCACGGTCGGCTCACCGGCAAGCCGGGAGTGTGTCTCTCGACGCTCGGTCCGGGCGCGCTCAACTTGTCCACGGGCGCCGCCTATGCACATCTCGGCGCGATGCCGATGATTTTGATCACCGGCCAGAAGCCGATCATGAGCAGCCGGCAGGCGCGCTTCCAGATCGTGGACGTGGTTGCGACCATGAAGCCGCTGACGAAGCTCTCCCGGCAGATCATCAGCGCCTCCAGCATTCCGACCGTGGTGCGCGATGCCTTTCGCGTGGCGATGGAGGAACGGCCGGGGCCGGTGCATCTCGAGCTGCCCGAGGACATCGCGGGCGACGAAGTGCCGGCCGTCCCCGTGATCCCGGTCCATCCGATTGAAATTCCGGTCGCCCATCGCGCCGCGCTCGACCGCGCGGCCGAGATGATCTTGGCCGCAAAACGTCCCTTGGTGATGATGGGAGCTGCGACCAGCCGGCCGAGCTCGACCCACGGCATCGCCAGCTTCGTTCGGCGAACCGGCATTCCGTTTTTCACGACACAGATGGGGAAGGGCACGGTGCCCGGCGGCACCAATCTCTACATGGGCACGGCGGCGCTGTCCGAGCGCGACTACGTCCATGATGCGATCGATGCAGCCGATTTGATCGTGGCGATCGGCCATGATCCGATCGAGAAGCCGCCCTTCATCATGGGGCCGTCGGGACCGAAGGTCATTCACGTCAGCTACACGCCGGCGAGCGTCGAGCTGGTCTATTTCCCCGATGCCGAGGTCGTCGGCGACGTCGGCCCGAGCCTGGAGCTGCTCGCCGACCGGCTCGAAGGCAAGCTGCCGCAGGCGCCAGCACTCTTGCCGTTGCGCGAGGAGATCCTCAGGCACCTCGCCGACCGCGCGACCGAGGCGCGCTGGCCGCCGACACCGCAGCGCATCGTGCACGACATCCGGCAGGTGATCCCGGAGAACGGCATCGTCGCGCTCGACAACGGCATGTACAAGATCTGGTTCGCGCGCAACTACCGAACCCGCGTCGCCAACACGCTGCTGCTCGACAATGCGCTGGCGACGATGGGAGCCGGCCTGCCGTCGGCCATGATGGCTGCGATGCTCTATCCCGAGCGCCGCGTGCTCGCGGTTGCCGGCGACGGCGGCTTCATGATGAACAGCCAGGAGATGGAGACCGCCGTCCGCCTCAAGCTCAATTTGGTCGTGCTGGTGCTCGAGGACAACGCCTACGGCATGATCCGCTGGAAGCAGGCCGTCGATCACTTCGCCGATTACGGCATGACCTTTGGCAATCCCGATTTCGTCCTTTACGCGAAGGCCTACGGTGCCAAGGGACATCGCATCGAGAGCATCGACAGCTTCGGCCCGACGCTCGATGCGGCCTTCAAGGAGGGTGGCGTGCATCTGGTCGTGATCCCGATCGACTATTCGGAGAATGTGCGCGTGCTGGTAGATGAACTGCGGGCGCACGAGAAGTCGAAGGCGTGATGTGGTCGATGCTCTCGCCACATCGTCATTGCGAGCGCAGCGAAGCAATCCAGAATCTTTCCGCGGAGGCAGTCTGGATTGCTTCGTCGCTTTGCTCCTCGCAATGACGGAGTATGCTGATCAGCCAAAATCCGATAACAACCTGCATCAACGTAGCTCAACCAACCACAGGAATAAGACATGACTCGCGTTCGCTGTATCACCGAGATGGGCATGGGCGTCGACGTTCACGGCAGGGACGCCACCAAGGCGGCGAAGCGTGCCGTATCGGATGCCATCAGGCATTCGAGCCTCGGATTCTTCCGGATGATCGGCAAGACCGCGAACGATATGTTCGTCGACGTCACGATTGCGGTGCCCAACCCTGAGGCGGTGGACAAGGACGCCGTTGCGAAGGAGCTGCCTTACGGCACGGTGACCGTGACTGCGGTCAAGGGCGGGCTGGAGATTCCCTCGGCCACGGAAGTGGCCAACGATCCCATCCTCATCGCCAACGCCGCCGTCATCGTCAGCTTCGACAAGGACTAGGCCGGTGTCCGACGGCGATGAGCGGCTACTGGATCGTCCGATCTGGAGTGCGCTGACGACGAGCCAGAAGCATCTGGCGGAGGGCGGCCCGCGCGCGCGGCGCTATCCCGTGGACATGACGCCGTTTGCCGACATGGTCGACATGTCTGAGGCAAGCTTCGCCGCGCTCGGTGATCTCCTGGCGGGCTCGCAGGTCGCCGCGCTGTTCACGCCGGAGCCGGTCGACGTTCCCGCCGGCTTCAAGGTCGTGCTCGCCGAGACCGGCGAGCAGATGATCGGCTCGCCGGCCGACAGTCCGCTTCGCGATGCCGAGATCGTCAAATTGGGCGCGGCCGACGTCGCCGCCATGATGGCGCTGACGGAGCTGACCAAGCCTGGTCCGTTCGCGTTGCGCACCCATGAGCTCGGCACCTTCCTTGGCATTCGCGTTGGTGGAGAATTGGTTGCGATGACGGGCGAGCGGATGAAGCCGGGAAAGTTCGTCGAGATGACGGCCGTCTGCGTGCATCCGGACTGTCGTGGGCGCGGCTACGCGCAGGCGCTGCTCGCGGCGGTCGCGCGCCGGATCGAGGCGCGCGGCGAAATTCCGTTCCTGCACGTGTTTTCTCATAACGCCTCGGCGATTGCGCTGTACGAACGGCAGGGCATGAAGATCCGTCGCCGGCTGCACGTCACGGCGCTGATGAAGATTTGAGGGCCGATCGGACGGTCTTCATTTCCCGCGAAAGCGCGCTATATCCATCCGAACCATAATTTGGGGGAAACACATGGACGTCAGGACAACGGATTTTTCCGCCGCACGGACGGCGATGGAACGCTATGTCGATCAGGAGATCATTCCGGGTGTGTCCTGGGCCGTGCTCCGTGGTCATGAGGTGGTTGACCAGCAATGCGTCGGCTTTGCCGATCGCGAGGCGAAGACGGCGCTCCGGTCTGACCATATTTTCCGCGCGTTTTCCAATACCAAGATCTTCGTGACGTGCTCGATCATGCTGCTGGTCGAGGAGGGCCGCATCGGGCTTGATGATCCCGTCGAAAAATTCCTGCCGCAGCTCGGCAATCGCAAGGTGCTGAAGCAGGGTGCCGCGAGCCTTCGATGTCGAGCCGGCGAAGAGCTCGATCACGATCCGCCAGCTGCTGACCCACAGCTCGGGCCTCAGCTACGGCATCTTCGATCCCGGCACTGTGCTGTTCAAAGGCTATAACGAGGCGCGCGTGCTCAATCCGTTGACGCCGCTCTCCGACATGATCGACAAGCTCGCCGATCTGCCGCTGTCCTATCATCCCGGCGCGGGCTGGGAATATTCGGTCGCGACCGACGTGCTCGGCCGCGTGGTCGAGGTTGTCTCCGGCCATGCGCTCGACACCTTCCTCAAGGCGCGCATCTTCGATCGCCTCGGCATGGTCGATACGGGCTTCTCAGTGCCCGAGGCGCAGCAGGGCAGGCTGGTTGCGCTCTACACCGGCGCCGACGTGCTTGATCCGATGAAGCCGGGCCTGACGCGGGCCGACAATCTGCCTTATCCGCAGGCCTATCGGCGGCCGTTTCCGCGGCTCTCGGGCGGCGGCGGTCTGGTCTCGACCTTGCCCGACATGCTCGCGCTGGTACGCGCGCTGCGACCCGGTCCGGATGCGCTGCTGAAGCCGGACACGCTGCAGCAGATGATGACGAACCAGTTGCCCGCGGGCCAGACCATCCGATTTGCCAATCTCGGGCCGATTCCCGGCAAGGGCTTTGGTCTCGGCGGCGCCGTCACCTTTGCGCCGACGCCGTTCGATCCCCCGAATTCGACCGGCGAATTCCAGTGGGGCGGGCTTGCCGGCACCCATTGGTGGATTTGTCCGCAGGCCAACACCGCCGGCGTGCTGATGGCCCAGCGCCATATGGGCTTCTGGAACCCGTTCTTCTTCGAGTTCAAGCGCCTGGCCTACCAGGCGGTCGGGGGCTGATCGCGAAGAAATTGCCGGCGTCCGCGAATCCTTTCCGGCCTTCGCGCCCTCTTGATGGTCGAGGCATTTTGCTTCGGCTCATTTCGGAGGATGTGATGGCATTCTACAGGAAGAATATCGGCGGTCTGCATCAGGCGGTGCGGGTTGCGCTCGGAATTGCGGTTGCGATTGCCGCATTCGTGTATCTCGCCGGCGTCGCGGCGTGGCTGGTGGCGCTCGGGGGCGCAGGCTTCGCATTGACGGGGCTCGTCGGCTATTGCCCGATGTGCGCGATGGCCGGGATCGGACGAGGAGGCGTGTCGTGAGTGCGGCGGCGATCTCGTCAAGCCTGTTCGAGGCGGCCCGGCTCGGCGATCCCCAGGCGATCGCGTCTCTGCTCGAGACGGCGCAGCCGGATATCCGCCGCTACGCACGCGCCACCTGCCGCAGCTCGGCGGATGCCGAGGATGCAACCCAGGAGGCGATGTGGATCCTGTTCCGCCATGTCGGTACGATCCGCTCGCTCGTCGCGTTTTCCGCGTGGCTGTTCAGCGTGGTCCGCCGCGAATGTCTGCGGCTCGCGCGCAAGGCGGGCCTTGCGCCATCGATCGACGACGGCGAGGCGGAGGCTCTGCTGCTGTCGCGCTCCGAAGTGGATTTGCGTCTTGACGTGGCGGCTGCGTTTGAAGCGTTGCCAGCGCACTATCGCGATGTCGCGCTGATGCGGGACGTCAAGGAAATGACCATCGACGAAATCGCCGCCGCGCTCGGAGCGTCCAGGCAGACCGTGAAGGCGCGCCTGCATCGCGCCCGCGCCTTGATGCGCGAGTATTTGACGAGGTGAGACATGACCAATTATCAAACGCCTGACGATCTGAAGTCTGTCCCCGCTTTCGTGGCGTTGGCGCCGGTGGAGGCCAACGCGTTCCTTGCGTTCAACCACGCGGTCGAGCGCAAGGACGGTTCGATCCCGCCGAAATACCGCGAGCTGATCTCGCTCGCGGTGGCACTCACCACGCAATGCGCCTATTGCCTGGACGTGCATACGGCGCAGGCAGCGAAAGCCGGCGCGACGCGCGAGGAAGTCGCCGAAGCCGCGTTGATCGCGGCCGCTGTGCGCGCCGGCGGCACGCTCGGCCATGCGCTGCTGGCGCAGCGGCTATTCGAGCAGCATCGTAGTGAAACGAAAACATAGATGATGCAGGCGGGAGGTGATGCCTCCCGCCTGCGGTTCGCGTCAGTCCTTCCAGGGGTCGAACTCGCCTTCGCCAGCCATGGCGACGGCGAACGGCCGCAGCGTGTGCAGCACCCGCACGGTGCCGGCGTGCTGCGCGAGCACGTCGGGCAGGCGGCGATAGGCCATCGGGCTCTCGTCGAGGTCGGCACCGATCAAGGTGACACCACGCTCGTTGAGCCAGTGGTCCATCTCCGCACGCGAGAAGCGCCGCTTCGCCTCCTTTCGTCCGAACATGCGGCCGGCGCCGTGTACTGTCGAGTAGAGCGAAGCCCTGGCTTCCGGACTGTCGACGCCTTCGAGAATGACGGCGTCGTCGCCCATCGAGCCGCCGACGAATCCCTTCTGGCCGGGAAACGCCGGCGTCGCGCCCTTGCGCACCACCCACAGATCACGCCCGTCGTGGGTCTCACGCCAGGCGTAGTTGTGGTGGTTGTGCACGCTCTCGGTCACGCTGCCGCCGATGATCTGGCGGACGCGTTCGACAACCCACTCCCGGCCCGCATAGGCATAACGCCCGGCGAGCTGCATCGCCGCGATGTAGCGGCGGCCGAGCTCGGACTCCTCGTCGACGACGGCGGGCGGGACGTTCATGCCGTCCTTGCCGCCGGCGGCCTTGAGGTAGCGCGTCGCGGAAGTATGCCCGAGACCACGGCTTCCGAAGTGGACGCCGATCCAGACAAAACCTTCCTCGTCGCGCATGAGGTCGACATAGTGGTTGCCCGACCCGACCGTGCCGAGCTGCGCCACCGCCTTCTGACGGTAGGCTTCCATGTCGCTCTCGCGCCAGGCGTCACCGTCGTCGAACAGCTCGTGCTCGGCCCGTTCGGCGTTGGCGCGACCAACACCGAACGAGATGACCTTGGCGACGTCGCGGATGATCGTGGGCACGATCGCCGCAATGTCGTCGAAGCGCGTGTCGAGCCGTGCGGCCATGTTGCCGCAGCCGATGTCGAAGCCGACGCCGGAGATGCTGATCTGCTTCTCGTAGGCGATGACCCCGCCGACCGGCTGGGCGTAGCCGAGATGGCCGTCGGCGCAGATCACGCCGGACACGACATTGCCGACCGCCATGCAGTTGCGCATCTGCGCGATGGTCGCTTCCTCATGCGGGCCAAAAATCTTCAGCGGCGCATTCTGAAAGCGGGCCTCCTGCGGATGGAGCTGCGCGATCGCGTCGGCCGTCGCATTGGCCTCGCGTGCCAGATGCTCCTTGCGCGCGGCGTCCTTGTACAGGCACCAGGCCGGCTGGCCGCGTCCTTCACCGACGCGCGAGTCCGGATCGACGCCGGCGGCGAGGCAGAGCTCTCGGGCGCGTTCCATGTAGGGATCAGATCGTCGCATGGTCATGTGTCCTGCTTAACATATTGCTTTGAACAACAAAAAACCCTCCGGAGCGTTGGCTCGGGAGGGTCCGTGATACCTGGACTTTTGATCTCGCTATCAGGCAAGACCTCTCCCATGAGCCAAGCGTGCGCAATCGATTGACCGTAGGTCATTCGACGGGCGGACCAGGATTGCGTAGCGGTGCGGCATTGCTCGGTTCATGATGTGTGTCACGAACGGAAGTGTTCGTGAGGGCGCGGGAAATACTCTCGCAACTTACGGATGTCAAGCGACGCGCGTGTGAAGATTGAAAATGATGGACGCATGATTTGCCAAACTATCTCGGTCTCGATGGGTTTCGCTTCGGCTGGGTCGCAGCCTGGATCGACGAGCGCGGCGATCACGGCTTCGATTATTCGCCGGGCCTGACGCGCTTGCTTGCGATGCCGCATGCGCGTGCGATGATCGACATGCCGATCGGATTGAAGCCAAGCGGCTATCGAGCCTGCGACTTGCGTGCACGCGAGCTGGTCGGCCCTGCCGTGTTTCTTGGCGCGCGCCGCGATCTCTGGACATTTCCCGACATGGCGGCAGCCAATCGCCACTATTGGGAGCGGGAGGGCAAGGGCAGGGGCGTGTCGGCGCAGCTCTGGAACATCAGGGACAAGATCAGGGACGTCGACGAGATCATGACGCCGGTGCGGCAGGCGACAATTGGCGAAGCGCATCCGGAATTGATTTTCTGGAATCTGGCGGGCCGAGTCCGTCTTCCGAAGAAGACGTCGGCGCAAGGTCGTGAGCAGCGCATCTCGCTGCTGGCGCAACGCGGCTTCACGCGCCTGGAGACATGGCTGACGCAGCGTCATGGCACCGGCATCGGCCGCGACGATCTCATCGATGCCTGTGCCTGCGCGGTCGCGGCCCGCGACAGCACACAGCGTGTCGGCGGCGAAGAGGTCGATCCGCGCGGACTGCGGATGGAGATCAATTATTGAGGTCGCGGCCTGGTGCGCCTCGATTCGGGATAAAGTGGCAATTTATTTGAGGCGTGCAGGAACTGTCGACGGTCGGCCCGCGTTCCCCGTGCGAACCGATGACGGAGAAGCTCGTGCGATGAAGGATGCCAGTCAGTTCGCGACCGCGATGCTCGCGCTCATTTTCACCGGAACGCTGCTCGTCACCGGGCAGCTCTTCATCGAGCAACGCGCGCAGCGCGATATCGCGTACGCCGCCAGGCATCTGCTGCGGCCCCTGTAGTCCGGCTTCGATGCATGATCACTGCTCGGCCTTGCGCCGTTCGACGGCTCGCCTAGATTAGGCGGCATCTCACGAACGAAGCCGGGGTCCCGATGCCTGATCTGTCCGCCTTTCCCATCACCAAGCGCTGGCCTGCCAGGCATCCGGAGCTGCTTCAGCTTTATTCGCTGCCGACGCCGAACGGCGTCAAGGTGTCGATCATGCTGGAAGAGATCGGTCTGCCTTACGAGGTCCACCTCGTCGACTTCGGCAAGGACGACCAGAAGACGGCGGAATTCCTCTCACTCAATCCGAACGGCAAGATTCCGGCGATCCTCGATCCCAACGGTCCGGGCGGCCGGCCGCTGCCGCTGTTCGAGTCCGGGGCGATCCTGCAATACCTCGCCGAGAAGACCGGCAAGCTTCTGCCGGAGGACGCCGCGCGCCGCTACCAGGCCATCCAGTGGGTGCATTTCCAGATGGGCGGCATCGGGCCGATGTTCGGCCAGGTCGGCTTCTTCCACAAATTCGCCGGCAAGGATTTCGAGGACAAGCGGCCGCTCGACCGCTATGTCAGCGAGGCCAAGCGTCTGCTCGGCGTGATGGAGACGCATCTTTCCGGCCGGCAGTGGTTGATGGATGACGACTACACCATCGCCGATATCTCCATGCTCGGCTGGGTGCGCAATCTCATCGGTTTCTACGGCGCCGGCGATCTCGTCGAATTCAGCCAGTTCAAGTCGGTCGGTGCCTGGCTCGAACGGGGGCTGGCGCGTCCTGCCGTGCAGCGCGGGCTGAACATTCCGAAGCGGCCGTAGAATCAGGTCAGCGCCTTATGCGTCATGTAGAGCGCCATCACCGAGATGAGGGCGATCATGACCCTGTGCAGCACCGCTTTGCTGACGCCGTTGGCCGCGCGTGCACCGAGATCGGTGCCGATCCAGAGGCCGGCGAGAATCCCGATGATGGCCGGCCAGCCGACCATGAGCCCCTTGCTCCAGTAGATCCAGGCCGCCGGAATATTGGTCGGGATGACCGAGAAGATGAGGCTGACGAGTTGGGCCTGATGCTGCGGGACGCGTAGGCCCGCGGCGAGGCCGACGGTGATCGCGAGCCCGCCGCCGATGCCCATGAAGCCGGAGGAAAATCCGGCAAGCGCGCCGATGAGGAGCAGGGGGAGCCAAGGCAGTTCGTCTCGGTCAACGGCCGCGTGGTTGCCGTCCTTGCGGTCGCGGCGCAGGATCAGAAGGGCGATCAGCGCGACGAGATAGACGACGTAGGTCCATTGCAGCACCGAGTCGGAAACCGCCGCCGCGGCGTAACCGCCGCCCGCACCGCCGGCGAGAAATCCGAGGCCGATCCAGGCGATCCATTGCAGCGGGCTGCGATTGCCGCTCTGCCAGTAGCGGCGCACGCCAGCGAGGCCAGTGGGCGGGACCTGCGTGATCAGCGACGTCCCCTGGGCGACATGCTGCTCCGCGCCGAGCAGCAGCACGGTGAAGACGACAAGCCCGCCGCCCGGGCTCGTACCCATGAAGCCCGATGTCAGTCCGCCGACGAGACCGACGCCAATGCCTGCGAGGAGATCGTGAATCCAGGACATCGCTTACGTCCTGGTCCGTCGCTTGATGTCAGGCCTGGTCGTGCGAAATCCCTCGATCACGCCGCCGACGGCCGCCATGCAGGCCTCGACGTCAAAATCCTCGCCCCAGCATTTCTGCAGCACGAAGCCCTGGAAGATCGCGATGAGCACGCGCGCGATCGCATCGGCGCCGAGGTCGCGCTTGATCAGGCCGTCATGCTGGCCGCGCTCGACCAGCGCCACGATCAGCGCGCGCGGCATGTCGATGCCTTCGACGACGCTGGTGCGGACGCGGCGGTTGCGCAGGGCCTCCGCCCAGCCGTGAATGCCGACGCGACGCCGCGCTTCGCCGGCGGGATCGGTGAGCCATTGCGCGTAGACGCGGATCAGCGCGTGGAGTCCTTCGATCGGATCACCCGATCCCTGCGCAACCGAGTTGAGCACGGCCTCGCGACGATGCCGGTCGTCGGCGAGCGCCTCGATCAAATCGTCCTTGCTCTGGAAGTAGAGATAGACCGAGCCGTGGCTCAAGCCCGACCGTTTGACGATGTCGGCCATGCCGGTCTGGTGAAAGCCTTGCTCGGCGAAGCAGGCAAGGGCCGCTTCGAGGATCTGCTGCCGCCTTCCTTCGCGTTGCTTGTCGCTGATCTTGGGCATTCTGGCCGTCCATAAAATAACTGACAGATCGGTCGTTTTAACCATTTGCCTGATGCGGCTTCGACAAAGCCGGCATTAATAAAAAACGATCAGTCAGTCATATTTATTATCAAAGGCGATCTTGGTCAAGTCCAGACGGTCCGGAAACGGGAGGATCAAACCGTTGCCGGGGCCGTGGCTGAGGTGCTGCGGCCCGGCCGGCGATCGCGCGGCTAGAACAGCCGTCCGCCGTTCGGCACAGGCTTGCTCGGCTGCACCAGCACGACCTTGCCCTCGGCATCGGGGAAGCCGAGTGTCAGCACCTCCGAGACGACCGGACCGATCTGGCGCGGCGGGAAGTTCACGACGGCCGCGACCTGCTGTCCCACCAGCGTATCGAGCGGATGATTTTCGGTGATCTGGGCCGAGCTCTTGCGCACGCCGATCGCGGGACCGAAGTCGATCCACAGCCGCCAGGCCGGCTTGCGCGCCTCCGGGAACGGTTTTGCATCGACGATGGTGCCGACGCGGATATCGACCGCGAGGAAGCTGTCGAAGTCGATGGCTGGCGACACGGCCGCGGCGGGATCGTGAATGACGTGCATTGATCTATCCGTTCGGAGAGCGAGGTTCGTTCGCAATGTTGTCGCGCGAACCGGAGTTTCGTACAACGCTGCAGTCATCCAACGACGCATGCGCGAGGAAGGTCTTGCCCAACATCATCTACGGCATCAAGAACTGCGACACCATGAAGAAGGCGCGCGCCTGGCTCGACACCCATGGCGTCGCCTACGAGTTCCACGACTACAAGGCGGCGGGCGTCGAGAAGGACAAGCTCAAGCAGTGGAGCGACAAGGCTGGCTGGGAGACGCTGCTCAATCGCGCCGGCACGACCTTCAAGAAGCTGCCGGATTCCGACAAGGAAGGCCTCACCGAGAAGAAGGCGCTGGCGCTGATGCTAGCGCAACCATCGATGATCAAGCGGCCGGTGCTCGAAGTCGGCGGCAAGCTTCTGGTCGGCTTCGAGCCGGATATCTATGCCAAGGAAGTCAAGGCCAAGTAGGTCAAGGCCAAGTAGGTCGGCGCCAGATCGCGCTAACCCCTAATTCAGCTCGACGATCTCGGTGGTGACGCCGGGCTGATCGGCGAACTCGACGACGTCGGCCGCAGCAATCCGGCCGGGAGCGCGATGGAAGAGATCGCGGTCGATCACCGTGCGCAGTTTCGGGCGCGGCAGCGCGTCATTTCCGCGCATCAGATTCTTGATCTCGAAACCGCCGTCCTCGCAGAATGTCTTGAGCGAGGCGATGACGTGGCAGACCTTGCCGTCGGTCTGGAACGGCAGCAGCAGCCGTTCATAGGCAACCACGCGGCCGTAGATGTCGTCGACGTCGGCCACGCTGTAGACCGGAAGGCCGCGCGCCACGCATTCATAATAGATTGGCATCACGAAGGGTGCGAGGCGCGGCCCGATGTAGTCGTCGAGCAGAACGCCTTTGCCGGTCTGTCCATAGGCGCGCGAGATGCGCGTGCCTTCGCTCTGGATGATGAGGCGCGGCGTCGGCGCCGAGATGTCGACGGTATAATAGATGAGATCGGACAGCTCTTCCTCGAGCCGCGCGGGCTGATACTCCCAGATCGCCGGCACCATCTGCCCGCGCGCATAAAGTCGCAGCCACGTGTTCAGGAGATCACGCTGCCTGATCGACTTGACGACAGAAGGAGCCGCGCTTGCAAAATCCAAGACAATATTCCCGACGCATAAAACCCGCGCATGATCCATGCGGCGGGAAAATTTTCTATGAAGGCTGGCGCGCGGGATGAAAGACCGTTAACGACGGCTTGATGACCGGTGCCTTGCGAACCGGGAGGCCGGGCAGGCGACATCAAAACGCGTCCGACTAAGGGAGCATAAGCCTCCCGGCCGGAGACCTGATCTGCTCAGCTTTCCGCCTTGCCTAACCCCCGTCACCTCCGGCATATTCCGCGCCCGGAGGCGACGTTCCGGGACAGGCTCCAAGGCCCCCGGAAAGCCGAAGTAACTAAGGACAGCCACGCGTATTGTGCGGGCAGGGGGAAATCTGTTTGGCCGATGAGTTCATTCTCGAAACGGAAGGCTTGACCAAGGAGTTCGCGGGCTTCTTCGCCGTCCGCGACGTTGCGCTCAAGGTTCGCCGTGGGAGCATTCACGCGTTGATCGGCCCGAACGGGGCGGGCAAGACGACGTGCTTCAATCTTTTGACCAAGTTCCTCAAACCGTCCGCCGGCAAAATTCTGTACAAGGGGCAGGACATCACGGCGATGGCGCCGGCCGATGTGGCGCGCCTGGGACTGGTCCGTTCATTCCAGATCTCGGCAGTGTTTCCGCATCTCACCGCGCTGGAAAACGTCCGCGTCGCGCTTCAGCGCCAGCACGGCAGTTCCTTCGATTTCTGGCGCTCCAAGTCCGTGCTCAACCGCTTCAACGATCGCGCGCGTGAACTGTTGAACGATGTCGGCCTCAGCGAGTTTGCCAATACGCCCGCGGTCGAGATGGCCTACGGCCGCAAGCGCGCGCTCGAGATCGCAACGACGCTCGCGCTCGACCCCGAGATGATGTTGCTGGACGAGCCGATGGCCGGCATGGGCCACGAGGACATCGACAAGATCGCGGCGCTGATCAAGCGCATCTCGGCGAAATACACCATCCTGATGGTCGAGCATAATCTGAGCGTCGTGGCCAATCTCTCCGACATCATCACCGTGCTGACGCGCGGGCAGGTGCTGGCGCAAGGCCATTACAGCGAGCTCACCAAGGACGAGCGCGTCAAGGAAGCCTATCTGGGAGCCGGTCATGCCTGAGACTGCAACCGCGGACGCTCCCGCAAAAGCCGCAACCGGCGGCAACATCCTCCAGGTCCGCAACCTGGAAGCATGGTACGGCGAGTCCCACATCCTGCACGGGATCAATTTCGACGTGAACGCGGGCGAGGTGGTTACGCTGCTCGGCCGCAACGGCGCCGGCAAGACGACCACGCTGAAGTCGATCATGGGCATCATCGGCAAGCGGACCGGCTCGGTGAAGTTCAACAACCAGGACATCATCCGCGCGACCTCCGACAAGATCGCGCGGATGGGCATCGCGTTCTGCCCGGAGGAACGCGGCATTTTCTCCAGTCTCGATGTGCGGGAGAATTTGTTGCTGCCGCCGGTGGTTCGCCCGGGCGGATTGCCGCTCGAGCAGATCTTTGATCTGTTTCCGAATCTGAAGGAACGTCTCAACAGCCAGGGCACCAAGCTCTCCGGCGGTGAGCAGCAGATGCTCGCGATCGCGCGCATCCTGCGCACCGGCGCGAGCTTCCTGATGCTGGACGAGCCGACCGAAGGTCTTGCGCCTGTCATTATCCAGCAGATCGGCCACACCATTGCACGGCTCAAGAAGGAGGGTTTTACCATCCTCCTGGTCGAGCAGAACTTCCGGTTCGCATCCACCGTCGCCGACCGCTATTACGTGGTCGAGCACGGCAAGATCATTGACGGATTTTCCAATTCGGAGCTTGCCGCCAACATGGACAAGCTCCACACCTATCTCGGCGTCTAAGACGGCCAAGCGTCAAACGGCCACGAGAAAATTCACGAGGGAAGTAGCATGAAAAAGTCGATTGCGTCGTTTCTGCTCGGCACGGCGTTGGCCGTCACCACGGCTGGCGTAGCCTTTGCGCAGGACAAGACCGTCAAGATCGGCGCGCTGTCCGATCAGTCCGGCCTCTACGCCGACCTCGGCGGTCCCGGCTCGACGCTCGCCGCCCAGATGGCCGTCGAAGATTCCGGCCTTGCGGCGAAGGGGTGGAAGATCGACATCATCTCCGGCGATCACCAGAACAAGCCCGACATCGGCACCGCGATCGCGCGGCAATGGTTCGACGTCGACAAGGTCGACATCATCGTCGACGTGCCGAACTCCGGCGTGGCGCTCGCCGTCAACAACGTCATCAAGGAAAAGAATGGCGTCTACATCAACTCGGGCGCGGCGACCTCGGACCTCACCAACGCGCAGTGCTCGCCCAATACGGTGCACTGGACCTACGACACCTACATGCTGGCCCACACCACGGGTCAGGCTCTGGTGAAGGCCGGTGGCGACAGCTGGTTCTTCCTGACCGCGGACTACGCCTTCGGTGCGGCGCTCGAGCGCGATACCACGGCCGTGGTCACCGCCAACGGCGGCAAGGTCGTCGGCGGCGTCAAGCATCCGCTCAACACGCCCGACTTCTCGTCATTCCTGCTGCAGGCGCAGGCGTCCAAGGCCAAGATCGTCGGCCTTGCCAATGCCGGCGGCGACACCACCAACTCGATCAAGCAGGCGGCCGAGTTCGGCATCGTCAAGGGTGGCCAGAAGCTCGCGGCGCTGCTGCTGTTCCTCACCGACGTCAAGGCGATTGGCCTCGAGACCGCGCAGGGCCTCAACTTCACCGAGACGTTCTATTGGGACATGGACGACAAGACCCGGGCCTTCTCCAAGCGCTTCTCCGACAAGATGAAGAACAACGCGCCGCCCACCATGGTGCAGGCCGGCGTCTATGCGGGCGTGCGTCACTATCTCAAGACGCTGGAAGCGCTCGGCGGCAATCCCCATGACGGCGTCAAGGTCGTCGAGAAGATGAAGTCGTTGCCGACGGAGGACGACCTGTTCGGCAAGGGCGAGATCCAGCCGAACGGCCGCACCATCCACAGCGCCTACCTGTTCGAGGTGAAGAAGCCTTCGGAGTCCAAGGGGCCGTGGGACTTCTACAAGCTGGTCGGCACCGTGCCGGGCGACCAGGCTTTCACGCCGCTGTCCGAGAGCAAGTGCGCGCTCTTGAAGAAGTAAGATAACCGCCCGCAGGCCATCCGGCCTGCGGGCGATTTTCAGGGAACGCCGAAGGGACCGGGTGCGGGATCGATGCAGGCTCTTTACGCTCAGCTACTGGTGGGATTGATCAACGGCTCGTTCTACGCGCTGCTCAGTCTCGGGCTTGCCGTGATCTTCGGCATGCTCAACATCATCAATTTCGCCCACGGTGCGCTCTACATGATGGGCGCGTTCGTTGCCTATTTCCTGCTGAGCCTCGGCGGCATCAACTACTGGTGGGCGCTGCTGATCGCGCCTGTTATCGTCGGCATCTTCGGCATGATCCTGGAACGGACCATGCTGCAATGGCTGACGGGGCTCGACCACCTCTACGGCCTGCTCCTGACCTTCGGCATCGCGCTGATCGTGCAGGGCGTGTTCCAGAACTATTTCGGCTCCTCCGGTCTGCCTTACGCCATTCCGGACCAGCTCAAGGGCGGCATGAATCTCGGCTTCATGTTCCTGCCGATCTATCGCGGCTGGGTCGTCATCTTCTCGCTGGTGGTGTGTATCGCCACCTGGTTCCTGATCGAGAAGACGCGGCTCGGTGCTAACCTGCGCGCCGCCACTGAAAATCCGACGCTGGTGCGCGCTTTCGGCATCAACGTGCCACGCATGATTACGCTGACCTACGGTCTCGGCGTCGGCCTTGCCGCGCTCGCCGGTGTGCTCTCGGCGCCGATCAACCAGGTGCGGCCGTTGATGGGCGCCGACCTCATCATCGTCGTGTTCGCGGTGGTCGTGATCGGCGGCATGGGATCGATCATGGGCTCCATCATCACCGGCTTTGCGCTCGGTGTGATCGAGGGCCTGACCAAGTATTTCTACCCCGAGGCCTCCAACACCGTCGTGTTCGTGCTGATGGTGCTGGTGCTCTTGGTGAAGCCAACGGGACTGACGGGAAGGGCGGCCTGATATGACAGCCTTGACGGACGACACGCTGCCGGTAACCCCGCGCGCGATGCGTGACGAGATGGTCGTGTTCGTGGTGATGGCGCTGCTGCTGGCGTCGGTGCCCTTCACGGGCGTCTATCCGTTCTTCGTGATGCAGGCGCTGTGCTTTGCGCTGCTTGCCTGCGCCTTCAACCTGCTGATCGGCTATGGCGGCCTGTTGTCGTTCGGCCACGCAATGTTCATGGGCACCGCCGGCTATTGCAGCGCGCACGCGCTGAAAGTGTGGGCGTTGCCGCCGGAGCTCGGCATCCTCGTTGGAATCGCCGCGGCGTTCGGGCTGTCGCTCATCACCGGCTATATCTCGATCCGCCGCCAGGGCATCTATTTCTCGATGATCACGCTGGCGCTGTCGCAGCTCCTGTACTTCATCTACCTCCAGGCGCCGTTCACCCATGGTGAGGACGGCATTCAGGGCATTCCGCAGGGGCGGATGTTCGGCTTGCTCGATCTCTCCAAGCCGACGGTGCTTTATTACGTCGTGCTGGCCGGCTTCCTCGCCGGCTTCCTGCTGATCTACCGCATCATCAACTCGCCGTTCGGTGAAGTGCTGAAGTCGATCCGCGAGAACGAGCCGCGCGCGATCTCGCTCGGCTACCGGACCGACCAATATAAATTCCTGGCTTTCGTCCTGTCCGGCACGCTGGCCGGCTTTGCCGGATCGCTGAAGGTGTTCGTGGCGCAGAATGCCTCGCTCACCGACGTGCACTGGACGATGTCGGGCGAGGTCGTGCTGATGACGCTGGTTGGCGGTCTCGGCACCATCTTCGGCCCCGTGGTTGGTGCCTTCGCGATCATCGCCATGCAGCAATATCTGGCGGGTTTTGGCCAATGGGTGACGGTGATCCAGGGCTCGATCTTCGTGGTCTGCGTGCTCACCTTCCGCCGCGGCGTCATCGGCGAAATCGCTCATTACTTCCGGCGCTCGCTCTAAGCCATTGATATCGCGCCAATTTCATTGGCGCGATAATCCGGTGGATGATCCTGCTTCGCGGGCGTGAGATGACACGCGCGCGGGGTGGAAATGGTCTATGACAGTTTCATGACGGTCCGTTCGGGCCGGGCCATTTCCAACCGGTAGCCTATCCCCATGATGCGATGGTTTCGCGCTTTCCTGCCCAAGGAAGAACGGTTCTTCGACCTGTTCGACCGCCATGCACAGACGGTGATCCAGGGCTCGATCGCGCTCCAGGGCATGCTCAACGGGGGCGAGGAGACGCCGGTCTACTGTCAGCGCGTCAACCAGTTCGAGAACGACGCCGACAACATCACCCGTGAGGTGCTGACGGCGGTGCGCCGTACCTTCATCACCCCCTTTGACCGTGGCGACATCAAAAATCTCATCACCTCGATGGACGATGCCATCGACCAGATGCAGCAGACGGCCAAGGCCGTGATGCTGTTCGAGGTCCGCACCTTCGAGCCGCCGATGCGGGAGATTGGCGGGCTTCTGATCGAATGCGCCAATCTCGTGGGGCGGGCGTTGCCGCTGATGCAGTCGATCGGCCCGAACGTCGCGATGCTGACCGCGATCACGGAAGAGCTAGGCAAGCTGGAGGGCCGGGTCGACGATCTCCATGACATCGGGCTGAAGGAGCTGTTTCTCAAGCATCGTGATGGCAGCACGATGGATTTCATCGTCGGCGTCGAGATCTACGACCATCTCGAGAAGGTGGCCGACCGTTTCGACGACGTCGCGAACGAGATCAACAGCATCGTCATCGAGCAAGTTTAGGGCAGGGGTCGCGCCGTGGATGCTGCGCTCGGACTTCCTGTCCTCGTCGGCTTGATCGCCGTCGCGCTGCTGTTCGACTTCCTGAACGGCCTGCACGACGCCGCCAATTCGATCGCGACCATCGTGTCCACCCGCGTGCTGCGGCCGCAATTCGCGGTGCTCTGGGCGGCGTTCTTCAATTTCATCGCCTTCATGGTGTTCGGGCTGCATGTTGCGCAGACCATCGGCACCGGCATCATCGATCCCGCGGTCGTCGATGCCCAGGTGATCTTCGCGGCGCTCGTCGGTGCGATCGTCTGGAACCTGGTGACCTGGGGGCTGGGCATCCCGTCCTCGTCGTCGCATGCGCTGATCGGCGGTCTCGTCGGCGGCGGCATGGCCAAGGCAGGGATCTCGGCGGCGGTGTGGAGCGGACTGTCCAAGGCGGTGCTGGCGATCGTGCTGTCGCCGCTGGTCGGCTTCCTGCTTGCGATGATGCTGGTCGCGATCGTGTCCTGGCTCTCGGTGCGCTCGACGCCGTTCGCGGTCGATCGCGCCTTCCGCATCCTGCAATTCGCCTCCGCCTCGCTTTATTCGCTCGGCCATGGCGGCAATGACGCCCAGAAGACCATGGGCATCATCGCCGTGCTGCTCTATTCGCAAGGGCATCTCGGCGGTGAATTCTCGGTGCCGTTCTGGGTGGTGCTGTCCTGCCAGGCCGCGATGGCGCTGGGCACGCTGATGGGCGGCTGGCGCATCGTCCGCACCATGGGCCTGCGCATCACCAAGCTGACGCCGATGCAGGGCTTTTGCGCCGAGACCGGCGGCGCCGCGACGCTGTTCATGGCGACCTTCCTCGGCGTTCCCGTCTCGACCACCCACACCATTACCGGCGCGATCGTCGGCGTCGGCGCGGCCCGCCGCGTCTCGGCGGTGCGCTGGAACGTCGCGAGCTCGATCGTCTATGCCTGGGTGATCACGATCCCGGCCTCGGCCATTGTCGCGGCGCTGACCTGGTGGGCGGTCCAGATTTTCGTCAGGTGACGAATTTCAGCCCGGCGATGCCGGCGACGATCAGCCCAATGCTGGCGAGGCGGAACGCGGTGGCCGGCTCGCCGAACAGGATGATGCCAAGCGCGGCGGTACCGACGGCGCCGATGCCGGTCCAGACCGCATAGGCGGTTCCGACGGGCAGCGATTTGAGCGCGATTCCGAGCAGGATGACGCTGCCGGCCATCGCCACGAGCGTGATGACGGACGGAACAAGCTTGGTAAAGCCCTCGGTGTATTTCAGGCCGATCGCCCAGGTAATCTCGAGAAGACCGGCGACGAACAGGATGCTCCAGGCCATGACGACCCTCCATTCAAGGCAGGGTCGTCCCCGCGGCGGATATGCTGATGAGGGGGGAGGCCGTCCTCCCCGAGAGCGGATATGGGGCTGGCCGAGGGGCTCCGCAATCACCACATGAGGCTTGATCAGGCCCATTTTCCCTGCCAAACGCTCCCGCCATGTCCGACATCGTCATATCAGCCGACTCGCCGGCCCGTTCCCCGCTTGCCACCGAAGTGGCGCGGCGGCGCACCTTCGCGATCATCTCCCACCCGGACGCGGGCAAGACCACGCTGACCGAGAAGCTGCTGCTGTTCGGCGGCGCCATCAATCTCGCCGGCCAGGTCAAGGCCAAGGGCGAGCGGCGCAATACCCGCTCGGACTGGATGAAGATCGAGCGCGAGCGCGGCATCTCGGTCGTGACCTCGGTCATGACCTTCGAGTTCGAGGGTCTCGTGTTCAACCTGCTGGACACGCCGGGCCACGAGGACTTTTCGGAGGACACCTACCGTACGCTCACGGCCGTCGACTCCGCCGTCATGGTGATCGACGCCGCCAAGGGCATCGAGGCGCGCACCCGAAAGCTGTTCGAGGTCTGCCGCCTGCGCGACATTCCGATCATCACCTTCATCAACAAGATGGACCGCGAGAGCCGCGACGTCTTCGAGCTGCTCGACGAGATCGAGAAGACGCTGGCGCTCGACACCACGCCGATGACTTGGCCGGTCGGCCGCGGCCGCGATTTCCTCGGCACCTATGACGTCGCCAATGGCGGCGTACGCCTGCTCGAAGGCGGCGGCGCCAAGACCGGCGCGGCCCAGCAGATCGAGATTGCGGAACTGGCCAAGCTCAACGCCAATCTCGACGTCTCCGCGGTGAAGGACGAGCTCGAGCTCGTCACCGAGGCTTCAAAACCGTTCGAGCTCGCCGCCTTTCGCGAGGGCCATCTGACGCCGGTCTATTTCGGCAGCGCGCTGCGCAATTTCGGCGTCGGCGACCTCCTGGAAGGTCTCGGCAAGTTCGCGCCGGAGCCGCGCGCGCAGGAGAGCGACCAGCGCAAGATCGAGGCGACCGACCCGCGCATGAGCGCCTTCGTGTTCAAGATCCAGGCGAACATGGATCCGAACCACCGCGACCGCATTGCTTTTGCGCGCCTGTGCTCCGGCAAGCTCAGCCGCGGCATGAAGGCGAAGCTGGTGCGCACCGGCAAGAGCATGCCGCTGTCGAGCCCGCAATTCTTCTTCGCGCAGGACCGGTCGGTCGCGGACGAAGCCTTCGCCGGCGACGTCGTCGGTATTCCCAATCACGGCACGCTGCGCATCGGCGACACCCTGACCGAGGGCGAGGATTTCACCTTCGTCGGCGTACCGAGCTTCGCGCCGGAAATCGTCCGCCGCGTGCGTCTCACCGACGCGATGAAGGCGAAGAAGCTGAAGGAAGCGCTTCAGCAGATGTCCGAAGAGGGCGTGGTGCAGGTGTTCCGCCCGCGCGACGGCGCACCGGCGCTGGTCGGCGTGGTCGGGGCGCTGCAGCTTGACGTGCTGAAGGCACGGCTCGATGCGGAATATTCGCTGCCCGTCGAGTTCGAGGTCAGCGAGTTCCAGCTCGCCCGCTGGGTCTCATCCGAAGATCGCAAGAAGCTCGACACTTTCATCGCCGCCAACACCTCGAGCATCGCCGACGATGTCGACGGCGATCCCGTGTATCTGGCGAGAAACGAGTTCTATCTCGGCTACGCCAGGGAGCGCGCCGAGGGCATCGAGTTCACGAACGTCAAGGACGTCAAGAAGAAGGGGTAGGACGCTCTCTGCGCGCTGCTGCGTGGCCACACTCCGCTGTCATTCCCCGCGAAGGCGGGGAATCCAGCGCCGCAGCCTCTCGATTCCATCACCGCCGTCTCGGAGTACTGGGTCGCCCGGTCGAGCCGGGCGACGACACCGGAGCTAAACGCGAGCATGTGAACAGCCGCGGGCTTGACGCGTTCGTTGGCAATGCCACGTTTGTGCGTGTGACATTGTGAGCTCGCATCATGTGGCGCGGCATCCTCGTTTTCCTCCTGTTGGCGATATCGACGGTTGCCGCCGATGCGCAGCGCCGCCAGATCAATCCGATCCCGTTTTCGCATGAGCCGTGCAGCGTGCTCGCCGGCCGGCCCTGCACGCCGTACTATTGCAGCCCGCTCGAGCCCGGCCCCTGCATTCCCGAGATCGACTACCCCTACGGTCAGAATCTCCAGCTCACGATCGAAACCGTGCCGGCGGAGGCAGATCGCTCGAAATATCAGAGGCCGGATCACGATCTCGATACGATCGGCGATCTCTTCGCCGAGCTGCGCACCTGCTGGTCGCCGCCATCGGACAATGCGCGCGCGGGCATGCAGATGGCGGTGCGCTTCAGCTTCAACAAGGCAGGCGGCATGATCGGTCCGCCGCAGCTGACCTATGCGACCACGGGCGTCCCGGCCGATACCCGAACGACCTATCTCAACGCGATCAATTCATCGCTGAAAGCCTGCCTGCCGCTCAAATTCACCAACGGCCTCGGCGGCGCTCTGGCCGGACGCCCGATCGCGATCCGCTATGTCGATAATCGCGAGCTTGGAAAATAGCTCTATCCCCGCATCTTGCGGACTGCGCTTGCGCGGGTCTCGCAGGATGAAGGCCGCGCTGTTGCAGACCCGAGCCTGCACGCCTCACCACGAGGCGTGAGAGTTGCGACCCGCGCCCAATCGATGATACGCCATAGGCGGGGGCGCTGGTTGAGGGGAGGATGTCGTGGGTCTGCTGGTCATGATCCTGGGGCTGATGCTGTTTTTTGCGGCCCATGTTTTCACAACGAAACGAGAGGCGCGCGCGCAGGCGATCGCGAGCCTGGGCGAGGGGACCTACAAGATCCTCTATGCGGCCGTCTCGCTTGCGGGACTGGCGCTGATCATCTGGGGCTTCGCCCATTATCGAGCTGCCGGAATGATCCCGGTTTGGGAGCCGCCGGTCGCATTCAAGCACATTACAGTCGCGCTGATGCTGCCCGCGGTTATCCTGGTGGTGGCGTCCTACTTGCGCGGGCGCATCTATGCGACGCTGAAGCATCCGATGCTGGCGGGCATCAAATTGTGGGCGGCCGCGCATCTGCTCGCCAATGGTGATCTCGGCTCCATCATCCTGTTTGGCTCGTTCCTGGGCTGGGCCGTGTACGACCGCATCTCGCTGAAGCATCGCACCGATGGCGGCGGCCCGCCGATTCCGGTGGGCGGGGTCACCAATGATCTGATCGCCGTTGCAGTCGGTATCGTCGCTTATCTCGCGCTGGCCTTCGCATTCCACCCGGTTGTGATCGGCGTTCCCGTCATGGGAGGCTGACGACAGCAGATCAGCGCAAGACGGTTCCGCGCAGCCGTGCGCGGAACGTGACAAGCAACAGCCGAGGGCATCCCGATGGACTGGTCGCAATCTCAGATCCCGCCGATGCGGTTCGAGGCGCGCTTTGGCGATCGGGTGGTGCCGGCCTTCTGCGACCGGCCGGCGAGCCTGTGGGCGATGATCGCGGACGCTTGCGCCCGCAATCCGGATGGCGAAGCGCTGATCGCAGGCGATGTCCGGTTGAGCTGGCGACAGGCGGTGGAGCAGGCCGCGCGGATCGCGGCCGGCTTTCGCAAGCTTGGCCTGCAGCGTGGCGATCGCGTCGCGATCCTGCTCGGCAATCGCATCGAGTTTCCGCTGCTGCTGTTTGCCGCCGCGCATGAGGGGCTGGTGACGGTGCTGCTCGGCACGCGCCAGCAGAAGCCCGAGATCGCCTATGTCCTCGCCGATTGCGGCGCCAGGATCCTGATCCATGAAGCAGGGCTCACCGGGCGGCTGCCCGATGCGCTTGATGTTCCCGATGTCATCCACCGCATCGCCGTCGACAGCGATCAGGCCCTGTCGCGTTTCGCCGTGCTCGCCGACAACGTCCCGGCATCGGCGCCGGTCGAGATCGGCGAGGAGGACACCGCGATGATCCTCTACACCTCGGGCACGACGGGCAAGCCGAAGGGCGCGATGCTCGCCCATTGCAACATCGTCCATTCCTCGATGGTGTTCGTCTCCTGCCTGCAATTGACGGAAGCGGACCGCTCGATCGCGGCAGTGCCGCTCGGCCACGTCACCGGCGTCGTCGCCAACATCACGACCATGATCCGCTGCGGCGGCGCGCTGATCATCATGCCGGAGTTCAAGGCCGCGGATTATCTCAAGCTCGCCGCGCGCGAGCGGGTCACCTACACGGTGATGGTGCCGGCGATGTACAATCTCTGCCTGCTCCAGCCCGATTTCGACAGCTACGATCTCTCGAGCTGGCGCATCGGCGGCTTTGGCGGCGCGCCGATGCCGGTCGCGACCATCGAGAAGCTCAAGGCGACGATTCCCGGCCTGAAGCTCGCGAACTGCTACGGCTCGACCGAGACGACGTCGCCCTCGACGATCATGCCGGGCGAGCTGACCGCGAGCCACATCGACAGTGTCGGCCTGCCGTGTCCCGGTGCCCGCATCGTCGCGATGGGTGCGGACGGGCGCGAGCTGCCCGCTGGCGAGATCGGCGAGCTCTGGATCCAGAGCGCCTCCGTCATCAAGGGCTACTGGAATAACCCGAAGGCGACGGCCGAAAGCTTCACGGGTGGCTTCTGGCATTCCGGTGATCTCGGCTCGGTCGATGCGGAGGGGTTTGTCCGCGTGTTCGACCGGCAGAAGGACATGATCAATCGCGGCGGTCTGAAGATCTATTCGGCGGAGGTCGAGTCCGTGCTGGCCGGCCACCCCGCCGTGGTCGAGAGCGCGATCATTGCCAAGGCCTGCCCGGTGCTGGGCGAGCGCGTCCACGCCGTGGTGGTGACGCGCGCCCCGGTGACCGGCGAGGCCTTGCGCGCCTGGTGCGCGGAGCGGCTGTCCGACTACAAGGTCCCCGAAACCATGGCGATCACCCCCGAGCCGCTGCCGCGCAATGCCAACGGCAAGGTGCTGAAGCGGCAGCTGCGGGAGCTCCTGGGAACCTGAGCCGGACAGGCCGGTCCGGGCTGTTCCGGGTGGTTAACGCCTTGATTGGGCTCGCTTTGCCTTGCCACCGCCATATCGTTAGGGTACCCCGCCGCCACGTGGGGACGGGATTCCTGACGCGAACGCATTGGCGCGCGCACCCGGACGGGCATGGGATTAACATAAGTGTCTGAATTATTTGACGAAGTCGACGAGGAAGTACGTCGCGAACAGCTCAAGAAGCTGTGGGACAAGTATTCGATTGTCTTCATTGCCCTGATGGTGCTGATCGTGGCTGCCGTCGGTGGCTGGCGCGGCTACCAGTATCTGGAGGGCAAGAAGGCCGCCGAGGCCGGCGCCGCCTTCGAGAAGGCCGCTGAGCTGTCCGACCAGGACAAGCACGCGGAGGCCGAGGCCGCCTTCACCGCGCTCGCCGCCAAGGCTCCCTCGGGTTATCGCACCCTGGCGCGGCTGCGTGCCGCGGCCGAGGCGGCGCCCCGCGATCCCAAGGCGGCCGCCAAGATGTTTGACGACATCGCCGCCGATCGCAGCATCGGTGGCGAGTGGCAGGATCTGGCGAAGCTCCGCGCCGCCGGATTGCTGGTCGACAGCGCGTCCTATGCCGACATGCAGCAGCGGCTGGAGTTCTCCGCCGCGCCCAAATCCACGTTCCGCCACAGCGCCCGCGAGTTGCTGGCGCTATCGGCCTGGCGCAACAACGACATGACCGCGGCCCGCAAATGGCTCGACGCGATTGCCGAGGACGGCGAAACGCCGCCCGGTTTGCGCTCACGCGCCGAGGCGCTCCAGGCCCTGCTGCCGCCCGTCGCCAAAAGCTGACCAAGAGCTGACCTTCGGGCTCTCTGACGTAGACGAGACACAAGATGCGCCGCACGCCACGCTTGATCGCAGCCGCCGTCCTGATCGCCTTCACGGGCATCCTGGGCGGCTGCTCCAGCTTCGATCCAAGCGACATGCTCGACTTCCTCGACACCAAGAAGAAGCTGCCGGGCGACCGCAAGCCGGTCTTCCCGGAGGGCGTTCCGGGCCTCGAGCAGGGCGTGCCGCGGGAGATGTACAAGGGCGCAGCACAGCAGCAGCCGGATCCGAACGCACCGGCCGTCGCGGCTCTGCCCGCCGAGCCGCCGCCCGAGGCCAAGCCGGCAAAGGGTGCCAAGGCGAAGAAGACCAAACAGCCTGCCAGCACCGCGGCCGCGCCCGCTGAGGCGCCGGCGGGCGAGGTCGACGGCGAGGCCCAGCCGGAGGCCGCGCCGCCCACGGCCGCTCCGCCGCCCAAGCAGAAGATCGTGCGCAAGCGCACCACCGCCCCGCCGCCGGATCAACCCGTCCAGCAGGCGCAACCGACCCAGACCACCCAGCAGCAGTCGCAGGGAGCTTTCCCGGCACCGATGCCGAGCGGCAGCTTTTCGCGCTGATCACTTCATTACATTGACAGGCGCGGCCTTCGCAGCGCACGAATGACCGATGTCCTTCACGATTGCTATTATCGGCCGGCCAAATGTCGGCAAATCGACGCTGTTCAACCGCCTGGTTGGGCAGAAGCTCGCGCTCGTCGATGACCTGCCGGGCGTCACCCGCGACCGCCGCGAAGGCGAGGCCAGGCTCGGCGACCTCGAATTCACCATCATCGACACCGCCGGCCTCGACGAGGGCGCCAAGGGCTCGCTGACCGCGCGCATGCAGGAGCAGACCGAGGCTGCGATCGCACAGGCCGACGCGCTGTTCTTCGTCATCGATGCGCGCATCGGCCTGACGCCCACCGACCGCGCCTTCGCCGATTTCGCCCGCAAGGCCGACAAGCCGGTGCTGCTGGTCGCCAACAAGAGCGAAGGCAAGCACGGCGATGCCGGCGCGATGGAGGCCTTTGCGCTCGGCCTCGGCGATCCTATCCAGGTCTCGGCCGAGCACGGCGAAGGCATGGGCGAGCTGTATGACGCCCTCCGCGAGTTGATGCCGGAGCCTGTCGACGAAGATGAAGCCGATGACGATGAGCCGCTGACCGAGGAGGAGGCCGCGACGCGTCCGATCCGCGTCGCCATCGTCGGCCGGCCCAATGCCGGCAAGTCGACGCTGATCAACCATCTGCTCGGCGAGGAGCGCCTGCTGACGAGCCCGGAGGCCGGCACCACGCGCGATTCCATCGCGGTCGAGATCAACTGGAGGGGCCGCGAATTTCGCGTGTTCGATACCGCAGGCCTGCGCCGTCGCTCGCGCATCGAGGAAAAGCTCGAGAAGCTCTCGGTCGCCGACGCGTTGCGCGCGGTCCGCTTTGCCGAAGTCGTCGTGATGATGATGGATACGCAGAACCGCTTCGAGGAGCAGGATCTGCGCATCGCCGATCTGATCGAGCGCGAAGGCCGCGCGGTCGTGCTCGCCGTCAACAAATGGGATCTGATGGAGACCAAGGGCGGCGGCGCCATCTCGGGTCTGCGCCGGGATGCCGACCATTGGCTGCCGCAGATCAAGGGCGTGCCGATCGTCGCCGTATCAGGTCTAATGGGCGAGGGCATCGATCGGCTGATGCAGGCGATCCAGGACGCCTACGCGGTCTGGAACAGGCGCGTGCCGACTTCCGCGCTCAATCGCTGGTTCGAGCAGGCCGTGCAGGCCAATCCGCCGCCGGCCGTGTCCGGCCGACGGCTCAAGCTGAATTACATCACGCAGAACAAGGCGCGTCCGCCGAGCTTCGTGCTGTTCTGCTCGCGCGCGGACGCGGTGCCGCAGTCCTATTTGCGCTACCTGACCAATTCCATGCGCGAGACCTTTGAGCTGCCGGGTACGCCGGTGCGCATCACCTTGCGCGAAAAGGCTAACCCCTTCGCCCACAAGCGCAAGCGGCCGTCGTGAGCAACGATGCCGGCGAGGCGACGGCGCGAAGCGCTGCGCCGGTCCGGCGTGGTGCCGTCGCCTTCATCTTCGTCACCATCCTGCTCGACATGCTCGCGCTCGGCGTGATCATGCCGATCCTGCCGAAGCTGATCGAGAGCTTCGTCGACAACGACACCGCGCATGCGGCCCGTATCTTCGGCCTGTTCGGCACCGCCTGGGCGCTGATGCAGTTCGTGTTCTCGCCGGTGCTCGGCGCGCTGTCGGATCGCTTCGGACGGCGGCCGGTGGTGCTGCTGTCGAATTTCGGGCTCGCCGCCGACTATGTGCTGATGGCGCTCGCGCCGTCGCTGCTCTGGTTGTTCATCGGCCGCGTGATCTCGGGCATCACCTCGGCGAGCATTTCGACCGCCTTTGCCTATATCGCCGACATCACGCCGCCGGAGCGGCGCGCGGCCGTCTTCGGCAGGATTGGAGCTGCCTTCGGCGCCGGCTTCATCCTGGGCCCGGCGCTCGGCGGCCTGCTCGGCGATATCGATCCGCGGCTGCCGTTCTGGGCCTCGGCGGCTTTGAGCTTTGCCAATGCGCTCTATGGCCTCTTCGTCCTGCCGGAATCGCTGGCGCCGGAGCGGCGCGCGCCGTTCCGCTGGACCAGCGCCAATCCGATCGGAGCGCTGCACTTGCTGCGTTCCAACGCGGCGCTCGCCGCATTATCCATCGTCAACTTCATCGCACAGGTCGCGCATGTCGTGCTGCCCTCGACCTTCGTGCTTTATGTGACCTATCGCTACGGCTGGGATTCCAAGACCGTGGGTCTGACGCTCGCGATGGTCGGCATCTGCGCCATGGTGGTGCAGGGGCTCGCGATCGGCCCGATCGTGCGCGTGCTCGGCGAGCGGAATGCGCTGGTGCTCGGTCTGTGCTGTGGCGCGATCGGCTTCGTGATCTTCGGCGCGGCGCCGACCGGCCCGCTGTTCTGGATCGGCATTCCCGTGATGTCGCTGTGGGGCATCTCGGGCGCCGCCATGCAATCGCTGATGACGCGACTGGTCGCGCCCGATCAGCAGGGCCAGTTGCAGGGCGCGACCGCGAGCGTGCAGAGCGTCTCGCAGCTCGTCGGGCCGTTCCTGTTCACGCTGACGTTTTCCTATTTCATCGGCGCCAGCGCGCCGTGGCATCTGCCCGGCGCGCCATTCCTGCTTGCGGCGGTGCTGATGGTGGCATGTGTCGCGATCGCGATGCGGACGCTGGCGACTACGAAGACGGTCTCGTAGGGTGGGCAAAGCGAAGCGTGCCCACCGCTACTTCGTCAACTCGCGGAGAGAAGGTGGGCACGGCGCTTACGCGCCTTTGCCCACCCTACGGCAGCGTCGACTGTCTTACTTCTTCACTAGCGGACACTCGCTGTCCTTGAGCGGCTTGGCTGCGTCTTCCGCTGCGATCGTGGCGATCTGCTTGTAGTAGTCCCACGGACCCTTCGACTCCTCGGGCTTCTTCACCTCGAACAGATAGGCCGGGATGAGACGGCGTCCGTCCTGGCGCAGCGGGCCATTGCCGAACAGCGGATCGTCGGTCGGCAGCTCCTTCATCTTGGCGACGACCTTGGCGCCGTCATGCGGGTTGCCGCCGAGCGCTTCCATCGCCTTGAGATAGTGCAGCACCATCGCGTAGTTGCCGGCCTGGGTCATCGACGGCATCGCGTTCTTGCTGGCCAGGGCAGCGAAGCGCTTCGACCAGGCGCGGGTCTGCTCGTTCATGTCCCAGTAGAAGGACTCGGTGAAGGTCAGGCCGTGCGCGGTCTTTAACCCCAGCGAATGCACATCGTTGATGAACAGCAGCAGCGCCGCGAGCTTCTGGCCGCCCGATACGATGCCGAATTCGGCCGCCTGCTTGATCGAGTTCGTGGTGTCGCCGCCGGCATTGGCGAGGCCGACCACCTTGGCCTTGGACGATTGGGCCTGCAGCAGGAAGGACGAGAAGTCCGAGCTGTTGATCGGGTGCTTGACGCTGCCCAGCACCTTGCCGCCGTTTGCCGTCACGACGGCCGTGGTGTCGCGTTCCAGCGCGTGGCCGAAGGCATAATCCGCGGTAAGAAAGAACCAGGTGTCGCCGCCGGCCTTGGTCAGCGCCTTGCCGGTGCCGTTGGCGAGCATGTAGGTGTCGTAAGTGTAGGAGATCGTGTTCGGCGTGCAGGCCTTGCCGGTCAAGTCGGCAGAGGCGGCGCCGGAATTCAGCAGCACCGAATTCTTTTCCTTGACGAGGTTGCTGACCGCAAGCGCGACGCCGGAGTTCGGCGTATCGGCGATCGCATCGACCTTCTCGTTGTCGATCCACTGCCGAGCGATATTGACGCCGACGTCCGGCTTGTTCTGGTGATCGCCGCTCAGAACGTCGATCTTCCAGCCCTTCTTGAGCAGGCCGGAATCCTCGACGGCCATCTTGATCGCGACCACGGAGTTCGGGCCGCCGATATCGGCATAAAGGCTCGACATGTCATTCAAGACGCCGATCTTGACGGTCTTGTCCTGCGCGTAAGCGGATGTTGCAAAACCGAAGGCGGCACAGGCCAGAAGGGCCGCATAGCGGCGCGCGAGCGTCGTCGTCATAATAGGTCTCCTCCATTTTCAATATGCGGACGGCTCTCTTGCGGAGCCTTGTTCCGGCTGATCGCTCTACCGTGTCCCACGGCTGGCGGCAATGCGCCTAAAGCCGGATGACGCTGCGGCGTAGCGTCATCCGTCGGTTAACCTTTGGGTAAAGTGTGTTGAGACGCTATTTGAGCGCGTCCGAGGTCAGCTTGAATTTCTGGATGCGCTTACCGGTGTCGACCTCGGCGGTATAGACGTTACCCTTGGCGTCTATCGCCATGGCATGCACCCAGTGGAACTGCCCGGCATTGCGGCCGTTGTGGCCGAAGCTGCCGACCACGCTGCCGTCCTCGCGCTTGATCACCCGGATCTCGTTGTTCTCGCCGTCGGCGCTGAGCAAATAGGTCTGCTTCGGATCGGGCCAGATCGCGATGTCCCACACCGCGCCGTTGCCGAGCGTGTTCTTCTCGAAGAAGAACTCCTTCACGAAGGTGCCATCCTTTTTGAACACCTGGATGCGATTGTTGATGCGGTCGCAGACGTAGACGAGACCGTCATTGGCGAGCTTCACGCAATGGACGGGATTTCCGAATTGCTGGGAGACAGGCGCCTTGGGATCATACGCCGGCTGCTTGTCGTCGTTGGGTTTGTTGCCGTAGGCGCCCCAGTGCCGCTTGTAGGCGAGGGTCGTCGCATCGAACACGATGACGCGGCGGTTGCCATAGCCGTCGGCGACGTAGATTTCGTTCGCCTCCTTGTCGATCGCGGTCTCGGCGGGCTTGCCGAGCTGCGTGGTGTCGTTGCTGCCGAGGCTCGGCGCGATCTTGCCGATCTGGGCGACGAACTTGCCGTCGAGCGTGAACTTCAAAATGGCGTTGTCGCTATCGGCGTTGCCGCCGACCCAGACGAAGCCGCGCTCGTCGACCTCGATGCCGTGCTCGCGGCCGACCCATTCATAGCCTTCGCCCGGACCGCCCCAGGACCGCAGCAGATTGCCGTCAGTGTCGAATTCGAGCACGGGCGGTGCCGAGACGCAGCATTTCGAGCGTGGCGGGTTGAGGCTCGCGCCTTTCTCGTCATCGGTGAGCGAGCGCGGGCGATGGATCACCCAGATGTGGCCCTGCCAGTCGACCGTGATGCCGCCGACCTGGCCGAGGATCCAGTTGTTAGGCAGCTGTTTTGGCCAGGAGGCATCGACCGCGAAGGTCGGGACGTCGCCCGCAGTCGCCGTGCCTGGAAGCACGAACGCGATGGCTGCAATCAGGATGGAGAAGGTGTGAGAGACTCGTACGAGCGCACGGCCGAGCCTTGTACAGACAAGCCCTGCGCGATCATGCCGCGGCGCCATGGCAACCTCCCTTTTTTGGCTTGCGGCTTGCTGCCGCTTGAGCACGGGCAGTCAATCGCGGGGAGGCACGCGAGTCAATCAGGCCGGCGAGCGGAAGCTCATCAGCGTGCGGGTCTTGTAGTCGTAGAACTTGCCGGTTTCGGTCCAGTCCGGCGTGCACATCGGCACGATGAATTCGGCGACCTGCTCGGGTGTCTCCAGCGTCGCCGGATCTTCGCCCGGCATCAACGTGGCGCGCATCCGGGTGCGGATCGGGCCCGGGTTGAACAGGTTGACACGGAGCGGCGTGTTCGTGGTTTCCTGCGCCCAGGCGCGGGCCAGTGTTTCCAGCGCGGCCTTGGAGGCGGCATAGGGGCTGACATAGGCGGTGGCCTTGTTGGCGGCGCCTGAGGTGATGAACACGGCGCGGCCGGCATCGGACTGCCGCAGCAGCGGCTCCATGCAGCGGATCAACTGGAAGTTAGCGGAGACGTTGACCGCCATCACATCGGTGAAAGCTTTCAGTTCGATGTGGCCGACCGGCGAGGAGGGGCCGAGCACACCGGCATTGCCGACGAGGATATCGAGCTTGCCGTAGCGTTCGTGCAGGCCGGCCCCGAGCCGCGCGATGCCGTCGGAATCGGTGAGATTGAGCGGCACCAGCGTGGCGCTGCCGCCGTCTTTCCGGATCTCGTCATCGAGCTCTTCCAGCCCGCCCTGCGTTCGCGCCGTCGCAACGATATGCGCGCCGGCCTTGGCCAGCGCCCTGGCCGTGGCGAAGCCGATGCCGCGCGAGGCGCCGGTGACGAGAGCGATGCGGTTGGCGAGGGGATTTGTCATGGCGGGGTTTTACAGGCGTGGATGGCCGGGACAAGCCCGGCCATACGAAAAACAGGCCAGACTTAGTAGTCGTTGCCGGTCCCGACTGAAGGTCCACGATCTTCGCGGTCATCGGGAGTGACCTTCGTGCCTTGTCGAAAGGCGAAGAAGATAAACCCTATGAGCAATAAACCGCCGATAATCGCAATTACCGACTGGGTCATCGCATGCCTTCGGCGTCAGCTCGCCTCCGCCAGCAACGAGAGCTGCCGCGGCTGCTGCTCGGTCTGGGTCTGGTCGGTGAGGTGGGTCGGATACGCCCCGGTGAAGCAATGATCCGAGAATTTCGGATTGGCGGGGTCGCGGCCGGGCTCGCCCATGGCGCGATACATGCCGTCGATCGACAGGAAGGCGAGCGAGTCGGCGCCGATGATCTCGCGCATCTCCTCCAGCGAATGCGTCGCGGCCAGGAGGCCGCCGCGATCCGGCAGGTCGATGCCGTAATAATCGGGATAGAGGATCGGCGGCGAGGCGAGGCGGAAATGCACTTCCTTGGCGCCCGCATCGCGCATCATGCGCACGATCTTCTTCGAGGTGGTGCCGCGCACCAGCGAGTCGTCGATCAAGATGATGCGCTTGCCTTCGATCGCGGCGCGGTTGGCCGAATGCTTCATGCGCACGCCAGACTCGCGGATCGCCTGCGTCGGCTGGATGAAGGTGCGGCCGACATAGTGGTTGCGGATGATGCCGAGCTCGAACGGCACGCCGGAATGCTGGCTGTAGCCGACCGCGGCGGGCACGCCGGAATCCGGCACCGGTACGACGACGTCGATCGGCACATGGCTCTCGCGCGCGAGCTGCGCACCAAAGGCCTTGCGCACTTCGTAGACCGAGCGGCCGTGAACGATGGAGTCCGGACGGGAGAAATAGATGTATTCGAAGATGCAGGGGCGCGGCGCCATCGGCGGAAACGGCTTGTGGATGTCCTGGCCATTCTCGTCGAACACGATGACTTCGCCGGGCTCGATGTCGCGAATGAAGCGCGCGCCGATGATGTCGAGCGCGCAGGTCTCCGAGGTCAGGATCGGACAACCGTCGAGCTCGCCGAGCACCAGCGGGCGGATGCCGCGCGGATCGCGCGCGCCGACCAGCTTCTTGTTGGTCAGCGAAACCAGCGCATAGGCGCCCTCGATCTCGCGCAGGGCGTCGATGTAGCGCTCGATGAAGCGGCTGCGCCTGGAGCGCGCGACGAGATGCAGGATCACCTCGGTGTCGGTGGTCGACTGCATCATCGCGCCGTTCTTCACGAGCTCGCGGCGCAGCGTCAGGCCGTTGGTGAGGTTGCCGTTGTGGGCGACCGCAAGGCCGCCGGCATTCAGCTCGGCGAACAGCGGCTGCACGTTGCGCAGGATGGTGGCGCCGGTGGTGGAGTAGCGGACATGACCGACGGCCATATTGCCGGGCAGGCGGTCGATCACCTCGCGGCGGGAGAAGGTGTCGCCCACGAGGCCGAGGCGGCGTTCCGAGTGAAAGCGGCTGCCGTCGTAGGAGACGATGCCGGCGGCCTCCTGGCCGCGATGCTGGAGGGCGTGGAGACCGAGCGCAGTGATGGCGGCGGCGTCAGGGTGGCCATAGATGCCGAAGACGCCGCATTCCTCGCGGAGCGTATCGCCCTCCAGATCGTCCTGAAGCTCTAGCGCGGCTGGGCCGAGATCAAGTTGGGCGTCCTGGTCAGGGTGTCGCATCTCGTCCGCGCCTCTCTTTTAGGGCCTAATCAACGCGCCGCAGGTTTCTCGATCAGCTTCTTGAGGCTGTCACGAGCAGGTTTACTGTATCCGTCGCCAGTGCCCGAAGGCTGCTGTTCGGAATCAGCTTGATCATCATCTGGTTTGTTTTTCTTGAATCTCTTCAAGATGGTGTTCTCGGGGTCGTCAGGCAAGAGGGCCATCAGCCAATCCCCGGTTCCCTGGAGCACCACGCGAGATTTGGCCCCCGTGACCCAGTCCGGGCGCTGCTTGTCCGGCACCAGCCAGGTGAAGAACAGGAACGCGACCACGACGATCAAAAGCCCGCGAGCGAGGCCAAACAGGAAGCCCAGGGTGCGGTCTAGCGCGCCGATGCGCGAATCCAGGATCATGTCGGAGATCCGGACCGTGATCACGGAAACCACGACCAGGGTGCCGACGAACACACCGGCGACCACGACGACGCTCGCCACCGTGTCGTTGTTGAAATAGGTCTTTGCGGTCGGCAGCAGCTTCGAGAACGAGTACAGCGTCACGATCGCCGCGGCGCCCCAGGCCGCGATCGACAGGATTTCGCGCATGAAGCCGCGGACCATGGCGAGCAGGCCCGAGATCAGCATCACACCGAGCAGGATCAGGTCGAGGAGTGTTACTGGCATCGGCTGGTCGGGTCCGCTCGTACTGCAAAGGTGCTCAGCGAATCGGTGCTTGGCCGTGGCCCTAAGTGAGGGCCAGACGGCGTTCCCGGCAAGGCCGCAACCACGCAATCCCATGCTGCTTTTGTGACGGCTGTATAGCGGTGGGGGCGGAGGACGTCACCTCCACCTAACCCTCTCCACGGCGGAATCTTGCCGGTGTGGCATTTTTCTCCGCCGGCGGGCTCTGTTCGCCGCGGCGGGAGCCCCGGGCCGCGATCTCGGCCACCAGTGTCGTCAGGCTGTTGATCGCGTTCAGGGACAGTCCGGCGTCGCCGCCAGCATCGCCGCCCCGGGCCGATTCGGGCAGCACGGCGCGCTTGAAGCCGAGCTTGACCGCTTCCTTGAGCCGGGCCGGGGTCTGCGCCACCGGGCGGATGACGCCGGAGAGCGAAATCTCGCCGAAATAGACGGCATCGGTGGGTAACTGCGCATTAACCAGGGATGAAACCAGTGCGGCCGCGGCGGCCATATCGGCCGCCGGCTCGTGGATGCGCAGGCCGCCCGCGACGTTCAGATAGACGTCGTGGCCGGACAGCTTGACCCCGCAATGGGCCTCCAGCACCGCCAGCACCATGGAGAGCCTGCTCTGATCCCAGCCGACCACGGCCCTACGCGGGGTGCCGAGCGAGGTGGGGGCCACCAACGCCTGCAATTCGACCAGAACGGGCCTCGTGCCCTCGATGCCCGCGAAGACTGCGGTGCCCGGCGTGCCCAGGTCGCGCTCGGACAGGAACAGCTCGGAGGGATTGGTGACCTCGCGCAGGCCAAGGCCGGTCATCTCGAACACGCCGATCTCGTCGGTCGGGCCGAAGCGGTTTTTCACGGCGCGCAGGATGCGGAATTGCTGCGAACCTTCGCCCTCGAAGGACAGCACCGCATCGACCATGTGCTCGACCACGCGGGGGCCGGCGATCTGGCCGTCCTTGGTGACATGGCCGACCAGGATGATGGCAGCACCCGTCTTCTTGGCGAAGCGGATCAGCGCCTGCGCCGAGGCGCGCACCTGGGTGACCGTGCCGGGCGCGGATTCCACCGTGTCGGTCCACATGGTCTGGATCGAGTCGATCACGATCAGCCGCGGCACCGCGCCTTCCGACAGCGTCGAGACGATATCCTCGACAGAGGTCTCGGCCGCAAGCTGCACCGGGGCATCCGACAGGCCGAGCCGCTCGGCGCGCAGGCGTACCTGGGCGACCGCCTCTTCGCCGGAGATGTAGACGATGCGGTGGCCGGCGCGCGCCATCATGCTGGTGGCCTGCGTCAGCAGCGTCGACTTGCCGATGCCGGGATCGCCGCCGACCAGCAGCACCGAGCCGCGGACGAAGCCGCCACCGGTGACGCGGTCGAGCTCGGTCATGCCCGACGACAGGCGCGGTGCGTCCGGGCTTTTGCCGGCGAGGCTCTCCAGCGCGAATGTGCGCCCCTTGCGCTTGGAGCGGATCGAGACCGGCACGCTGCCGGTCGTGTCCTCCTCGGCAAGCGTGTTCCACTCGCCGCAGGACTCGCACTTGCCCTGCCAGCGGTTATAGGCCGCGCCGCAGTTCTGGCAGACGAAGGAAGGCGTGTTCTTGGCCATGGGGACAGCGAGTCGGGGTTTTCAGGTTTGCTGATAGCACGGAATGACGGGCGAGACGGCGATCGCCGGCACCCCCATTAGCCCAATTCACCGCAGCCGATACACCCTTTGTTAGCTCTACGCCGCCGCGCCGTTCCGGACTTTGCCAAATGTTAGCGGACGCGGGTCCAGTTTCGAAACCGATACGGGATGGCGAAACGAATGACGGTAGTCTTGCGGATAATGCTCGCCGTGGGCATGGCCTGCGGCCTTCTTCTGCCGGTAGGCGGCGCCGTTGCGGCCGACGCCGGGCGTCTCAATATCGTTTTCGTCAACCCCGGCAAGACCGGCGAGGTCTACTGGGACATGGTCGCGCAGACCATGCAGGCCGCGGGCCGCAAGCTCGACGCCCATGTCGAGGTGCTGACCAGCGAGCGGAACTACCGCACCATGCAGGAGCTTGGCTTCGGCGTGGTGGCACGCGCCGACAAGCCGGACTTCCTCATCCTGTCGAACGAGGAATCCGCTGCCGTTCCCATCCTGGAGGCGGCCGAGGCCGCCGGGGTCAAGACGCTGCTGCTCTCGAACACGCTGATCGGCGACGACGCCGCGCGCCTCGGACCGCCCCGGCAAAAGCTCAAGACCTGGCTCGGCGACATCACGACGGATCTCCAGACCGCGGGTGCGAGGATGGCCAATGCCTTGATCAAAGTGGCGCGCGCCGAGAAATGGCAGAGCCCGGACGGCAAGATCCACATTCTCGGCATCGGCGGCGACGAGATCACGCCGGCCTCGATCGCCCGCAACGCGGGTCTCAAGCTCGCGGTGGACGCCGCGCCCGACGTGGTGGTGGACCGGATGCTGTTCGCCAACTGGACCCAGTCGGAGGCAGAGCAGGTCACCAGGAATTATCTGAGCTGGGCCGCGCGCAAGGAGATCCGGCCTGCCGGCATCTGGGCCGGAAACGATCCGATGGCGCTCGGCGCGCTTCGCGCGGTGGTCGCGGCCGGCCTCACGCCCGGCCGAAACATCCAGCTGGTCGGCCTCAACTGGTCGGAGGACGCGCTGCGCGAGATCAAGGCGGGCCGTCTGCTCATGACCGATGGCGGACATTTTCTGCTCGGCGGCTGGTCGATCGTCCTCCTGCGCGACTACGCCGACGGCTGCGATTTCGCGACCGCATCGCCCCGCGTCGAGGCCAGGACGTCCGCGATCACGCGCGACAATCTCGCTTCGGTCGGAGACCTCATCAAGACGCGCGCCTTCGATCGGATCGATTTCGCGCGCTTCAGGGCGAGGGCGGGGCGCTGCGGCCAGTACGATTTCTCCATCGATGCGCTCATCTCTTCGCTGACGCTTCCGGAAGGCGCTGCTGACTGATGCGAAACGGTGACGACATGACCGACCCGGATCGCAAGCAGCAGCAGACGGCGCCGTCGCGCTCGCGCTCGGTGGTCCGTGCGATGATCTGGGCCACCGTGCCGGTGCTGCTGGTGGTGCAACTGCTCGCCTCTGCCGGCGTCGAGGCATCGAGCTTCTGGTCGCAGATCAGGCAGCTCGACGCGCGCATTGCCCGCACGGCCGAGAGCCGCGCCGAACTGATCGCCGAGCCGCTCTGGAAGATGCGCTACGATCAGGTCACGAGCGTCCTCAACGAGATCATGCACTACGAGACCATTGCCGCGGCGGCCGTTTATGACGACACCGGCGTCGCGATCGCGCGGGTGGTGGCGCGGCCGGCGGACCAGGCGGTATCGGAAGTCTCGCGTCCGATCCGCTACAGCAACGGCAACATCGCCGTGCAGGCCGGTCGTATCGCGATCGCCTATTCCTATGCGACGGTCTACACGGACACGGGCAGCCGGCTGATGCTGCTGCTGGTGGTCGGCCTGCTCGCGACATTTGCCACCCTGATCGCGATGCGGATATCGGCCAACATCTTCATCGGCAAGCCGCTTACCGCGATCATGTCGGCGATCCAGCGCAGCAAGCAGGACGGGCGAGCCTATCCGGCCGACATCAAATCGACGAACGAATTCGGCCAGCTCGCGCGTGCCTTCAACGCCATGCAGTACACGACATCGGGCGCGCTCGACCGGCTCGGGCACATGGCCGCGCACGATCCGCTCACGGGCCTGCCCAATCGTCGCTCGCTGTCCGAGCATCTGGTGACCCTGAGCGGCGATGCCGGCTCGCCGGACTCGCTCATCGCCTTCTGCTTCATCGATCTCGACGACTTCAAGGGCATCAACGACACCTTCGGCCATGATGCCGGCGACAAGTTCCTGGTGCACATCTCCGAGCGCCTTCGTGATGCGGTCGAACCGCAGGATTGGGTCGCCCGGCTCGGCGGCGACGAATTCGTCGTCATCCGCCCCGAGGTCAGCAATGAAGCGACCGCCCAGGCGTTCGCGCGCCAGCTGTTAGATGCGATTTCCGAGCCGATCCGGCTGCACGACAAGCAGGTCGTGCCGCGCGCCAGCATCGGCCTTGCCGTGCGCCGCGCCGGCGATCCCGAGCTGTCGCATTTGCCGGCGCTCGCCGACATCGCGCTCTACCATGCCAAGAGCAAGGCGCCGGGCACCGTCGCCGTGCTCGACGAAGCGCTTCAGCGCGACTATCGCCGCCGCCGGGATCTCGAGCTCGCCATTCCCGCAGGCTTCGCCGAGGGGCAGTTCGAGGTCTGGTATCAGAGCCAGGTCGACCTCGAGAGCCAGGCCGTTGTCGGCCTTGAGGCGCTGATCCGCTGGCGCCATCCCGAACTTGGCTTGATCGGTCCCGGCGAATTCCTGCCGCTGATCGAGCGCAGCGGCAACAATGCGCGGCTGACGCGCTACGTGCTGACCGATGCCTGTCGCGCGCTGCAGCGACTGGCGTCCGCCGGCAGGCCGCAGATCCGGATCGCGATCAATCTGCCGCCGTCCGAGCTCGCCGACCATTCGCTCGCCGCCGAGCTGCGCGCGACCTGCGCGCGTTTCAACGTTGCGGCCTCGTCGCTGGAGCTCGAGATCACCGAGGGCTCGCTGATCAACAACATCGCCAGCGCCTCCGAGACGCTGCACCGCCTGCGGCGCCTGGGCGCAACCATCGCGCTCGACGATTTCGGCACCGGCTACAGCTCGCTCGCGCATCTCCGGCGTTTCCCGCTCGACAAGGTCAAGATCGACAAGGCCTTCATCAGCGAGATCCCTGACAGCGCGGAAGACAAGGCGATCGTCGGCGTCATCGCCTCGCTCGCCGGCACGCTGGGGCTGACGCTCGTCGCGGAAGGCATCGAGCGGCCCGAGCAGGCCGACGCCATGCGCGAGATGGGCGTGATGCTCGGGCAGGGTTATCACTACCATCGGCCGCAGCCGCTCGACGCCGTGCTGCTATGGCTCGAAAAGCAGGCGGTGCCCACTGAGACAAGCCGCGTCATCGCCGGCAGCCCGTCGATCGCGCCCGAATTCGCCGCCTGAGCGCGATTACGACTGCGTTGCGTTCCAGAGCATGGAGAGGCCCGCAGCGATCATGATCGCGTCCATCACCAGGCGGAACATCTCCGGCTTGAGATGCAGCACGAAGCGTTTTGCGATGAAGGCGCCCGACATCAGCGAGGAGCCTGCGACCAGGCCCTTGATGAAGACATCCTGCGTCAACGCGCCGAAACGTTCGAAGGTCACGGATTTCGCGAAGTAGAGGCCGAGTGAGGAGGCCGCTTCGGTTGCGAGGAACGCGCCCTTGGACAGGCCGTAGAACAGGAACAGTGGCACGCTGAGCGGGCCGGTCGAGACCACGATGCCGGTGAGATAGCCGATGATCGCCCCGCCGATCGCGAGGTGCCAGAGATTGGCCTTGAGGTCGTGCCGCGCCAGCCAGTGCCGCACCGGCACCATCGCGATCAGGAAGACGCCGATGGCGAGATCGACGGCGTGCGAGGGGAGCGCGAGCAGCGTGCGCGCGCCCAGCACGGCGGCCGGAATGCCCGTCACCGAATAGGCCGCGCAGGCCCGCCAGTCGACCTCGCGCCACCAGGCCAGGATCCGGGAGAAATTCGCCATCACGGAGGCGACCGCCATGATCGGCACGGCTTCCTTCGGCCCATAGGCATAGACCAGCACCGGCATCAGCATGATCGACGACCCCGTGCCGACGATGCCTGAGACGGTGCCGGCGATCAGGCCGACGATGAGGACGAAGAGAAAGGCCAAGGTGCTCTCCACGAATCGGGAGAGTTTAGCCGTGGCCGGCGATGTGGGCGATCCATTCCAGGCGCGGGAACCGATCGCTCAGCGCATGCGGTCCGGGCCGGCCGTCAGCCTTGCTCGTCCATGATGCGCAGCTTCTCGACACGGCGGCGAAAATCCTCGTCCGTCGAGAACTCGGCGGAGAGATAGGACGAGACCAGATCCACGGCGAGCCAGGCGCCGACGATCTGCGCGCCGATGCACATGACGTTGACGTCATCATGCTCGACGCTCTGATGGGCGGAATGAACATCGTGGCAAACCGCGGCGCGGATGCCCTTCATCTTGTTGGCTGCGATCGAGGCGCCGACGCCGGTGCCGCACACCATGATGCCGCGTGCGGCTTCGCCTGACGTCACCTTCTGAGCCACGGCCCGCGCGATGTCGGGGAAGTCCACCGGCTTGTCGTCATGGGAGCCGACATCGACGATGTCGTGGCCGAGGCTGCGGATGTGATCGATAACGGTCTGCTTGAGCGGCCAGCCGGCGTGGTCGGATCCGATGACGAGACGCATGTGATGTCCTTCTTGATTTTATGTTGGTCGTGACAGCCGCTTCGCGGCTGCCACGATTTTCCCTGGTTTCAGCTGCGCATGTCGGGCGGCAGCTCGACCCCGTGGAATTTCTTGTAGATCGCGTTGAGCTTGCCGTTCTTGACGTTCTCGGTGATCCAGGCGTTGAGCTTGTCCATCAGGCGCTGCTCACCCTTCTTCAGGCCGATCGCAAGGTCGAAGGTCGCCAGCGGGATCCGGGATTCGAACACACGCGACGGGTTCTTCACCCCGATCTGGTTGATGATCGTCGCCGACGAGGCGACGCAGTCGACCTGACCGGAGACGGCCGCCGTCACCATCGTGGCGTCGTCGTCGTAGCGCGAGATCTTGAGGTCCTTGTCCTTCATGTTGGACAGGGTGGTGTCCTGCGTGGTGCCGCGGGAGACGCCGATCGACTTGTCCTTCAGGTCGGGCCAGTCCTTGACGGTCGAGGATTTCAGGCAACCGACGTCGGATTGCAGCGTCGCATAGCGCTTGGTGAAGTCGATGACCTTGGCGCGATCGGGCGTCACCGACAAGGTCGAGATGATGATGTCGGCCTTGCCGGTCAGGACGTTGGGGATGCGTGTCGCGCCGGTGGTCTGGATGAATTCGAGCTCGAACCCCCAATCCTTGGCGAGCAGTTGCGCCACTTCGACGTCGGAGCCGGTCGGCTTCATGCTGCTGTCCATCATGCCCGAGGGCGGAATGGCGACGTCCGTCGAGATGCGGATCTTCTTGGCCTGCGTGATGTCGTCGAGCAGATCGGCCGATGCCGGCGTGGCTGATATCATGACGAGGCCGAACAGCGCGGTGGCGGTCCCCAGCAGTGTCTTGTTTGTCATCCTTGGTTCTCCACTCCTGTTATGATTTTAAGTTTCCAGTGCCCACGAATTGCGTGAGTTCGGGCGTCGCCGGCGACGTCAGGATCGAGGCGGGGCCGGTCTCGTGGACCTTGCCGCGATGCATGAAGACGATCCGGTCGGCGATGCCTTTGGCAAAGCCCATCTCATGGGTGACCATCACCATCGTCATGCCGTCCGCCGCCAATTGCTCGATCACCTTCAGCACCTCGCCGGTAAGCTCGGGATCGAGCGCGGAGGTGACCTCGTCGAACAGCATCACTTTCGGCTGCATCGCGAGCGAGCGGGCGATCGCCGCGCGCTGCTGCTGTCCGCCCGAGAGCTGCTCGGGATAGGCGTGCAGCTTCTCCTCGAGCCCGACCTGCGCGAGCACTTTTCGGGCGAGGTCCCTGGCTTGCGAGGTGGCCATGCCCTTCACGGCGCAGGGGGCGAGCGTGATGTTCTGTTCGATCGTGAGATGTGGAAACAGATTGTAGCTCTGGAACACGATGCCGACGTCCTGGCGCAGCGCGCGCAGATCGACATCAGGGCGGTCGACGCGATGTCCGCACACGACGATCTCGCCGCCGTCGACCTTCTCGAAGCGGTCGATGCAGCGCAGCGCCGTGCTCTTGCCGGAGCCGGAGCGGCCGATCAGTGCCAGCACCTCGCCGCGTTCGACGGCAAAGGAGACGCCATCGAGCACCCGGAGCGGGCCAAAGCTCTTCTGCACGTCGCGGAGCGACACGATCGGTTCGGAGGAGGAGGGGTTTTGCTGCATGTCAGGCTGGTGCGAGGTTGGACCTGCCACGCCCCATCCGCCGTTCCAGCTTCTGGCTGAACAGGGACAGGGGATAGCACATGGCGAAATAGACGACGGCGATGATTGCGTAGATGGCGAACGGCTCGAACAGCGAGTTGTTGACGATCTGGCCGGACCGCATCAGTTCGACGAAGCCGACCACGGAGGCGAGCGAGGTGTTCTTGATGATCTGCACCATGAAGCCGACGGTCGGCGGCGTCGCGATGCGGATCGCCTGCGGCAGGATCACCTTCATCATGCGCTGGGTCCGGCTCAGCGCGAGGCCTTCGGCGGCCTCCCATTGCGGCTTCGGCACCGACTGGATGCAGCCGCGCCAGATCTCGCCGAGATAGGCCGAGACATAGAGCGTGAGCGAAGCGCCGGCGGCAGCTAACGGCGAGACCTTGAGGCCGATCGCGGCGAGGCCGAAATAGCCGAGGAACAGGATGACGAGCAGCGGCGTGCCCTGGATCAGCTGGACGTAGACGCCGCTGGCGATCCGCACCGATTTGAGCGGCGAGATGCGTGCGAGCGCGATCACGAAGCCGACGATGCCGCCGCCGATCAGCGCGATCACGGACAGGCCAATCGTCCACAGCGCGCCCTGACCGAGGAACATCAGATGATTGATGTTGAGATGTCCGCCCATGGTCATCTCACAACGGCGTGCCGAGCCGGCGCCGGCGCGGAAACAGCACGAGGCCGAGGCCCCAGAAGCCTGCGCGCATCACCAGCGACAGGATGACGTAGAGCACGGCGACGATGATGTAGGTCTCGAACGCGCGATAGGTGTCCGACTGGATGTAGTTGGCGACGGCGGTGAGTTCTTCCGCCGAGATCTGCGAGCAGACCGAGGAGGCTAGCATCAGCAGCACGAACTGGCTGGTCAGGGCCGGATAGACCTTCTCGATCGCCGGCAGCAGGATAATGTGCCAGTAGATTTGCAGGCGCGACAGGGCGAGCCCCTCGGCGGCCTCGATCTGTCCGCGCGGGATCGCTTCGAAGCCGGCGCGCATGATCTCGGCAGTGTAGGCGCCGACGTTGATCGTCAACGCGGCCACCGCCACGGTGAAGGCGGAGAATTTCAGGCCGAGGCTGGCGAGACCGAAATAGACCAGGAAGATCTGGACCAGCAGCGGCGTGTTGCGGATGGTCTCGACATAGACTTTGCAGGCGCCCGCGATCAGCGGGCTTCGTGAGCCGCGGCCGACGGCTGCGAGCGTGCCGAACAGGGCGCCGAGCACCGTCGCGAAGGCCGCCAACTCCAACGTCAGCGCCGCGCCGGCCAGAAAATTCGGCCAACGCTCCAGCACCGCGGGAAAGTCGAGTTGGAGGCTCATCGTATCGGCTTCAGCCCGTCACCTGGTTGGTCATGCGGTCATAGACGCGGAACAGCGCCTGATTGCCGTTGCTGCCTTCGCCATGGGCGCGCGCATCGACATATTGGCTGGTGACGAGCGCGGTGCCGGGCAGCGGCACGCTCAGCGCCTGTGCGTGCTCCTGCACCAGGCGGAGATCCTTGAGTTGGAGATCGATCCGGAAGCCGGCGGAGACGTCGCCCGCGATCATTGCGGGGCCGAGCTTGTCAAGCATCCAGGACGCGGCGGAGCCACCGAGCAGAACGCGACGCAGCAGATTGAGATCGAGGCCAGAAGCACGCCCGAGCGCCAGTGCCTCACAGATGGCCTGAATGTTGATGCCGCAGATCAGCTGATTGCAGAGTTTTACGGTCTGGCCCGCGCCGGAGGCGCCGACATGCGTGATGGTCGTGCCCATTGCGCGGAAGAACGGCTCGGCCTGCGCAAAGGCAGCCGCATCGCCGCCGGCCATGATCGAGAGCGCAGCGTTCTTGGCACCCACCGGTCCGCCGGAGACCGGCGCGTCGATGAAGCTGACGCCGACCTTTTGCAGGTTGGTATGGATGCGGCGGACGGCGACCGGGGAGATCGTGCTCATGTCGACGATAAGCTTGCCCGGTGGCGGCGACTTCAGGAGGCCGTTCTCGCCGTAGATTGTCGCTTCGACATGGGGCGTGTCGGGCAGCATGGTGATGACGATGTCAGCGCCTTGCGCGGCGTCGGCGGGACTGTTGGCGCCGGCCGCGCCTTCCTTGACGCTGTCGGCCAAGGCGGCTTCGTTGAGATCGAAGACGCGAACCGCATGCCCGGCCACCAGGAGGTTGCGCACCATCTCGCGGCCCATCGTGCCGATGCCGATGAAGCCGACATTGCCCTTGTCGTTCCGTCCCATGTCAGTCGTCCGTTTCTTGGTTGATTGGTTTCTTGGTTGTTGGCCTGCCGCGATCAGCCTGAGGCGCTGGTCTTGTCGATGTCGCCGACGACGGCGCGCCTGCGGTATTCGTCGCCAATGGCAAAATGCTTGCGCAGCGTCGCATCCGCTCGCTCGGGGTCGCGCGCGATGATCGCGTCGAAGATGCGCCGGTGGTCGTCGATCAGGTACGTCTTCATCGACGGAAAGGCCTGCACCAGCTCGCGGCGGCTGCGATGCGAATGCGTCAGCAGTCCCGCCAGCGAACCGTGCAGGACCGTCAGCGTTTCCGAATGCGATGCCACGACGATGGCACGATGGAATTCGAAGTCGGCCATGCCGCCGGCATCCGCCTCGTCGATCGTCTCTCCAATCTTCGCGAGCGCACGCTGCAGACGTTCGAAATCGGCGATGTTGGCGCGCTCGCACGCGAGCCGGATCGCCTGACACTCGATCGCGACGCGCGCCTGCATGACGTCATCGAGCATGTCCGCCTGCTGGGCGAGCGCGAAGGTGAAGAAGTCGTTCAGCACCGAGACATCCGGCTGCGTCACCACGGTGCCGATGCGGTCGCGGATTTCGACGATGCCGAGCACGGTGAGGGCGCGCAGCGCCTCGCGGACGATGGGCCGGCTGACGCCGAGGAGGGTTGCCAGCTCGCGCTCGGAAACCAGGCGGTCGCCGGGCTTGAGCGAGCCCGCAAGCAGGCGTTCGCGCAGGAAGGCGAACACCTTCTCGAACCCTTTTTCGCCCTCGGTGGCCCGCTTCACTTCCATCCCGGTCTCTTCTTTGGTCTGATCTTGGTCAGACCAGTAGGCTAACCAGCGCGTCGGCGTCAAGAGCCTTGGTTAATTGCGGGTGTCGCAGGCGTGGCCAATCCGATCAGTTCCCCGGCCGGATCCTTCAAATTTGAGGCTTATTGATCGGAGCGCTCACTCAAAGAACTTGAGGTCCGCGATGCCCGATCATCATTCTTTCTCCGCCCTCGACCGCCATGCGGCGCTCAGCGGATCCGATAACGGCTTTCCCTGGTATGCGGGCGCGATGCTCGCGGTCGAAGCGAGCGAGGTGGTGCGGCTGCGCTGCGAGAAGCTCACCCGTGGCGACGAGGCCGCCGGGCAGGAGGCCGCGCTGATGGTCAGCGAGAAGATCGCCGCGGCTTTCGAGGCGGCCGCGAGCCTGCTTGCGGGAGCAACACCGGCCACGATCGTCCAGCGCTACCGCGAGCACGTGGCTGCGAACGCCAGGCGGCTGTCCGCGAACGAGGCTCCATGACGGAGTTGCGCTGCTGACAGCATGTTGGCAGCAGGGGCAGGCTACGACCATCTCCTGACAAAACGGAGAGCAGGTCCATGCCGATCGAGGCAAGCTGTCATTGCGGTGAGACGGTGTTCGAGGTGACGGAGGCGCCGGCGAGCGTGACGCGCTGCACCTGCTCACTCTGCACCAAGCGGGGCGCGTTGTGGGCCTATTACACGCCGGCCCAATTTCGCCTGCTGTCGCCGCCGGAAAATGTCGCGACCTATCTCTGGGGCAGCCGCACGGTCAAACATCATTTCTGCGCGAGCTGCGGCTGCGGCACCTATTCGGAGTCGCCGGACTGGTCGACCGGCAAGGCCGATTTCGACAATCCCAAGGTTGCCGTGAACGCGCGCCTGTTCGACGATTTCGATCTCGATGCCGTGCCGGTGAACATGATCGACGGCAGGAATTTGTGGTGAGCATGCAGGGCGCGCGCATGTCCGCTGCGCGTCTGTGACCTTGAGGCGATTTTGAAAAGCTGATTTGGTCCGGCCCCAGAGAAAAAGGGGGGGAAGCCATGATGCGTCTTTTTGCGCGAGTGATGCTCGCAATGTGTCTCGCCGTTGCAGCCGGCTTCAATGCGCAGGCGCAGACCAAACCGAAGGTCACGACATCAGGACCTGACTTCCCCAAGGCCGCGCTGTTCGTCGGCAACAGCTTCTTCTACTACAACAACGGCATGCCCGGGCATCTCTCCTTCATGGAGCGCGCGGCTGATGCTGACAACGAGGCGGCGTACCGCAACACCATGGCTACGATCGGCGGCTCCGGCCTCGATTGGCACGACATGGACAATCTGCTGCGGCCGGGCGGCATCGGCGCCTATTCCTTCGACGAGCAGAACAACGTCGTCTTCAACAAGTCGGGCAGGCAGTTCGACGCCGTCGTCATGATGGATTGCAGCCAGTGCCCGATCCATCCGCAATTGAAGGACGCGTTCGCGACCTTCGCCAAGAAGGACAGCGAGATCGTCCGTGCCCATGGCATGCGGCCGGTGTTCTTTATGTCCTGGGCCTATGCCGACAAGCCGGAGATGACGGAAGCCTTGGCCGAGGCCTATACGCTCGCCGGCAATGCCAATGATGCGCTCGTGATTCCCGCAGGCCTCGCCTTCGCGCGCGTGCGCAAGCTCCAGCCGGAGCTCAATCTGTATGCTCCGGACAAGAGGCACCCGAGTCCGGCGGGCACGTACCTGGCAACCTGCGTGACACTCGCCGCGCTGACCGGGCGCTCGCCGGTCGGCACTTCCTACAACATGGGACTGGATGCGGAGACCACCCAACTGCTGCAAAAGGCGGCGTGGGATACGGTGCAGGAATTTTACGGGCGTTGATCTGGCGCGATCTCGTAGGGTGGGCAAAGCGACTTGTCCGCCGTAGCTCGAAGAGCGAAGGCGGAAGCGTGCCCACCACCTTACTCGCGATAGAAGATGGTGGGCACGGCGCAAGAGCGCCTTTGCCCACCCTACGAGATCAACGCTCCTTCAGCAGCACCCACGCCGGCGCGTGATCGCTCGCCCCATCCTCGCCGCGCACCTTCTTGTCGACACCCGCCTTGGCCAGCCGTGAGACGAGGGCGGGGCTGAGCAGGAGATGATCGAGCCGCAGGCCCGCATCGCGCGGCCAGCGGTTTCGCTTGTAGTCCCAGAACGTGTAGATGCGCTTTTCCGGATGCAGCTCACGGATCGCATCGCACCAGCCTTGTTCGACCAGCGAGGCAAAGGCTGCACGGCTCTTCGGCTGGATCAGCGCATCCTTGTCCCATGACCGCGTCGGATAGATGTCGATCTCATCAGGCGCGACGTTGTAGTCGCCGGCGAGCACCACGGGCAGATCCTGCTTGATGAAGGTCTTGGCGTGGCGCTTGAGGCGCGCGAACCAGTCGAGCTTGTAGTCGAATTTCGGCCCCGGCTGCGGATTGCCGTTCGGCAGGTAAATGCTGGTGACGATGATGCCGCGCACGGCGGCCTCGATGTAGCGGGCTTCGCGATCATCAGGCTTTCCCGGCAAGCGATCGCGCGTGAGAATGGGCTCGGCATTGCGGGCGAGGATGGCGACGCCGTTCCACGTCTTCTGTCCACGCCACACCGCGCCGTAACCGGCCTGTTCGATGGCCGCTGCCGGAAATTCGCCGTCGGCTGCCTTCAGTTCCTGGAGCGCGACGACATCAGGCTTCGCCGCGCTCAGCCAACGCAACAGGTTGGGCAGGCGGCGGTTGACATTGTTGATGTTGAACGTCGCGATCCTCATGGGCCCAACGACTGGAAATCTTCAGAAATGACTCGCAACCGTTGTCATCGGCGTTCCACGATGTATGCTTACAACCCAAAATTGCCGATCGACACGATGGAGGTTTGACGATGACCAAGCTTTGCCTTGCCGTAGTCGTGGCCGCAACCGCATTTTCCGGAGTGGCTCTTGCTGCCGAGAAAATGGAAATCGCCTTTAGGGTGGAATATTTCAAATACTGCCCCAGTGTCGTGCCGGGGGGCGGGCGCATTGTTGCTTGCCTGAACAGGTACAGGAGCCATATCGGCAACGCGTGCAAAGAGAGCATGGATGCGTGGGTTATCGATAACAAGGTGCGCGGATAATCGAGCGCGATGAGATCGATGAAGCATCATCGCCCCTAGGACCACGGGCGAGGCAGCGACATCAGGCTTCGCCGCGCGGTCGTAGGACAGATTCGGTTGACGTTGAGTGCCGCAATCTTCATGTAGAGATTGCGGCCGCGGTCGTTTGCGCCGCCACCGGAGATCCAAATCCATGTTGAAGTCCAGTCTGAGCCTCGCCATCGTCGCATTCGTCGTCGCGTTCTCCGGTGTCGCGTCGGCACAATCGTCCGATCCACGCGGCGCGTGCAAGGCGGACTATGACAAATTCTGCGCCGGCATCGCGCCCGGTGGCGGCAAGATCATCGCCTGCCTCAACGCCAAGCGTGACCAGCTCAGCGCGTCCTGCAAGACGGCGCTCGACAGCCGGAAGAAGTAAAGCGCCACTCTCGTGTTCCGGACGCGCTGCAACGCGTGAGCGTTGCTGCGCTGAGCCGGGACCCCAGATAGCTACACGGTACGATGTTGAGAGATGGCCCCGGCTCTGCAGCGCACCGCTGAAAGAGCGCTGCGCTGCGTCCGGGGCACGAGAGTGTCGATTAGGACGGCAGCGGCGGCGGGCTCGCGGGCTGCTCGATCGGCGGCGGGGAGGGCGGCTGCTCGGCCGCCTGCACCAGCGCGGGCTCCGGCTTGACCAGCGGCTCCACCTCATTGCCGCCCTTGTAGACGCGGGCGTAGCGGTGGCCGAGGCTGGTCAGCACCTCGTAGCCGATCGTGCCGAAATGATGCGCGAGCTCGTCGACGGTGATGCCCTCGCCGAGCAGCGTCACCATGTGGCCGCGCCGCGCCGCATTCGGGGCCAAGTCGGTGATGTCGATCGCGATCAGGTCCATCGAAACGCGGCCCGCGACCGGGCAGCGCTTGCCGGCGACAACGACCTCGGCGCCGCGGGTGCCGTCATTGGAGCTGGCGGCGCGGAAATAGCCGTCGGCATAGCCGACCGCGATGATCGCGAGCTTTGTCGGCCGCCGCGCGGTCCAGGTGCCGCCATAGCCGACGCTCTCGCCGCGTTCGACATTGCGGGTCTGCACGATGCGCGCCTTGAGGTCGACCACCGGCTGCATCGGGTTGTCGGCCTCAGGCGTTGGATTGACGCCGTAGAGCGCTGCGCCCGGCCGCACCAGGTCGAACTGGAAGGGCGCGCCGAGGAAGATTCCGGAGGAATTGGCGAGCGCAGCCGGCACGCCGGAAAATTCGCTGGCGATACTGCGGAAGGTTGCCAGCTGTTTTGCATTCACGGGACTGTTGAGCTGCTCGGCCGAGACCAGATGGCTCATCACCAGCGTGATGCCGTGATCGCCGGCGTTGATGCGGGGGATGATGGCCTGCGCGTCCGCAAGCGTCAGCCCGAGCCGGTTCATGCCGGTGTCGATGTGAACAGCGGCGCCTCCGGTCCAGCCGGTGCGGCGGCAGAACACGTCCCATTCGGCAAGCTCGTTGAGATCGCCGATCACCGGCCGGCAATTGATCGTGGCGTAGTGCTCGCCGGTGTTCTGGAAATAGCCGCCGAGCACGTAGATCGCGGCTTCCGGCACGGCTTCGCGCACAGTGCGCGCTTCCTCGATGGTGGCGACGAAGAAGGTCTTGCAACCGGCCTTGCTAAGGGCCCGCGAGACCTGCGCGGCGCCGCAGCCATAGGCATCGGCCTTGATCACGGCCGAGCATTCGGCCGGCACGGCCGTCTTCTCGAGCTTGCGCCAATTGGCGATGATGGCGTCGAGATCGACGGTGAGCACGCCGCCATAGGCTGCGAGCGCGGCAGCCTGATTGGCCTCCGCGGAGAGGAGGCCGGATTGCGGGATCATTTTCGGGTCGGACGCCATTGTCATGGCGCCGTTTTACGCAAGAGGCCGGTCTGGTTCAAGGAACTCAGTAGTCGTTGCCGCTGCGAACCGGCAACTGACTGTCAGGCGCGAGGTCGCCGAACCTGGTGACCGAGGCTTCGAACGCCAAATCGACGGTGCCGGTCGGGCCGTGGCGCTGCTTGCCGATGATGACCTCGGCTTTTCCGTGCGCAAGACTCATGTCAAGCTGCCACTTCTCGTGTTCAGGCGTGCCTGGGCGGGGCTCCTTCATCGCGAGGTAATATTCCTCGCGGTAAACGAACAGGACGACGTCGGCGTCCTGCTCGATTGATCCGGATTCACGCAAGTCGGAGAGCTGCGGCCGTTTGTCGTCGCGGGATTCGACTTGGCGTGAGAGCTGGGACAGCGCGATCACGGGAACGTTGAGCTCCTTGGCCAGCGCCTTCAGGCTGGTCGTGATCTCCGTGATTTCCTGTACTCGGTTGTCACTCCGCTTGCCGGATCCGGAGAGCAACTGGATGTAGTCGATCACGAGGAGATCGAGGCCCTTCTGCCGCTTCAGCCGGCGCGCGCGTGCCATCAGCTGCGCGATCGACAGGCCGCCGGTCGCGTCGACATAGAACGGCAGCGACTGCAGCTCGATCGAGACTTCCCGGATCTTGTCGAAATCGGCTTCCGAGATGCCGCCGCGGCGGATGTGGGAGGAGGGAATGCCGGTGCGCTCGGCGACGATACGCGTGGCGAGCTGGTCGGCCGACATTTCGCAGGAGAAGAAGCCGATCACGCCGCCATTGGCGGCCTTCATGGTGCCGTCAGCCTGGACCTCGCCGACATAGGCCTTGGCGACGTTGTAGGCGACGTTGGTCGCCAGCGAAGTCTTGCCCATGCCCGGGCGTCCGGCCACAATGATGAGGTCGGAGTGCTGGAGGCCGCCCATCTTGGTGTCGAGGTCGCGCATGCCGGTCGAGATGCCGGACAGCTTTCCATCGCGCTGGAACGCTTTGGCCGCGAGATCGACCGCGACCGCCAACGCCTGCGAGAATTTCTGGAAGCCGCCGTCATAACGGCCGGATTCGGCGAGTTCGTACAGGCGGCGCTCGGCGTCCTCGATCTGCGCCCGCGGCGCGAAGTCGACCGGCGCGTCATAGGCGACATTGACCATGTCCTCGCCGATGCCGATCAGGTCGCGTCGCAGCGCCAGATCATAGATGGTGCGGCCGTAGTCCTGGGCGTTGATGATGGTGGTCGCTTCCGCCGCGAGCCGCGCCAGATATTGCCCGATGGTCATGCCGCCGACATCGGTGTCGGCCGGGAGGAACGTCTTCAGCGTGACGGGCGTGGCGATCTTGCCCATCCGGATCAGGCTGCTGGCCGTCTCGTAGATGGTCTGATGCAGCGGCTCGAAATAATGCTTCGGCTCGAGGAAGTCGGAGACGCGGTAGAAGGCGTCGTTGTTGACCAGGATCGCGCCGAGAAGGCTCTGTTCCGCCTCGATATTATGCGGCGCGCTCCGATACGCCGGAGTTCCGGGCTCGGGCGCGAGTTTGAGGACGTTCGAATCAGTCAGGGCCATGGTCGAGCGTTAGCAATTTTCTGGGGCGGATACGGGGCCGGGATAAAGCGCCGCCTCAGGCCAAAGCGGAAGCAAAAGCTGACCGCTATCAACCGCTCAGTTAAAATGGTGGATGATTGGCAGCCGCGGCACGCGCCGCGCTTGACGGTTTTTGCGGAACTCGCCCGTCCCGGAAGCGGCCGTGACCGCGCCACGGAAAACTCCGGGTGACATGAACCTAATGGATTGGCGCGCAGACGTATCAAGAAGCGCGCGAAATGACGCACGCCGGGAGCTTTGGGCTCGGATTCAGACCAGCAGGAGGTAGACCAGCGCAACCAGGGCCGCTCCGACGCCGGTGGCGATCAGGGCGTAATCGGTGCGGAGGTCGTCCTGCACGTCGAATGAGGTTTGGGTCCGCTTGCTCATGGCGACGGTCTAAGCCGGGCTCGACGAGACTTATGTGAAACAGATCACATCTCCCCGGATTCTTTCGGGGTACGACCCGGAACAGGAAGGCGGTCGGGGGGTTGTCTCCCGCCACCAGGGAACGAGGCGAGCGATGCGGCCAGAACGGCAGCACCAGAATTGGCGAAGCGAGGCGGCCAGCCGGCTTTGGCTGTCGGGGTTGATCGCGGCCATGCAGCACGCCGAGCGGCCCGAAGTGCGGCGCGAGCCGGTCTCGCCCGAGACCCTCGCGGACCTGCGGGCGCAACTGGCGTTAACAGCCTCTTCCCGATCGTCCCAGATCTCGACCCTGCGTCATTAGGATTCATTCACCAACCAGCGTCAGGCCCGGGTTCGGCGCCGCCTTCGCGCGCACGATGACGGGTGTCTGCGGCGTCGTGACTTTGCGACGATGTGCCGCTTCCGACAGGCGACGCGTCGTCTCGCGAGGCCACCGGCACTCGAACAAGCTGCAGCGCTATTGCGCTGTGATCACAGCCGATATTCCAAAAGCGCTTAATCACATCCTTGCGTGTGGAGGCTGCTTCCATTCGCGGCTCAATCCGCTAAAAGGTGACCCGCCGCCGCGCCTTATGCCGGCTGCATTCGCGTAAATTCAATGGAGATGATGGGAATGTCGAGCCGAGCGCTCAGCCTCGCGACGGTATTGCTTCTGATCGGCTTCGGCGCGACCGATACCGTCCTTGCGCAGGCGACGAACCTCGAGGCCGGCAAGGCCCCATCCCAGCTTTTCGCGCAGACCTGCAGTGCCTGCCACAAGAGCCCGCGCGGCCTGTTGAAGACGGTGGCGCCGGGCTCGCTGCCAGGCTTCCTGCGCCAGCACTACACGACCAGCTCCGACATGGCCGGCGTGCTCGCGTCCTATCTCGTCTCCAACGGTGCCACCGACACCCGCTACCAGGCCAAGGACGGCAAGGACAAAAAGGACGGCGCCAAGGAGAAGGAAGCCAATACCGCGCCGGAGCATCAGGGGCGCCGCCAGCGCTCCCAGGACGCCGCCAAGCCGGACGGCGAGGCTGCCGCGCCCGAGGGCGCCCGTCAGAAGCGCGCGGCACGGCCACCCGAGGAGGGATCGAAGGAAGGTGCGAGGCCCGAGGGCCAGGCAGCGCCCGAGGGACGCAAAGCTAAGCGTCGCGCCAAGCCCGGGACCGAGGAAGCCCCGAAGGTCGACGCCGCCGCGCCGGCCATTGAAGACAAGAAGAGCGAGCCGAAGGCCGAGACCAAGCCTGACACGACCAAGCCCGACACGGCCAAGGTCGAGCCCGGCCGTGACGAGGCGAAGCCCGAGAACAAGCCGGCAGAGAAGCCGGCTGAGGCCAGGCCGGATAGTGCCAAGGTCGAGCCGCGCGGCAGCGATACTCCGGCGCTGCGGCCCGATCCGGTACCGCAGGTCACGCCGGCTGCGCCGTCTGCCGCCGCGAAGCCCGCCGAGGCCAAGCCGGCGGAGGAGGCTGCTCCCAAGCCGGCCGCGAGCTCCGAACCGGCAGCCAGGCCGCAGGAGCCTGCACCGCCCGCGACCGCTGCGGCCCCGCCCGCGGCGCCAGCCGACTCGTCCGGTCCGCCCACACCGCCGATTTCGCGCTAAGCGAAGCCAGATTTTCCGTCGATTTGCGAAGGCCGCACGCATCGCGGCCTTCGCATCGTCTTGACCACAATTAGAGTATTGCTCTAGAGTAATACTCTAGGAGGCGTCGATGGCGACGAGCGTGCGTGACGACCTGTTGGCGGCCGCGCTTTTCGTATTCGACCGGGTCGGCTTCGAAGCTGCGACGGTGGCCGCGATCCGCGCCCGGGCACGCGCCTCCAACGGCAGCTTCTTTCATGTCTTCGGATCAAAGAAGGAACTGGCCGGTGCGCTGTTCCTGGAGGTGCTGCGGCACTATCACGCCGCAGTGCTGGCCGCGCTCGATCCGATGCCCAATGCCGGGCAGGGCATCGATCGGCTGATCCGGGCCCATCTCGACTGGGTGGTGTCGAGCCGGCGCGAGGCCCGCTATCTCTTCGAGATCTCGCGCAGCGAATGGGGCGAGGACGTCCGCGACGCCCAGCGCGCGCAGAATGCGCGCCTTGCCGAAGGCATCGAGCGCTGGCGCGCGCCGTTGGTCGCCGGCGGCGAGCTTTTGCCGATGACGCCTGTGATGTTCGTCAGCCAGCTCATCGGCCCTGCCCAGATCTTCTGCCGCGCCTTTCTCTCGGGACGTGACCGCGCCGATCCGCGCAGCGAAGCCGACACGCTTGTCACCTGCGCCAACCGTGCGCTGCGCCCGCCCGATCGCATCCACAAGCAATAAGGAGAAGCCGCATGCGAGCCGAAGCAGATCCCGAATTCGGTCCGATCGCCGAGCGCATCCACGCCAATGTCGGCCGGCAGGGTTTTATGAACCTGGTGGGCGCCGAGCTCTCGGAATTGTCGCGCGGCACCTGCACGATTGCGGTCGCGCGCCGGCCCGAGCTGCTCCAGCAGCACGGCTTCTTCCATGGCGGCGTCACCGCCTTCCTGGTCGACAACGCCACGACGATCGCAGCGGCCACCTCGCGCGGCCAGCCGGCGTTGACGGCGGAATACAAGCTCAATCTGTTGTCGCCGGCGGTCGGCGAGAAGCTGATCTGCCGGGCCAGGGTGATCAAGCCGGGCCGCCAGGTCTCGGTGGTCGCGGCCGACGTGTTTTGCGTCAACGACGGTGTCGAGAAGCATACGGCAACTGCGCTCGCCTCGATCGCGATGCTGAGCGAGGACGTCGCCGCGAAAACGAAAAGCCCGGCCGCCTGAGGCGGCCGGGCGTCGCAACCTGCGCGAACGCGGGTCTTACTTCTCGGTCTCGTCCGCAGCCGGCGCCGGCTCGTCGTCCTGCTGGGCTTCCGGATCGAAGAACTCGCCGGCGGCGGCGATCGCTTCGGCGGCCGCATCGCGGTCCTCGTTGCGGGTCGAGATGTCCTCGCCGCGGTTGATGCGCTCGGCCTCGTCCTGGCTGCGCGCAACCGTGACGGAAACCTCGACCTCGACCTCGGGGTGAACGGCGACGGTGATGGTGTGCTTGCCGATGGTCTTGATCGGCGCGTCGAGCTGCACTTGCGGGCGCTCAAGCGAGACACCGTCGGCTTCGAACGCAACGACGACGTCGCGCACCGTGACCGAGCCGAACAGCTGGCCGGCTTCGGAAGCCTGACGGATCACGATGATGTTCTTGCCTTGGATCTTCTCGGCGACCTTGGACGCCTCGCCCTTGGACTGGAGGTTGCGAGCCTCGAGATCGGCCTTCATGCCGTCGTACTTGGCGCGGTTGTCGGCGGTGGCGCGCAGCGCCTTGCCGCGCTTGAGCAGGAAATTGCGGGCATAGCCGTCGCGAACCTTCACGACTTCGCCCATCTGGCCGAGCTTGCTCACGCGTTCCAGCAAAATGACTTCCATATTCGTTCTCCTTTGAAGTGTTGAGTGAGTTGGGTTTTGGGGTTGAACTTAAGAGGTCGGCAGCGGCGGTGGCTGGCGGCTGCGCAGGAAGCGCTCGCGGAAGCCGAACACGGCATCCGCGAGGCCGAGGATCACCATCGCGATGACGGGCCAGCCGAACACGACGACGACGGCATAGGTCGAGCCGAGCCAGAAGGTGCGGCTCTTCAGCGCCAGCGTCAGCGTATGCAGCACGGCAAAACCGGTCAGCGCATAGCCCATCATCAGCGCCGCCGTCGTGATCTGCGCGACCATCGCGAGCAACCCGCCGGTGAAGCAGAACGCGAGCGCGATGCAGAGCGCCACCAGCGTCATCGGCGGCAGCTCGGCCGTCATCATGTCCGGCCACGGACGCAGCAGGCGGCCCGATGTCGCCGTTATCTTGCCGCTGAGCCAGAGATTGAGGGTGAGCGTCATCATCGCGACGATGGTGGCGGCGGCCGGGGCGATGAGCACCAGCGCGTCGACGAACTGACCGGCTTCGCCTGACGTCTGCGGGTCGGCGGTGCGGAGCAGGCGCATCAAGCCGCGCCGCAGCGTGCCGGTGATCGTCTCGGCGTCGGTGCCGAGGGTGAGCAGGGCGGCGATCGTGGTCAGCGCGGCGAAGCCCGCGATCCACAGCAGGATGCGGCCGACCGGATACCATTCGAGCTCGGGCTCGGCCGGCGGCTCGGTGGCGGTTTCCGGCGCGACGGGTCCAAGGCGCCGGCTGAGCAGGACGAGATGGCCGAGCCACCACGCGGGCAGCGCGACGGTGACGGCAAAGGCGATGCAGTAGGGCAGGCCGAACAGGGCCCCGAGGCCGATCGCAGCTGCGATGCCGCCGAGGCTCGCGCAAAGCGGGCCCCAGCCGATCGAGGCGACCATCAGCGGCAGCGGCGCGAGATAGAACAGGACGAGCGAGATCAGCGCGCCCGATACGATCGAGGCGAACATCAGGGCCGACGCAGCGCCGGCGATCAGGGCTATCAATCCAAGAGTCATCATCAGCTGTCCCGCTCCCTTCGAGCGGTTAGAGGCATCTCGCCCCAACCATCGGCGACCAGACGACCCGGAAGCCTTATGAAACCAAAAAAGCGCGGCCGGCGGCGATGTCGCCGCCGGCCGAATTCGTCTTAGCGAATGACGTAGGGCAGCAGGCCCAGGAAGCGCGCGCGCTTGATGGCGCGGGCGAGCTCACGCTGCTTCTTGGCCGACACCGCGGTGATGCGGCTCGGCACGATCTTGCCGCGCTCGGAGACGTAGCGCATCAAGAGCTTGGAGTCCTTGTAGTCGATCTTCGGAGCGTTTGCGCCCGTGAACGGGCAGCTCTTGCGACGACGGAAAAACGGACGGCGTGCACCAGCTTCAGCCATTGATCTTACTCCGCATCCGGCGTTGTCGTTTCAGCTTCGTCGCGCGGACGGCGCGGACCGCGGTCACCGCGGAAGCCACCACCGTCGCGATCGCCGCCACGGAAACCACCCTCGCGGTCGCCACGGAAGCCACCGCCTTCACGATCGCCGCGGAAGCCGCCGCCACGGTCGTCACGCTCGCGGTCGCGGTCAGCCTTGCGCATCATCGCCGACGGGCCTTCCTCGAGCTCCTCGACGCGAACGCTGAGATAGCGGATCACGTCTTCGCTGATGCGCTCCTGGCGCTCGATCTCGGCGATCGCCGCGGACGGCGCGTCGATGTTGAGCAGCACGAAGTGCGCCTTGCGGTTCTTGTTCATGCGGTAGGTGAGGGAGCGAACGCCCCAATTCTCGGTCTTGGTGACCTTGCCGCCGAGACCCTCGACGATGCCGGTCATCTGCGCAGTCAGCTCTTCGACCTGCTGCGTGCTCGCGTCCTGGCGCGCGAGAAAAACATGCTCATAGAGAGCCATAATGGTCCTTTCCTCATGTTGGCGCATCGCCCGGCGTCAAGCCCTTGAGAGGCCTTCGGAAAGGACTCTGGGATTAAGCTCAGAAGGCGGAAACACGGGACGACGGGCCGACTGGCCCTGCCACACCAAAATCACGAAGGATTTGCTGAGACCGTCCGTTCAGCTCCCGGCCGGGGTCTGCGGATGGCGCGCTTATACGGATTTTGACCGGCTTTGCAAGGTTGGAGGCCGTGCTTTCGGCCCCGGATGGTTCCGGTGCGGGCAGCGGGGCCGGCCCTCCCGGACCACACCAGCTTGATTTATTTGTTTGTATAACATACAAAGAAATCAACGCAGAAGACCCCAATGGTGGAAAAGTCGGTCCATGAGCCGTTAGAGGCGGCTGGCGACCCCAAGCATGCGGCCCGGGCCACACGTTCGGCCGGTCGCAAGATGCGGTCGCTGCTGCTCGATGCGGCGAGCCCGCTGTTCAGGGAGCGGGGGCTGTCCGGCACGGCCATCACCGACATTGCCGCCGCCGCGGACGCGTTCCCGAGCCAGATCACCTATTACTTCCGCACCAAGGAGGCGCTGTTCGTCGAATGCGCCTGCCGCGAGCTGCTGTATCTGGCGCGGGCGACGGAGCAGGCAGCGCTGAAAGCGCGCACGCCGCGGGACTATACCCGCGCGCTGGCCGAGACCGTGACGGCGAGCGATTCGGTCGCGTTCTTCGCAGAGGCGCTGACGCTGACCCGGCGGCGCCAGGATCTTGCGCCGCTGGTCGAGCGCACCATCGAGCGCCTGCACGGTGAAGGCGCGCGCGCCTATGCGAGCCAGGTCGCGCGGCACGGCTGGCGCTCCCTGCGTGCGCCCGACGAAAGCTCGCGGCGGTTCTGGGCCGCCGCCATCGGCGTCATTCTCGAGGGGTACGCCATGGGCCGGTCGCCGGATGAATTATGCGCCGAGATGCTGCGTGTGCTCGGCGAGCAGGCGAAATCAGCCAGCGACACGGCGCGGCTCCGTCTGGTCGACGAGCGCGACGCATCTGGCAGTTCGAATGAGGAGGGTTAGGCCATGACCGCACTTCGCATGCGTGCCCGCGATTTCCTGACCGACGACCAACTCGCCGACGTGCGCCAGCGCGTGACCTGGAAAGGCGTCGCGCTGATCGCCCACGCCTGGGCACTCATTGCCGCAGCGATCGCTTTCGTCGCGTGGTGGCCCAACCCGATCACCTACATTCTCGCCGTTGCCATCATCAGTTCGCGCCAGCTCGGGCTCGCGATCCTGATGCATGACGGCGCGCATGGCTGCCTGTCCGCTGACGAGAAGACCAATCTGGCCCTGAGCCAATGGTTCTGCGCCTATCCTCTCTTCGCGGAGACGCGCAGCTATCGGCGCTACCACCTTCAGCATCACGCGCGCACCCAGCAGGAGGACGACCCCGATCTCGTGCTGTCGGCGCCGTTTCCGATCACCAAGCTGAGCTATCGCCGCAAGTTCATTCGCGACATCACCGGGCAGACCGGCTACCAGCAGCGCAAGGCGCAACTGCTCAATGCGCTCGGGCCGAAGGACTGGACGTTGCGGCAGCGCGCGGCGCATTTCTGGGAGAAGCTCGGCCCGCAATGCCTCGCCAATGCCGCGATGTTCGCAGCGCTCGCGGCAGCCGGCGTATGGTGGGCCTATCCGCTGCTATGGCTGGTGCCGCTGTTGACCTGGATGATGGTCATCACCCGCATCCGCAACATCGCCGAGCACGCCGTCGTGCCCGACAGCAGCGATCCCTTGCGCAACACCCGCACCACGCATGCGAATTTCCTCGAGCGGCTGTTCATCGCGCCGTACTACGTGAACTATCACCTCGAGCATCATCTCCTGTTCTACGTGCCCTGCTACAATCTGCCGAAGGTGCATCGCCTGCTGAGTGCGAGCCGGCACGCCGGCCGCATGGAGGTGCAGCCGGGCTACGCCGCGGTGCTGCGGCTGGCGACCGCGAAGCCGGACCGGGATGACCGGCCGGGGCAACTCGTGAACAGCGCGCGCCGCGCGCAGGCAGGGGCGGCGGTCGACGCCAATCAGACCAATGGTGGATTCTAGGGCCAGCGTTCCCCGTTGAATCCCGGGCGAAGTTCCTATCTTGGCTTGACATTCCGGCCCCGGACAGTGTCTACGGCCCCCTTTGGAGCATGATCCGGAACCATGGCCTAAGGCCGTGCGTCATCGGCTGCCGGTTCTCGCAGGGATCACGCCCGACAAGCAGGGAGCGCCGATGACGGCAGCATTCACATTTCCAGGGCAGGGGTCCCAGGCGGTTGGCATGGGCAAGGCCCTGGCCGACGCCTTTCCGGTGGCGCGCGCCGTGTTCGACGAGGTCGATGCCGCGCTTGGGGAGAAGCTGACGGCGATCATCTGGGATGGTCCGGCAGAAACTCTCCAGCTCACCCAAAACGCCCAGCCGGCGCTGATGGCGGTCTCTGTCGCCACCCTGCGCGTGCTGGAGGCCGAAGCCGGGTTTTCCGTGGGACGGGATGCGGCCTTCGTCGCCGGCCACTCGCTCGGTGAATATTCGGCGCTGGCTGCGGCCGGCAGCCTGACGATCTCGGATACCGCGCGGTTGCTTCGCACCCGCGGTCTCGCAATGCAAAAAGCCGTGCCGGTCGGCGCCGGCGCGATGGCCGCTCTCCTTGGTCTCGACTACGAGGCCGCCATGGAGGTCGCAGGCGAGGCGGCACAGGGCCAGGTCTGCCAAGCCGCCAACGACAATGGCGGCGGGCAGGTGGTCGTCTCCGGCGACAAGGCTGCGGTCGATCGCGCCGTCGAGATTGCCAAGACCAAGGGCGCCAAGCGCGCAATGCTGCTGCCGGTGTCCGCACCGTTCCATTGCAAGTTGATGCAGCCCGCCGCCGACGCCATGGCGGAGGCGCTGGCGAAGGTCACGATCAGGGCGCCGGCGGCGCCGCTGGTGTCGAACGTGCTGGCGAGCGCCATCAGCGATCCCGACGAGATCCGTCGCCGCCTGGTCGAGCAGGTCACCGGCACGGTGCGCTGGCGCGAGTCGGTTGCCTATATGGCAGGGCAGGGCGTCAACCGCTTCTTCGAGATCGGCGCTGGCAAGGTGCTGTCTGGTCTCGTCAAGCGCATTGCGGATGGCGCCGTCGGCGTGTCGGTCGGTGGTCCCAACGACATTGCCGCCGCCAAGGATGCATTGGCCGCTGCGAAGCAGGCCTGAAGGAGTTTTTCAATGTTCGATCTGACTGGCAAAAAGGCGCTCGTCACCGGCGCGACCGGCGGCATCGGCGGCGCGATCGCGCAGGCGCTGCACGCGCAGGGTGCTACCGTTGCGATCTCCGGAACGCGCAAGGAAGTGCTGGATGAGCTCGCCGGCAAGCTCGGCGAGCGTACCCACGTGCTGCCCTGCAATCTCTCCAAGGCCGACGAGGTCGAGGCGCTGGTGCCCGCCGCGGAAGCCGCGATGGGGCAGGTCGACATTCTCGTCGCCAATGCCGGCATCACCCGCGACAATCTCTTCGTCCAGCTCCGTGACGAGGACTGGGAGGAGGTCATCAACATCAATCTGACCTCGACCTTCCGCCTGGCGCGCGCCGCGACCAAGCTGATGATGCGCAAGCGCTTCGGCCGTATCATTGCCATCACGTCGATCGTCGGCGTCACCGGCAATCCCGGGCAGGGCAACTACACGGCATCGAAGGCCGGCCTGATCGGCATGATCAAGACGCTCGGTGCCGAATACGCCAAGCGCGGCGTGACCGCGAACTGCATCGCGCCGGGCTTCATCAAGACGCCGATGACCGATGCGCTCAACGACAAGCAGCGCGAGACGATTCTGGCCAAGGTTCCGGCTGCCCGCCTGGGGACGCCGGAGGACATCGCAGCCGCCGCCGTCTACCTGAGTTCGAACGAAGCGGCCTACGTCACGGGACAAACCATCCACGTCAACGGCGGCATGGCCATGATCTGACGTCTCCTTCCGCACTGCCCACATGGGCGGTGCGGGATGCGGCAAACGGCCGTTTCCGGTGCGAAATGAGGCTTGTAGTCAAGGCAGTTGAAGTATGATAACCGGACGCTCAACGGATGGGCAAAGAACGCCATTGCAGGTTTTTGAAACCCTGTATATTGGCGATGCGGAGCCTTGGCCGTCTCGCCGGGCCTGCATCGGTTAAGATGGGGCCAATCAAAGTTCGTAAGCGAAGGCAGTCAACGACCACGACGGCTCGTATCGTCCCGGGGGGTCGGGTCTACAGGGAACAACACGAGGTTATGCAATGAGTGACATTGGCGAGCGGGTTAAGAAGATCGTGGTCGAACACCTTGGTGTTGAACCCGAGAAGGTTGTCGACGCTGCGAGCTTCATCGACGACCTCGGCGCCGACAGTCTGGACACCGTCGAGCTGGTGATGGCGTTCGAAGAAGAATTCGGTTGCGAGATTCCGGACGACGCCGCGGAGACGATTCTCACCGTCGGCGACGCCACGAAGTTTCTCGAGAAGAACGCGAAGAGCTAAGGCTCTTCATTTTCGCGGGGACAACATTGAAACCGGACGGGCCGCTGACCAGCGGTCAGCCGGTTTCTTGTTATTGGCCGTGAATCTTTCGATGCGGAGTTTTCGAATATGAGGCGGGTTGTCGTCACTGGTCTCGGCATGGTGTCGCCGCTCGGCTGCGGCGTCGAACCGACCTGGAAACGCATCCTCAACGGCGAAAGCGGCGCACGCAGGATCGAGAGCTTCGATGTCTCCGATCTTCAGACCAAATACGCCTGCACCGTCGTGCGCGGCGACGGCACGAACGATACTTTCAATCCCGATACCTGGATGGAGCCGAAGGACCAGCGCAAGGTCGACGACTTCATCATCTTCGGCATGGCCGCAGCCGGCCAGGCGCTCGATGATGCCAACTGGCATCCCGAGACCGAAGAGGACAAGTGTGCGACCGGCACCATGATCGGTTCCGGCATCGGCGGCCTCACCGGCATTGCCGAAACCGCGATCCTCCTGAAGGAGCGCGGACCGCGCCGGGTGTCGCCGTTCTTCATTCCGGGCCGCCTCATCAATCTTGCCTCCGGCTACGTCTCGATCGCGCACGGCCTGAAGGGGCCCAACCATTCGGTGGTCACGGCCTGTTCGACCGGTGCACATGCGGTCGGCGACGCCGCCCGTCTGATTGCGCTGGGCGATGCCGACGTCATGGTTGCCGGCGGCGCCGAGTCGCCGATCAGCCGGATCGGCATTGCCGGCTTCAATGCCGCGCGCGCGCTCTCGACCGGCTTCAACGAAACGCCCGAGAAGGCATCGCGCCCCTACGACAAGGACCGCGACGGCTTCGTGATGGGCGAGGGCGCCGGCGTCCTCGTCCTGGAAGAACTCGAGCACGCTCAGCGTCGCAGCGCCAAGATCTACGCCGAGGTGATCGGCTACGGTCTTTCGGGCGATGCCTATCACATCACCTCGCCGTCGCCCGATGGCGATGGCGGCTTCCGCAGCATGGCGGCAGCGCTCAAGCGCGCCGGCCTCACGGCATCCGATCTCGACTACATCAACGCCCACGGCACCTCGACACCGCTCGGCGACGAGATCGAGCTCGGTGCGGTCGAGCGGCTGCTCGGCAACGCCGCTTCCAAGGTCGCGATGTCCTCGACCAAATCCTCGACCGGCCATCTCCTTGGTGCCGCCGGCGCGATCGAGGCGATCTTCGCCATTCTCGCGATTCGCGATAATGTCGTGCCGCCGACCATCAATCTGGACAATCCGTCGGTGGAGACTGCGATCGATCTCGTGCCGCACATTGCGAAGCAGCGCGAGGTCAACGTCGCGTTGTCGAATTCTTTTGGTTTTGGCGGTACCAACGCGTCGGTGATCTTCCGCCGCCTGGTTCATTAGTTTGCGTTTGAAACGAATCCACCGTTTTGCCGTATTCAGCGATAGTCATACCCCGTGGGCGCGTGCATTGGCTCGACAAGCGATTGTCTGGCCGCGATTGAACCGGCAGGATTCAGGTTGCTTCGATGAGTGAAAGGCCGCCCATTTCGCCCCGGAGTCCGCGGGCAGCGCTGGAGCCCGAGCAGGTTCCGCCGCCGCCGAGGCGATCGGACCGGGCGCGCAATCCCTTCGTGATCGTCGGCAACGCCATCATCACCCTTCTGCTGATCGCCATGCTCGGCGCCGGCGGCGTCTACTATTACGGCCGGCAATTGCTCGAGGCGCCGGGGCCGCTGAAGGAAGACAAGATCGTCAACATCCCGCAGCGGGCCGGTAAGCGCGACATCGCCGAGACGTTGAACCGGGAAGGCGTGGCCGACGTCAATCCGTGGGTGTTCATCGCCAGCGTCGCCGCGCTGAAGGCGAGCTCGGACCTGAAGCCGGGTGAGTATTCGTTCCAGAAGAACGCCTCCTTGCGCGACGTCATCGCCACCATCGTCGAGGGCAAGGTGGTGCAGCATTCCGTCACGATCCCGGAAGGCCTGACCTCCGAGCAGATCGTGGCGCGGCTGTCCGACAACGACATCTTCACCGGCAGCGTCCGCGAGTTGCCGCGTGAAGGCACGCTGCTGCCAGAGACCTACAAGTTCCCGCGCGGGACCCCGCGCGATCAGGTGATCCAGCGCATGCAACAGGCGCACAAGCGCGTGCTGGCCGAGATCTGGGAGCGCCGCAGCCAGGACATTCCGGTGAAATCGCCGGAGCAACTGGTGACGCTGGCCTCGATCGTCGAGAAGGAGACCGGCAAGCCGGACGAGCGCAGCCGTGTCGCTGCCGTATTCGCCAACCGGCTCAAGCAGAAAATCAAGCTGCAGTCCGATCCGACCATCATCTACGGCCTGGTCGGCGGCAAGGGTACGCTCGGCCGTCCGATCAAGCGCAGCGAGATCACGCAGCCTTCGCCCTACAACACCTATGTGATCGAGGGACTGCCGCCCGGCCCGATCTCCAACCCCGGCCGCGCCTCGCTGGAAGCCACCGCCAACCCGGCCCGCACCCGCGACCTCTATTTCGTCGCCGACGGCACCGGCGGGCATGCCTTCACCGAAACCTACGACGCGCACCAGAAGAACGTCGCCAAGCTCCGCGCGATGGAGAAGCAGATCCAGAACGACACGGTCGAGCCGGCCGAGGATGCGCAGCCGCCGGCGGCCGCCGCGCCCGGCGCGGCCGCGGATCCGCCGACCGCGACCACGCCGGCGCGGCCCAATCAGCAGAAAAAGCCGCCAGCCGCTCGCCCCGCCAATCCCGCGCCCGCCCGCCAGGGCGCGGTGCAGCCGTCGCCGCCGGTGGTCCAGCGCTAGGTTCGCGCAGATCTGCCTGCGGGACTTTGCGGATTCCACTTTCCCGCAAAATAGTCTTAAGATTCGCGTGGCCTGATGGGCCTCGCGAATCCTGAGTTTCCGGAGAAATTGACCTGATGGCGCTGTCGTCCATGACCGGCTTTGCCCGAAGCCACGGCGCTAGCGGGCCGTATACGTTCGAATGGGAATTGAAGTCGGTCAACGCCAAGGGCTTTGACCTCAGGGTGCGGTTGCCGCAGGGGTTCGACGAGCTTGAGGCCCACGCCAAGAAGCGCGCCGGCGAGCTTTTGTCGCGCGGGACCGTCTACGCCAATCTCAACGTCAAGCGCGCCAACGCCGCAGCTTCCGTCCGCGTCAACGAGGACGTGCTCAATGCCGTCCTGAAGGCGGCCGCGATGATCGCCGGCAAGGTCGATGCGGTCGCGCCGAGCGTCGACGGCCTGCTCGCCATCAAGGGCGTCGTCGAGGTTGCCGAGCCCGAGGGTGACGAGGAGGAGGACAAGGCCGCGCGTGCCGCCGCCGCGGAGGCCTTCGACAAGGCGCTCGCCGATCTCGTCGAGATGCGCAAGCGCGAGGGCACGTCGCTCGGGCAGATCCTGACCCAGCGGGTCGACGAGGTCGAAGTGCTGGCGAGGAAGGCGGAAGCTGCGCCGGGCCGCAAGCCCGAGGCGATCAAGGCGAGGCTCGCCGAGCAGATCGCGACCCTGCTCGACACCTCCGACCGGTTCGATTCCGACCGCCTGATGCAGGAGGCGATCCTGATCGCCACCAGGGCCGACATCCGCGAGGAGCTCGACCGCATCGCCTCGCACATCGCGCAGGCGCGCGAGCTGATTGGCAAGGGCGGCCCAATCGGCCGCAAGCTCGACTTCCTGGCGCAGGAGTTTCACCGCGAGGTCAACACCTGCTGCTCGAAGTCGAACGACATCGAGCTGACCAATACGGGCCTGGCCATGAAGAACGTGGTCGAGCAATTCCGCGAACAGGTCCAGAATCTGGAGTGATCGATGACGACGGGCGGTCACGGAACTGACGGTGTCGAGCGGCGTGGATTGATGTTCGTGCTGTCCTCGCCGTCGGGCGCGGGCAAGACGACGCTGTCGCGTCTGCTGATCGACCGCATGCCCGGCCTGCGGATGTCGGTCTCCGCGACCACGCGGGCGATGCGGCCGGGCGAGGTCGACGGCCGCGACTACCTGTTCGTCGACAAGGCCAGGTTCGGCGCGATGGTGAAGGGCGACGAGTTGCTGGAATGGGCGACGGTGTTCGACAACAGCTACGGCACGCCGCGTGCGCCGGTCGAGGCGGCGCTGTCGGCCGGGCAGGACGTGCTGTTCGACATCGATTGGCAGGGCACGCAGCAGCTCCGCGAGAAGGCGCGCGCGGACGTCGTTAGCGTGTTCATTTTACCGCCCTCGGCCGCCGATCTCGAGAAGCGGCTGCATTCGCGCGCGCAGGATTCCGACGAGGTGATCCGCAAGCGCATGAGCCGCGCCAGCCACGAGATGAGCCACTGGGCCGAGTACGACTACATCGTCATCAACCACGCGGTCGACGAGGCGTTTGCCGAAGTGCAGTCGATCCTGAAGGCCGAGCGCCTCAAGCGCGAGCGGCGGACTGGCCTCGTTGGTTTCGTACGAGGTTTGCAAGGCCAGCTTCAAGGTTAGGCTTCGCGAGGCGCGGTCCTTCCTGCGCCAGCCGTTCCAGCATCGCCGTGATCACGTCGACGTCGACGGCGTCCTCGATCTGCACGTCGTCATCGCGATCGGCCGCCCCCTTGTCATTGATGTCGTTGGCCGCGAGCCGGGGGGCCGATGCCTCGATCTCGAACTCTCCGTTGAACATGTTGGCCTCGTCGAGCTCTGCGACCTCGTTGCGGGCTTGGGGCGCCCGCTGATCGACGGCATCGATCGCGTGATCGATCGCCTTGAGCTGCGCGGCCTTGGGCTGCGCGGCTTCGCGCTGGGCAGCTTGGGGACGCGCGGCCGCCTGGGGACGGGCGGCATCGAAATCCACCGGGCGCGGCTGCTGCGCGCGCGGCGCGGCAGTCGGCATCGCCTCGAGCCAGGGTGCGCGGCCGTCGTCGTGCGGCTCCCGATTGTCCCAATTGACGCGACGATCCTGGACGCGGACGCGTCGTCCGCCTGCGAAGCGATAGATGATGCTGGCGAGGAGGCCGGCGAGCGCCAGCGCGCCACCGATCACGAGCAGCAGCGTCTGGAGCGAGCCGGTCGCTTTATCGGTGGTGGCATCTGCCGCGGCAAGCGCGACCGGGGCGGGGGATTTTGACGGCTTCGCGCTCGGCGGTGCGGGCGAGGCGACAGGAGCGGGCGCAGCCTGCGGTGCGGGCGACGGAGCCGCGGCGGAGGCATCGGGCCAGCGCGTGGCGACCGGGGGCTGCTGCGCGTTGCTGTCGGCGGAGGGAGTGGCAGCTTGTTGCATCGGCGCCGGTTTCGCTGGTGCGGGCGCATTCGGCGGCGTCGGCGCGGTATTGCCCTGCGGCGTCAGATATTCGGCGCGTGCGTCCTGCACTGGGTGCTGCTGCTGCGGCGCTGCTGAATCTGCCGTCGGTGCATCGGGCGCAGCCTGCGCGGTCTGCACGGCCTTGGCGCTGTCCTTGCTGCCTTCGGCGCGCAGATACCAGCATTGCCGCTTGCTCCCGCGCTCCAGGCGATAGTACCAATGCTGCCCCTGCGGCGCGACGCCCTTTGGCGAGGCGAGGCAGTCGCTGGCGGCATTTGCCGAGCTCGTTGCCTCCGGCGCATTCTGCGACACGGCGGCCAGTGGTGCGCCGGCGATGATGCTGCCGACAAGCGCAGATATGAACTTCGCGGTGCGGTTGCCCATCCTGGTCTCCCGATTACGCATAACGCAACTCTTTACCTTCCCTTTGTCATCAAAGACTTGGGTGGCAATGAGCCGCAAATCCGGAGAGGATGTGGCTTGAATCGGGCCTGCGCGGCGTTCGTTCCGCCGCGAATTCAGGCGTTTTCGAGGGCTATTGCTTCGCCGAACTCCAGGTTCCGCCGCAGCCGTCGGAGCGTCGCCACGTTCCGGAACCACTGCGGCCCGCGAGCCGGCCCGTGCTGGTAAAGGTCACGCCCTGGCCCTGGCCGAACGTGCTGACCGAGCCGCCCGGGCTGACGGTTCCGCGAACGCCTTCGCCGATGATTTTGCCCGAGCTCACGACGACAGCGCCGCTCGTGCTGCCGCCGCAACCAATGCTGACGACCGCCCAGGCACCGTCGAAACCACCGCCGCCACCTCCACCGCCACCTCCGCTTCGCCGAGGCGACGAGCGTTCCTCGGTCGCCGGCTTGCTCCGGCGTGAGGGCGCCGCCGGTTCGGCCGAGCGGCCTGAAGAAGTATCCTGGCGCGAGCCGGACAACGACTTTTCGTCGTTGCCGATTGAGCCGCCGGCGCTGCCAGACTGCGCGAAGGCGGACGACGAGGCGAGGGCGAGGTTGAGGAGGGACGCAAGGGTGATCGTACGGACAACGGCATTGGGCATGAGGAAACAATCCGAAATGAAAAAGGTATCAGCGGCCGGAGCCGTCGGCGCAGACGGATCCGATAATGCGGCAAGCTTTGCCAGCCTTGCCGCATTCGTCAAGCGCGGCATCCCTGGCGTGCGGGATGCTGTCGCGCTGGACCAGCGACCAGGACTTGTCTGATATCGCGAACGCGCAGCAGCGGTTGCCGTAGAAGGAGAGCTCGATCGGACATTTGGCACCGGCGCAATTGCCGCGCGCATCCGCCACCGCCGCGCGCCGCGAGGCGTGGTTCCACGATATGCCCCATTTGCTGCTGCCGGGCCCGTACACGATCGAGCCCCACGGCTTCAGATCCTCCATCTTGCGCATCCGCAGCAGCAGGCCTTCGGTTGCCTCGCCCGTCGGCGCCATCGAGATCCTCTGCTGGAGCTTGGTGATCGCACGGGTCAGTCCATCGGGCGTGTCAGGATCGAAATTGAGCTCGTAGAGCCGCTCGCTCAATTCGCTCAGCAGTGCGGCATCGCGCAGCGGCACGCGATCGGGATCGGCGCGCAGCCGATCCGCCGGCAGCGGATCGGGTTGCATCGCCGCGACCTGCGGCGGCGGGCTTTGCGTCGGCGGTACGAAATAGAAGGTGCCGTCGATCGGCGAGGATGACACCCAGGGCTGCTGCGCGCCTGACGTGGCGCGCTTCACGGCGAGGCCGACCTGGTTGAAGGTCTGGAACACGTCGAGGCCCGCGGTCCGGACCGTCGCCGCCAGCGCCTTGGTGTAGGGGCTGTGGCCGTCGCTGCCGTCCTGCGCGACGTTGCCGGGCTGCGTCGCGTAGGAGATCAGCGTGCCCTCCGGCGCGCGCATCTGCGCAAGGCCGCCGTCGGAGGATCGCAGGCCGCGCGAGCCAAACGGGTTGTTGCGGCAGGCGTCGAGGATCACGAGGTTGAGGCGCGTGCCCGATCCCTGCATCTGCCGCAGCACGAGGTTGACGTCGGTCATCTGGAAATCGACATCGGCCTCGCGCGTCGGATTGGCGCCGACAGGCACGAGATAGTTGGAGCCGGCGACCTGCACGCCGTGACCGGCATAATAGAACAGCGCGACGTCGGCGCCCTGGACCTGCCGGCCAAAGCTCTGCACCGCGATGTCCATCGCGCCCTTGTCGAGATCGAGCTGGGCGCGCCCGCCGACCAGTGTGAAGCCGAGCGCGGCAAGCGTCTCCGACATCAGGCTCGCGTCCTTGGACGGGTTGTCGAGCGGTGTGATGTTCTTGTAGGCGGAGTTGCCGACGACCAGCGCAATGCGCTTCTCGGCCGAGGCCGGCGCCGCCCCGGCGATAAGCAGGGCTGCGGCCAGCGCCGCCAGCCCCACGACGCGATTGAAAATCCTCGCGCGCATGAAAACCCCCAAAGCGAAAACTCTTCAAGGCAATGACGCCAATCTACCAGCCCGGCGCCCCGGCGAAAAGCGGTGCGACATTCTGTGCAGGGCAATCGCATGGGAGCGTTACAGGCCGTCATGCCCGGGCTTGTCCCGGGCATCCACCCCGGGCCACGCACGCCGGAATGATGAGGGATGGATCGGTGTTTACTTCCAGACCGCCAGCGTCAGCGCTAGACACCCCAGCGCAGTGCCGATCAGCCCCACCATCGCGTAGGACTGCGCGAACACGCCGGTCTGGATGAAGACCTGACAGGCGATGGCGATGCAGATCGCGGCCAGCAGCAGGCAGGCGCAGCCGACGATGGTCGACAGATAGCGCATCGCGGTTGCGACGGGCCCTGCGGGTGATGCGGGATCGTTCATGCGGGGATACAACGGCGCGGCCGGCGGCGGTTACTCCGCCGCGGCGTGCACGCAAGAGCATCAGTCGCGGGCGCAGCAATCGACAAGTGCGCGCCAGATGCGCTGAACTTCGATGGTTCGCTGCAGCTCAAGGACGTGTTTCTCGCGTGCATGAGAGGATTTTTCCTCCAATCGTGATTCACGTGGTGCGATCCAGCGCTCGGATATCGGATCGTACCATTTGCCGATATTGACCAAGTTCGTGTCTCCTCTCTTCGATCCCCCTGGTCCTGACTATCCCATGCGCCTGTTCGTGGTGTTCTGGGTGATGTTGCCGTGCTCGGCCTGTTCGCGAATGTTCTGCTTCTCGTCGTCGCGATGGCCCTTGGTGGTGTCGAGCGGAATTGACGGCGTGCTGCCGGGACCCTTGTGGCTCTGGTTCTCCGCGGGAACAGGCTTGACCGTTTTCGTCAGCGGCTTCGTCATGGGCTTTGACTCCGTCGTTGCCTCACGAGATGCCAACGCATGGGACATTCGCGGCGTTCCAATTGGTGGTCTGATGTGATCGGTGCGGAGGCGACGGGAAGGGCTGTCAGCGAAACCGCCGTGTCACCATTGCAAGCACGAAGACAGGCTCGCTTCCGTCAAACACGCTGAGCGTCCAGCTGTCGCCGGGGCGCAGCGCATGCTCTACGTCGCGGGAGAGGCGGACGGCCTCGCGCCAGGCGGCATCGTCGTCGAGGAGCGTTTCACCGGTCGTGTCGGTGTGAGGTTGCTGGCCCTCGAAATGAAAGAAGTACCGCGCCATGTCGGGCAATGCAGGCCACGCGAATATGTTCCGGCTGCGTGGATCGTTCTAGCCCGCCGCGCGTCCCAGCACTTCGCGAAAGTGCTTCTTCACCGCACCGTTGCAGGTGCAGGCGCTTGTCTCGAGCGCTGGCGCATCGAGGATCAGGATGGCGCCGCGGCGGGTCGCGAGGATGCGCCTGGCCTTGAACGTCTGGATGACGCGGCTGGCATAGCTGCGGGAGACGCCGAGCATGCCGGCGAGCTGCTCATGGGTGAGGCGGATTTCGTCGCTGCCGATATGCTCTCGGGCCGCGATGATCCATTTCGCCGCGCGTTGTTCGATCGAATGCGCCGCGTTGCAGGCCGCTGTCTGGAGCAGCTGTGCGAACTGGCAGGCTGCGTAGCGCGAAAAGATCTCATGCATGCTGGGCGATCGCTGCTGCGCCTGCTCGAGCGCGCGCAGCGGCAGGCGGACCAGCGTGCCGCCGACCTTCACGACGACGCGGGAAAAGGCCGGGGACGGGCTGCGGCCTGCGGAAAGACCGACCCCGCCCTCGCGGCCCACCAGGAGACTTTCGACCTCGCGGTCATCCTCAACCGGCACCGCGAACGACACGAACGCAGGGCCGCAGGGGAAGTGGACCACGGAGATGCCGTCGCCGGCGTGATGCAGAACGTGGTTCGCGGCGACCTCGACCGATTGCAGGTGCGGCGCGAGCAGCTCGAAATCCTGGGCGCTGAGCGTTCGCAACAGATCGTTCCTGGGCCGGCCGGTCACTCTTCTTGTCTCTGGGCTCTTCGTTGGCCGGGAATCGGCGTCTCCAGGAAAAACCCTACGTTTCCGCGCAGGAACCGACAGTTCCAAAGTGAACACAAGTGTTTGCGGGAAACCGAAAAGTTCGCAGCAGCGAGGCGTCGCGCCGTCCAGCGTTGCCCGCAGGACACGCTGCGAACTTTGTTCTCATCCGGAGAACTACGGAATTTCCAAATGAGCCAGCGCTTGTGGGGCGCCGCGGGCTCTTATCCGAGACGGATCTGGCGTTCGGCCAAGAGGCGGCTTTGGGCCACCTGCTTGCGGTAGGCGCCGATCGCCTTGTTGGCGAGCATCAACTGCCGCCGCTCACCGGTCCTGAGCTGCGCTTCGATGGCATCCAGAATGGTGTTCGCGGTCTCGTCCGGAGGTCCGAGCTCGCCGCTCTGCTCCAGGAAACTCCAGGCGATGAAGAATGCGCTTTCGACGGTGCAACGAATGGACATGCGCTGCCAACGCCGTGTGGCCGCAGCCGTTCCGCGCGGCGACGTGCCTTCAGCGCGCGGGCTGGATTCTCGCTACTTCAGCGAGGTGCTGATCGAGCCGAACTTCAACTTCAACGACGAGCCGAGATTGTTGACCACGGCGATGATCGCGAGCGCGATGCCGGCTGCGATCAGGCCGTACTCGATCGCAGTGGCGCCGGTTTCATCGGCCAGGAAGCGGCGGATGGTCTGTATGGCCTCACCAGAATTCCAAAGAGAAAGCTGGCGAGGACTTTAGTTCGCGACGTGCCGGTTCCCCTGTTTGGAACCGGGGCTTGCGTCAATTCCGGGTTAATTCGGCGGAGGAAAACGCGGCGGCGAGATCTCATCTCGCCGCCAAGCCTGCCTGGATTTTCCTGCGCGTCAGTTCTTCAGCACAATGCGGCCGACGACCTTGCCGGCGCGCAACTCGTCGATCCATTTCTGGACGTCGCCCATCGGCTCCTCGCGCATCGGCGTCGGCTTGATCTTGCCGGCGCGGGCGAGCGCCATCAGCTCCTGGGCTTCCGCGAGCGTGCCGACCATGAAGCCCTCGACGGTCAGGCGCTTGTAGACCCATTGCACCATCGGCAGGGTGAACTGGCCGCCCATCAGGCCGGAGACGACGACCTTGCCGCCGCGCGCGGCGACCGCCACGGCAAAGGCCATCGACTTCTCATTGCCGGCGAAATCGACCACCTCGTCGAAGCCGCCCTCGGTTTCCTTCAGGATGCGCTTGATCACGTCGGGCTCGGACGGATCGTAGGCGACGGCTGCGCCGTTCTTCAGCGCGGTCTCACGTGCGGCCGGCGAGAGATCGGCCACCGTGATCGGCTGCTTGAACATCGCCTGCGCGAACGACAGGCCCATCATGCCGACGCCACCGAGACCGATCAGCAGCAGATTGCGCTGGCGCGGGCGGTCGACCAGGCGCTTGAGCGCGCCGTAGGCGGTCACGCCGGAGCACATCAGGGTCGCGGCCTGGTTGACGGGCAGGGGATCGTAGTCGAGCAGGTACTTTGCGTCGGGCACCAGCACGTGGGTGGCGAAGCCGCCGTCGATGGAGACGCCGAGGAAGCGCTGTTTCGCGCAAAGGTTCTCGTCGCCATTGGCGCAGTCGCGGCACTGGCCGCAGCCGATCCACGGGAACACCGCCTTCTTGGCTCCGACAAGGTTCGCCGGCACGTCCGAGCCGACTTCGTCGACCACGCCCGCGATCTCGTGGCCGAGCGTGAAGGGCAGCGTCATGCCGCGCGTGGTGTCGAGCTTCTTGCCGCCGCCGAGATCGGCATAGCCGTCCTGGATGTGCAGGTCGGAATGGCAGAGGCCGCAGCGCTCGATGCGCACCAGCACCTCGCGGCCTTTCGGCTTCGGCGTGTCGACGATGGTCTCGCACAAGGGCGCATCGAACTTGACCAGGGACTGCCGACGCATCAACGCCATATTCCTTCCTCCGAAATTCCTGTTATCCAGCTTGCTTTCGTATATCCGCCAATTCACGTGCCATGGCAACAAAGCCTGATATCGGAATGGTCTCGGCACGGCGCGTCGCATCGACACCTGCGGCGGCGGCAAGGCGAGCGGGATCCGCTTGAAGCGATTTCAGGCTTTGTCGCAGCATTTTTCGGCGCTGCCCGAAAGCGGCGGCTGCGACCTGTTCGAGCAGCTTGCGATCGCAAGGCAGGGGCTCTGCGCGCGGCACCAGCCGCACGACGGAGGAGGTGACCTTCGGCGGCGGCACGAAGGCCGACGGCGAAATGTCGAACAGGATCTTCGTCTCGCAGCGCCAGTTGGCGAGCACGCCGAGGCGGCCATAGGCCTCCTCGTCCTCGCGCGCCACGATGCGCTCACCGACCTCGCGCTGGAACATCAGGACCATCATGTCGTACCAGGGCGGCCAGGGGTCGGTCGTGAGCCAGCCGATCAGGAGCTGGGTCGCGATGTTGTAAGGCAGGTTCGCGACGATCTTTGCTCTTTCGCCATTGAGCAGCGGACGCGGGTCGAAGGTCATGGCATCGCCATGCACGATCTCGAGCCGGCCGGGATAGTGCGCGGAAATGTCCTCCAACGCAGGGATCGCGCGCTCGTCATGCTCGATGGCGATGACGCGTTTGGCGCCGAGCGCGAGCAACGCGCGCGTCAACCCGCCCGGGCCGGGACCGATCTCGACGATCGTGGAGTCCTCGAGCGGCGCGGCGGCACGCGCGATGCGCGCGGTGAGATTGAGGTCGAGCAGGAAGTTCTGCCCCAGCGATTTGCGTGCCGACAGTGCGTGCTGGCGAATGACCTCGCGAAGCGGCGGGAGGTCGTCGATCGCGCTCATCAGCTTTGCGCAGCCGCCATGCGGCTTGCGAGCTTGAGCGCGGCGATCAGGCTTGCCGGATTGGCCTTGGCCGTGCCGGCGATGTCGAAGGCGGTGCCGTGATCGGGCGAGGTGCGAATGAAGGGCAGGCCGAGCGTGACATTGACCGCGTCGTAGAAGGCGACCGTCTTGATCGGGATCAGCGCCTGGTCGTGGTACATGCAGACGGCGCAGTCATAGGTGCTGCGTGCGGCCTCGTGGAACATAGTGTCGGCAGGGAGCGGTCCCTTCGCCTCGATGCCGTCGCTACGCAACGCTTTGAGCGCTGGTGCAATCACGGTCTGCTCCTCGTGGCCGAGCGAGCCGTCCTCTCCGGCATGCGGGTTGAGGCCGGAGATCGCGATGCGCGGCCTTTCGATGCCGAAGCGGGATTTCAGCTCGGTCGCGACGATGCGCACGGTCGAGACAATGAGCTCGCTGGTGAGCTGGGCCAGCGCATCGCGCAAGGAGACGTGGATGGTCACGGGCACCACGGCGAGCCGCGGCGACCACAGCATCATCACCGGCTGCGGCACGCGGCCGTTCTTTGCGGCGAGCTCGGCGAGGTATTCGGTGTGGCCGGGATGGCGGAAGCCTGAGCGGTAGAGCACGCTCTTGGCGATCGGGTTGGTGACGACGGCGCCGGCGCGGCCTTCACGGACGTCGGCGACCGCTTGCCGGATCGAAGCGAGCGCGGCCGGCGCGCTCGCTTCATCGGGCTTGCCGGGCTCGGCTGTTGCACTCTCGCCCGTTGCGACCACGGGCAGGGCCTCGGTGAACGCGGCTGCGGCCTCGCCGGCGCTTACCGAGGCAATCCGGATATCGGCGCCGAGGGCCTTGGCGCGGCGAGCGACGAAGGCCTCGTCGCCGAGCAGATAGAAGGCGGGCAGGTTCAGTTCGCGGCGTCTGAGCCAGGCTGCGATCGTGATGTCGGGGCCGATGCCGGCGGGCTCTCCCAGGGTCAGGGCGAGGGGCTTCGAAGGCTTGATGGAAGGTTCTAAGGCGAAGTTGGCCATCAGCGGTTGCGATATTCGATCATCGCCGCTTTCCGGAGATCATCGAGATAGGCCTTCTGGGTCTTCTCGTATTTCTCCGAATACATCTTCTCGCGGACCTCGCGCTTTTTCGGCGTGTCGATCATGGTCGGCTTGCGCGAGCACAGCACGACCATCTCGATGCCCGCCTTGGTGACCTCCGGCGCGGTCAGGTGGCCGATCTGGGTGTCGTCGAGCACCTTGCGAAGCGCGTCGGGCAGTTCCGCGGTGGTCTTGGTGACGGTGTCGCGGATGGTGGCGTTCGGCGTTGAGCGGAACAGCGAATTGGCTTCCTCGCAGCTTCCGACACGCGAGCGATAGGTCTCGGCTTCCTTCTGCCGCGTCTCCAGGAACGCCGGGGACGAGCCGCGCGGCACGATCAGCACGATCGGCTGCATCTTGTACTCGGTGCCCTCGATCTGGAGCTTGTCGCCGGTCTGGGCCTGCACGGCCTGCGCGACGTCGCGCTCGCCGACCATCAGCTTCTCCTTGAAGCGGCCGCGTACGAGGCTGGTCCAGACCATCTCGGCCTTCATGCGGCCCTTCAGCGTCTCGGGGCGGACGCCCTTGACCTCGAGCGACTTGGTGAGCTGATCCGGCGTGATGCGCATGCGCTGCGCCATGCCCTCGTAGGACTGGTTGATGTCGGAGATGCCGGGGTCGACGCCGTATTTCTTGCCTTCCTTGAGCTTCACCTTGTCGTCGATCAGCTCGTTGATGACCTCCTGCCGGCTCGGGGTCTTCTGGGTCGTCAGCTGGTCGAGCTTGGAGCGCTGCTCGATGTCGAAATCGGTGATCGGGTCGCCGTTGACCATCACGACGATGTTCTGCGCGCGCGACGGCGCGGGTAGGCCGGTTAGGATCAACCCGGCACCGATGGCGAGGAGGAGGCGAAAAACAGGCAATTGGGTCGTCATGATTATCGCTCGCATGTCAGCCGGGATGAGCTCGCTCTCGGGAGAGCCCGGCCGTCATTTCAGACGGTTCATTGGTAGCCGGCGGACGAGCTGGACCCCGTCGAGGTCGCCAGCGTGCGCAGGCCGATCTGGAACATGAACGCGTGGTTCAGTACGGGCGGCGCCGTGCCCGCAGAGTAACTATACGAAGTTACATAGTTCACGCCGAGCACGAAGCAATCGTCGACATAGCCCGCTCCGAGCACATACTGGTTGATCTTGTTGGCCTCGAGGTCCCAGCGCGCCGAGCCGGTCACCACCCAATTGGCCGCGACCTTGATCGAGCCCGAGGTCAGGATGCCCTCGCGCCGCGTCAGATAGCCGAGCTCCGGCTGCTCGGCGTAATTGCCGTACATCATGCTGACCGACCAGCGATTGAAGTTGGCGCGGCCTTCCGCCTCGAAGCGCTGCACGTTCCAGGTCTGCTCGTCCATGCGGGAGCGGACGCTGAACGTGTAGGTGCTGTTGGGTGAGTAGCTGGCGCTCGCCACGTAATCCGAGCGCGGCTTGTCGAGGCCGGAATCAAGGCCGGTGTTGATGGTGTCCTGGACCGTGTAGGAGTTCAGGCCGAACAGCTGGTAGGACTGGCCGAACAGCACCTTGACGGCGCCGCCCTTGTCGAACTGCGTGGTGGACTGCACACCGACATTGGCGCGGCCGCCGCCCTCGACGCGGTCGTAACCGGAGAACTTGTCGACGCTGAACAGGTTCGAGGTGTCGAACACCATGCTCTGGGCGTCCTCGTTCGGGAACTTGCCGGCATAGGGCTCGTTCGGCCGGATGATGACCTGCGCGATCGGCTCGATGGTGGTCGAGCCCCAGGGCTGAACGTTGATGAAGGGATAGCGGTATTCGAGGCCGACGGTCGGCATCAGGCGGAACGCCTGGGTGTCGCCGACCGGCAGGTAGTTCGACACGCCCGGCTGGTTGGAGATCGAGGCGTTGATCGCGTCGGCGCGGAGGCTGGCGAACGGTGTCCAGATCTCGCCGAACGGGTCGGTGTAGGACTTGCGCCACTGCGCTTCCGCCGTGAGGCGGGTGTAGGTGCCGGGGACGCCGCGCAGCAAGCACTGCGACGGCGTGCGCGCGAGCGGATCGGCCGACGTCGTCGTGCACAGGCTGGCGGTATTGGCGAGCGTGGTGATCGGATCGAACACCGCCGTGTCACGCGACAGGTTGGTGAAGTTGGTCTTGTAGCTGAACTCGCCGCCGAACACCGGATAGTTGAGCACGTTCGAATAGTCGATCACGGGATAGACGATCGGCACCTGGCTCTGGTTGCCCGAGTAGCTCAGCCAGTACATCGTGCGCGCATCGAAGAAGCTGCGATTGCCGACGCCGGTCAGATAGAGCTGCGACAAGGCGTCGGTCGGCAGATACAGGAACGAGCCCAGCGGATCGCGGTATTGCGACAAGCGGTAGTCCGAGAAGAAGTAGTAGTCGGACATGACGACGCCGTCCCAGCCCCAGACCCACTTGTCGTTCAGCGCGAACTGACCCTTGGTGTCGACGGCGCCGCGGAACTGGCGGTCGCCGGGCTGGCCGGCGAGTGCGCCGGGGTCGAGTTGGTCGATGCCGTAGACTCGGATCTGGTAGGCGCCGTCCATCAGGCGCTGGCGGTACTCGGCCTGGAACAGCACGCCCTGCCTGGAGGTGATGCGCGGGCTGAAGGTCATGTCCATATCGGGCGCGATCGCCCAGTAGAACGGAACTTCGACGCCGTAGCCGAACGGCGTGTTCGACGTGAAGCCCGGCATCAGGAAGCCGGTCTTGCGCTTCACGGTCGGGTCGGGCGTCGAGAAATAGGGCATGTAGGCGATCGGCACGCCGAAGAATTCGAGCTGTGCCGTCTCGAAATACAGCATCTTCTCCTGCTGGTCGTGGATGATGCGCGCACCCTTGACCTGCCACAGCGGCGGCTTCTTCGGATCGTCCTTACACGGCGCGCAGGCCGTGTAGACGCCGTTCTCGAACACCGTGTAGTTGCCGCTGGAGCGGTCGGCGCGGCTCGCGGCCATGCGGGTCTGGTCGGCGGTGTCCACGCGCAGCGAATCGACGAAACCGTCGCGGTAGTCGTCGGAGAGATCCAGGATCTCGGCATAGGTGATCTTGCCGTCGGCATCCGTCATGCGGACGTTGCCTTCGGCATGCAGCCGCTTGGTCTTCTGGTCGTAGATGACCTTGTCGGCCTCGACGCTGGTGCCGTTGTAGAACAGCTGGACGTTACCGACCGCGGAGACGCGCGAATTGTTGTAGTCGTAGTCGACCTCGGTCGCCTGAACCAGCATCTGGTTGTCGTTGGCGACCTTCGGCGGCTTCGCACGCGGCGGCAGCGGATTGTAGGTGAAGCTCTGAGCGGAGGCCGGCGTCACGGCCGCAACGTCCATCAGCCCGCCGAGCGACGCCACGGCGGCGACAGCCAGCAGGAGCCTGCGAATGGACAAGCCGTATCCGTTCGCGCGCACCACAGTACGCTGCGTCAAACGAGACACGAGCCCTCGATGGACGGCAGTCACTAACCGTCCTCCTGATACAACAAGGCCAAAAAGCCGGTGAGGCCGCCCACCACCGCGGGCAACCACGCCGCAGCGATCGGATGCATCAACTCAGCCTTGCTCAAGTCTTCAGTCACTTTCGACAAAACGTAGAGCAGAAAGCCTGCGCCCACGCCACTCAAAACCATCTTCTGCACGCCGCCCATCCGGAAGAAACGCAACGACACGGAAGCCGCCAGCATCACCATGGCGGCCAGCAAAAACGGCTGTGCCAGGAGCTTGTGATACTGGAGTCGATAGCCGGCTGTCGCGAAGCCCGAGCTCTCCGAGGAGCGGATGTAGCTCGGTAGTTGCCAAAAGGACACAGTCTCGGGTGTGGAAAAGCTGTTGCGGATCTGGGCTTCGGTCAGCGTCGTCGGAATCTCCAACGTCGCCTGGTCGATCGGCGGCGAATCCAGCGAGAAGCGGCGCACCGATTTGAACAGCCAGTGACCGGACTCCAGCGCCGCCTCGCGCGCCTCGATCCGCTCCTTGAAATGCCAGTCCGTATCGAATCGGAACAGGGTCAGGCCAGTCAACCGGACGCCCTGCTGTTCGCTGCGCGCCGCGTTGATGATGACCTGGCCGTCATTGGTGACCTGGTTGAGCCAGAAGCCGGAGGCGTCCTGGACGCCGCCGCCGGGGGCCGAGCCGAACAGCTCGGCTTCCATGCGCTTGGACAGCTCGCGCAGGTTCGCCGACATCGGATTGTAGGCGACGGTGGCGATCACCCCGATCAGGAGCGCGCTGCCGAGAGCCGGCGAGATGAATTGCCACGCGGAGATTCCGGCGGCGCGCGCGACCACGAGCTCGAGCCGGCGGGAGAGGGCGAGATAGCAGGTCATGGCGCCGATCAGCATGCAGAACGGCGTCAGCTTCTCGAGCAATTGCGGGACCCGGAACAGCGAGGTCTCGGCCACCATGATCGCGGAGGCGGATGCGAGCCCTGAGGTCTTGCGCACCATCTCGATGTAGTCGACCAGCACCAGCAGCAGGAAGATGCCCGCGAACACGCCGAGCGCCGCGACGACGAAGCGTCCGGCGAAATAGCGCCCGAGTGTGTTGGTGAGCATGCTCATGCGGCGGCCGGCCGTCTGAACAGCCGCGCGATGCGCGCGTTCGACCTGTTGATGGCCTCCATGAGGCGGGGCGGCGGCTCGACCACGATGCCGCCGATGATCAACCACAGCCCGACGCCGATGGCGCCAAGGACCATCGCGTACTGGAACAGCACCGGGCCAGGCGATTTCACCGCCATCACCGAGCAGGCGAATCCTGCCATGCGCAGGCCGAACACGGCGATCACCGAGCCGCCGATCGAGAAGTTGCGGCTTTGGCGCGTGGTGCGCGGCGCGCCGAGGAAGGCGAAGGTCAGCACGGCAAAGGCGAAGGGATAGATCGGCGCCAGCAGGCTGTCGTGCAGAGCCGAGCGGAACTGGCCGGGAATCTGCTTGTAGACCGGATCGTCCTCGGACGGGGAGAACAGCTCCCAGAGATAGCGCTCGCGGATGCCGAGGGTGACGTCGTGACCCTGGCCCGAGAATTTCGACATGTCGAAGCCGTAGCGGCCGAACGCCACCAGCGCGGGATCGCGCTTGCCGGCCTCGAAGCGCTGCAGATTGCCGTCCTTGAGCACCAGGAACGAGCCGTTGTCGTTCTTCACGACCTCGCCATGCTCGGCGACGATCGAGACGCGCTCGTTGGGATCGCGGCGATCGTCGATGAAGATCCCGGCGAGGATGCCACCGGGCTGGCGTTCGCGGATCCGGATCGTCAGGTTCTTGTCGAGCTGGGCGAAGCGGCCGGGCTGGAGGATGTTGGTGAGCACGTCGGCGGTGATCTCGGCGTCCCACTGCTTGATCCGCCGCATGCCGTCGGGGGCGAGATAGGCCGCGATGAAGGCGACCAGCAGCGCCACGACACAGGTGGCGTAGAAGAACGGATAGAACAGCCGGAACGGCGAGAAGCCGGCGGCATTCATCACGATGATCTCGGAATCGGTCGCGAGCTTGTTCAGCGTGTGCGAGATCGCGATCATCAGCGCGATCGGCGAGATGATCAGGACCAGTGCCGGCACGACGAGGCTGGTGATGCCGAGGAAGGTCAGGATGGTCTGACCCTGGCTCGTCATCAGGTCGATGCCGCGCAACGCCTGCGTAATCCAGATCACGCCGGTGAGGCTGACCAGGACCAGCGCAAACGACGCCAGCGTCGTGCGGAAGATATACCTATCGATTGACCCCATGCGCTACCGCACGAATCCCCACCAGCGCCCCAATGCAGGCCGGAAGTCCGGCTGCCCAACCAATCCCCGATCAGGGGATCCCCAAGGTCGGCCAACCACCTCTACCACCGGCTTACTCTCTCACTACCATCCCTTTGATCCATCAACAAAATGGCTGCCCCGTGGCGCCGTCAATATATGGTTAATATTTCCCTCGTTGTGGCCCGGCGGCCACGGGGGTGCTTGGCAGCCACCGCGCCAGTGGCCCATAGTGGGGAAAGTCCAGTGAATCGTCGTTCAGCTCCGGCCCGTGGCCGGGTCCGCCCAGCGACGAAAAGCCCGATGTTTTGAAGGAGTTACCCATGTCCGATGCCATCAAGGTCGGCTTTGTCCCGCTGTCTGCTGCCGCCCGTGGCATTCTGGTCGTGTTCTGCGACGACACTCTGAAGCTCGGTCCGGCGACGGCCAAGGCACTCGGCGGCGCCACTGAGCTGGTCAAGCGGGCGGCCTCCGCCGCCGGCTTCAAGGGCAAAAGCGGCGCCGCGCTGGACGTCCTGGCACCGGAGGGGCTGAAGGCCTCCCGTCTGGTCGTGATCGGCGCCGGCAAGGCGGCGAGCCTGAAGGCGAACGACTTCCTCAAATTCGGCGGCGTGGCGGCGAGCAAGCTTTCGGCCGCGGCCGCTGCCATGACCATCATCGCGGAACTTCCTGATGGCGCCATGACCAGCGAGCACGCGGTTGCGATCGCCTCGGGCCTGCGGCTGCGCGCCTACAAGTTCGATCGCTACAAGACGAAAAAGAAAGACGGCGAGGAGGGCGGCTTGCGCGCCGACGTCTCGCTTGCGGTCGGCGATGCCACCGCGGCGAAGAAGGCGTTTGCCTCGGCCGGCCATGTCGTCGACGGCGTGATCATCGCGCGCGACCTCGTCAACGAGCCGCCGAACGTGCTTTTCCCCGAGGAGTTCGCGCGCCGCGCGGGGCTGCTCCGCAAGCTCGGCGTCAAGGTCGAGGTGCTCGACGTCAAGGCGATGGACAAGCTCGGCATGGGCGCGCTGCTCGGTGTCGGCCAGGGCTCGTCGCGGCCGAGCCGCACCGTGATCATGCGCTGGGACGGCGGCAAGAAGGGCGAGGCACCGGTCGCCTTTGTCGGCAAGGGCGTTTGCTTCGACACCGGCGGCATTTCGATCAAGCCGGCCGGCAGCATGGAGGACATGAAGGGCGACATGGGCGGTGCCGCCTGCGTCGTCGGCCTGATGCACGCGCTCGCCGCGCGCAAGGCCAAGGCCAACGTCGTCGGCGCTATCGGCCTCGTCGAGAACATGCCCGACGGCAATGCGCAGCGGCCGGGCGACATCGTCACCTCGATGTCGGGCCAGACCATCGAGATCATCAACACCGACGCCGAAGGCCGCCTCGTGCTCGCCGACGTGCTCTGGTACTTGGCCAAAAAGACCAAGCCGAAATTCATGGTGGATCTGGCGACGCTGACCGGCGCGATCATGGTCGCGCTCGGCACCGAGCATGCCGGCATGTTCTCCAACAATGACGAGCTCGCCGACCGTCTGCTCGCGGCCGGCATCGAGAGCGGGGAGAAGGTCTGGCGCATGCCGCTTGGCCCCGAATACGACAAGCTGATCGATTCCCAGTTCGCCGACATGAAGAACACCGGCGGCCGCCATGGCGGCTCGATCACCGCGGCGCAGTTCCTCCAGCGCTTCGTCGACGGCACGCCCTGGGCGCATCTCGACATCGCCGGCACCGCGATGGGCGCGCCGAAGACCGATATCAACCAGAGTTGGGGAAGCGGCTACGGTGTGCGTTTGCTCGACCGTCTGGTCGCCGACCACTACGAGCGCAAATGATCTGAGATGACCGAAGTCCTTTTCTACCATCTGCAAAACATGACGGTGGAGAACGTGTTGCCGCCGCTTCTCGAGAAATCGCTCGAGCGCGGCTGGCGCGTCGTGGTGCAGTCGACCTCGCCGGAGCGCGCCGACGCGCTCGACGCGTATCTATGGACCTATCGCGACGATTCCTTCCTGCCGCACGCGACATGGCGCGTGAACGATGCCGCCGATCAGCCGATCGTGCTGGCGATCGAGGAGGACAATCCCAACGGCGCCAATGTCCGCTTTCTGGTCGACAACGCCGCGCTGCCGCAGGACGCGCAGGGCTATGAGCGCATGGTGCTGCTGTTCAACGGCGACGATCCTGACGCGCTGGCGTTTGCCCGGAGCGCCTGGACGGATTGCAAGGCGCGGGGATTTGATGTCACCTATTGGCAGGCCGACGAACGGGGCCGTTGGCAGCGCCGGAATTAGCGGTCGTTCGCAATTAATGATAATTTGCACTTTTCGGGCGATGCTGGATTTTGTCACCTTCGTGCCGCAAAGTGATGTTGGGACAATCGCTTAGGGCCGGTCCTTCATGCGGGGAATTTAATTTATCGTGCGACATCAAAAGCTTCCCAGCTCGCTCATAGTTGCGTTGGCTGCCGTAGCACCGCTGCTCGCGGGCTGCTCGGGGACCGACCTGTTGTCCAAGGATGCCCAGTGGTTCAACACGCCGAGCCGCCTGTTCATCAAGAGCATCTCAATCGAATCGCCGCCGTTGACCCCCGACAAGCCCGTGACGGCCGAGGATCTGGTCAGCGCCGACGGCGCCTGTCCCGGCATGACGCCGCCCCCCGGGCCGGCTGACGCCAATGCTTCGACGACGGCGCCGGCGCCCATGGGCGGCACGGTCGCGCTCGGTCACACCGAATGCGACGTGGTGCGCGGCATCGGGGCGCCCTCGACCGTCAATCTCTCCAGTGATGCCGCCGGCCGGCGCGTTGCCGTGGTGACCTGGAGCACAGGTCCGCGCGCGGGCATCTACACCTTCACGTCCGGCCGTCTGTCCTCGATCGAGGGTACGCCGGAAGCGCCTGTCATGCCGAAGGCGACCAAGCCGAAGCCGAAGAAGAAGTCGGCGTAAGGCGAACTCTCGCGTCCCGGACGCGCTGCAGCGCCATCAGCGCGTCCACGCGCGTCTTCGACGCGCTATGGGCTGCTGCGCAGAGCCGGGACCAGGTCTCTCTCGATCAAGTCTCTCTCGATCAAGTCTCTCTCGATCCAGTCTTTCTCGATCATGAGCCCCGGCTCAGCAGCGCACCACTATCGTGCTGCGCTGTGTCCGGCGCACGAGAGCACTGATCGAATTCGCCATCTCATCAAAACGAATGCGTCGTCGCTTCGAGCTGTGGCTTCTGCGCGCGCATCAATGCGTTGGTGGGATTCGCGCGCGCCTTCGAAAGTCACGCTGCCGTTATACGTGATCGGCAATTCGTGATGTGAGAGCGTTTGCATCCGCTGTCGAAACCAGCCCGGAGGAAAACTGGAGGAAATCTCCAGAATAATCACGCGCGTCTAAAGCAGTGCTTCAAGCAAGACATCCGCACCACTGCTACGCATCGAGGGGAGGGGCTAGATCGATCGAAGGAATATTTGAATGTCTACTACCTCTGTTTTCTCCCCGGTTACGGGCCAGCTCACCATTTTCGGCGACAGCGCCAATAACGGCGTCGTGATCAGCCGCGACAAGTCGGGCCGCATTCTCATCAATAACGGGCAGGTGAAGACGATCGGTGGCGATCCCACTGTGGCCAACACCAATGAGATCGACATCTTCGGTCAGGGCGGCGACGACACGATCACCGTTAACGAATCCAACGGCCCGATGCCCGCGGTGCACATTTTCGGCGGCGACGGCAATGACAGGATCACGGGCGGCTCGGGTGCCGATTTGCTGTTTGGGCAGGCCGGCGACGACACGATCAAGGGCGGCGGCGGCAACGATCTGCTGTTCGGCGGCGCGGGGAACGACACGCTGGACGGCGGCAGCGGCGACAACCAGTTGTTCGGCGAAGCGGGCAACGACCTCATGATCTGGAATCCGGGGGGCGGCACCAACCTGTTCGAGGGCGGTGACGGCAACGACACCGCGCAGGTCAACGGAAGCAATGACCCGGAGACGTTCACGATCACGGCGAACGGCACGCGCGTGCGATTCGACGGGACGGGCGCGGCGCCATTTTTGCTCGACATCGGCACGACGGAGAATCTTGTGCTGCACGCCGGCGGCGGCGACGACGTCATCACCGCAAGCAATGGACTTGCCAGCCTGATCTCGCTGACGCTTGATGGCGGCGCCGGCAATGACAGGATCACCGGCGGCGACGGCAACGACCTCCTGATCGGTGGCAGCGGCGATGACATCGTCAATGGCGGACGCGGCAACGACGTCGCGCAACTAGGGACGGGCGACGACACCTTCATCTGGAATCCCGGCGACGGCAGCGACACGGTCGAAGGCGGATCGGGCAACGACAAGCTGCTGTTCAACGGCGCCAACGTCAACGAGAAGATCGATATCTCGGCTAACGGCGGCAGGGTGCGCTTCACCCGCGACGTCGCCAACATCACGATGGACCTCAACAGCATCGAGCAGATCGAATTCGATGCACGCGGCGGCGCCGACAACATCACCGTCGGCGATCTCTCCGGGACCGGGGTCAAACAGGTGCTGGTCGATCTCGGAGCCGTTCCCGGCGGCACGCAAGGCGACGGCGCGGCCGACACGGTGACCGTCAACGGCACCAACGCTGGCCAGCACATCGAGGTCACGTCCGACGGGACGACCGTGACGGTGACGGGCCTGCCTGAAGTCGTGACGATCGCGAATGCAGAGGCTGCCAACGACCGGCTGGTGATCCAGGCGCTCGGCGGCAACGACGTCATCGATGCATCGCTACTTGCTGCGGCGATTGGGCTGACCATCGACAGCGGCGCGGGCAACGATACCATCACCGGCAGTCAGGGTGCCGACACCCTGATCGGCGGTGACGGAAACGACAAGGTCACCGGTGGCCGCGGCAACGACGTCGCTCTTCTCGGCGCAGGCGACGACCTCTTCACGTGGAATCCCGGTGATGGTAGCGACACCGTCGAAGGTGGCGCGGGAACGGATACGCTGGTGTTCAACGGCTCCAACGTCGCCGAGAACATGTCGATCTCGGCGAATGGCGGCCGCGCGCTTCTCACCCGCGACGTCGGCGCCATCACGATGGATCTCAACGGCGTCGAGCATGTGCAGATCGCTGCCGCCGGCGGCGCCGACAACATCACCGTCAACGATCTCTCCGGCACCGGCGTCACGCAGGTGGCGATCGACCTCAGTGCCGGCCCCGGCAGCCAGAGTGGTGACGGTGCGGCAGATCGTGTGACCGTGAACGGTGCCGCAGGCGATGACAACATCTCGGTCACGACCTCTGGCGGATCGATCGTTGTCAACGGCCTTGCGGCGCAGGTGACCATCGCTCACGCCGATGCCGGTGACGTCCTGACCGTCAACGGCGGAGGCGGTAACGACGTCATCAATGCCTCGTCCATCAAGGCGGGGCAGCCGTTCAGCCTCAACATCAACGGCGGTGACGGCAACGACACCATCACCGGCAGTGCCGGCAATGACATCGTGAACGGCGGCCGTGGCAACGACGTTGCCAATCTCGGTGCCGGCGATGATACCTTCGTCTGGAATCCCGGCGACGGCAGCGACATTGTCGAAGGCGGCAAGGGCACCGATACGCTGCTGTTCAACGGCGCCAACATCAACGAGAACATCAACATCTCGGCCAATGGCGGCCGGGTGCTGTTCACCCGCGATGTTGCTGCCATTGCGATGGACCTCAACGGCGTCGAGCATATCAACTTCAACGCCCTCGGTGGTGCCGACAACATCACGGTCGGCGACCTCTCCGGGACCGGCGTGAATCAGGTCAACCTCGACCTCGGCGCCAATGACGGCGCCGCTGATACGGTGACGATCAACGGAACCAGCGGCAGCGACGTCATCACGGTGACCGAGCACGACGGCATCATTACGGTGTCGGGGCTTGGCCAGGACATCAACATCACCGATGCCGGCACGGGCGACAGGATCGTGATCAATGGGCTCGATGGCGACGACGTCATCACGGCCTCCGGTCTGCACGGCGGCATCCAGCTCGTCGCCAATGGCGGAAATGGCGATGACGTCCTGATCGGCAGCCCCGGCAACGACACGCTCGCGGGCGGTGCGGGTGACGACGTGCTGATCGGTGGCGGCGGACAGGACGTCCTCGACGGTGGCCCCGGCAACAACGTCGTCATCAACGGGGGCGGGGCGATGGCGGCCGCGATGCTGCTCAACCAGGCCATGGCGGCAAACCTCGTTCCGGCAGGTGACGGTCACGGCGAGATGCCATTGCCCGATCCGCACGCGGCACAGAGCCAGACCCTCGCACCGCCGCAGCACGCCTGACGCTTAACTCCGGCCCGGAGAACGCCCATGACCACGAACGCGGTCTCGACCGATACGGGGTTGGACGCGCTGCTCACCCTGCTGCATTTGCAGGGTGTTGCGGCCGACCGCGACCAGCTCAGGCACCGGACCGGAACGGCCATCTTTGGCGCAGCGGAGATCATCCGCTGCGCCAAGTCTCTCGGCCTCAAGGCACGAACCTATCGAACGCAGTGGAGTCGTCTTTCGGGCAGCCCGCTGCCGGCGATCGCGATACTGCGCGACGGCAGCTTCATGGTCATCGCGAAAGCCTCCGCCGACAAGGTGCTGGTGCAATCGCCGCAAGCCCAGCGCCCGGTGCTGATGGAGCGCGACGAGCTGTGCGCGATCTGGGACGGCGGATTGATTCTGATGGCCCGGCGCGCCGGGCTCTCCGACCTCGGGCGCCATTTCGACATCACCTGGTTCATCGGCGCGATCGGCAAGTACCGGCGGCTGTTCGGCGAGGTGCTGGCCGCCTCGTTCTTCCTCCAGCTCTTTGCGTTGGTCTCGCCGCTGTTCTTCCAGGTCGTGATCGACAAGGTGCTGGTCCACCGCTCGCTGTCCACGCTCGACGTGCTCGTCATCGGTCTCGTCGTCGTCTCGCTGTTCGACACGGTGCTGGGTATCCTGCGCAATTATCTGTTTGCGCATACGACCAACCGCATCGACGTGGAGCTGGGGGCGCGGCTGTTCCACCACCTTCTGGCATTGCCGATGGCCTGGTTTCAGGCGCGGCGCGTCGGTGATTCCGTGGCGCGGGTTCGCGAACTCGAGAACATCCGCAACTTCATCACCTCATCGTCGCTGACGCTGCTCATCGACCTGTTCTTCACCTCGGTATTCCTGGCGGTGATGTTCGCCTATTCGCCTGTCATGACCTGCATCGTACTCGGATCGTTCCCGTTCTACATCGCGATCTCGGCGGTGGCGACGCCGCTGTTCCGCCGCAGGCTGGACGAGAAATTCCGCCGTGGCGCCGAGAACCAGGCCTTCCTCGTCGAAAGCGTCAGCGGCATCGAGACGCTCAAGGCGATGGCGGTCGAGCCGCAGATGCAGCGCCGCTGGGAAGAGCAGCTCGCCGGCTACGTCTCGGCGAGTTTCGGCGTCACCAGCCTCGGCAACACCGCAAGCCAGCTCGTCCAGTTCGTCAGCAAGGTCGTGACCGCCGCCATTCTCTATGTCGGCGCGCGTCTCGTGATCGGCGACGCATTGACCGTCGGCGAGCTCGTGGCCTTCAACATTTTTGCGGGGCGCGTTTCGGCGCCCGTGCTGCGGCTGGCCCAGGTCTGGCAGGATTTTCACCAGGCGCGGCTCTCGATCGCGCGGCTTGGCGACATCCTCAACAGCGCGGCAGAGCCGGCTTATTCGGCCGCGCGCGCCGGGCTGCCGCCGATCCGGGGCGATATCCGGTTCGAGCACGTGTCGTTCCGCTACCGGCTCGATGGGCCGGAAATCCTGCATGACGTCTCGTTCGATGTTCCGGCCGGGCAAACCGTCGGCATCGTCGGATCGTCGGGCTCGGGCAAGAGCACGTTCGCCAAGCTGGTGCAGCGGCTCTACGTTCCGCAAGGCGGCCGCGTGCTGATCGACGGAATGGATCTGGTGATGACCGATCCGGCCTGGCTCCGACGCCAGATCGGCGTGGTGCTCCAGGACAACATGCTGTTCAACCGCTCGGTGCGCGACAACATCGCGCTGGCCGATCCGACCCTGCCGATGGACCGCGTCATGGACGCAGCAAAACTTGCGGGCGCGCATGATTTCATTCTGGAGCTTCCCGAAGGCTACGACACTGTCGTCGGCGAGCGCGGCTCGACGCTCTCGGGCGGGCAGCGCCAGCGCATCGCGATCGCCCGCGCATTGGTGACCAATCCCCGCATCCTGATCTTCGATGAAGCGACCAGCGCGCTCGACTATGAAAGCGAGCGGATCATCCATGAGAACATGAAGGAGATCGCGAGGGGCCGCACCGTTCTGATCATCGCGCATCGGCTGTCCACCGTTCGCGGCGCCGATCGCATCTTCACGCTGGAGCGCGGCCGTCTGGTCGAGGACGGCACGCATGACGCGTTGATCAAGACCGGTGGCCGATACGCGGCCCTGCATCGTCTCCAGGGAGGGATCTATGAGGTCGGCTAGCGCGGTGCCGGCCCCGCGGCCGGAGCAGACCGTCGTTCCCTTCCGGAAAGCAAAGGCGCGGCGCACTGAAGAGATCGCCTTCCTGCCTGCGGCGCTGGAGATTGCTGAGGCGCCACCGTCACCGATCGGCCGGGCCATCGCGATGGCCCTGATGCTCCTTGTCTGCGCGGCACTCGCGTGGTCGGCATGGGGCACGATCGACATCGTGGCGTCCGCTACCGGGAAGGTGGTGTCGAGCGGGCGAAGCAAGGTGGTCCAGCCGTTCGAGACCGGGGTGGTGCGCGCCATCCACGTGCAGGACGGGCAAGCGGTCAAATCGGGCGACGTGCTGATCGAGCTCGATCCGACCGTGAATGCCGCGGAGCGCGATCACCTGCACGACGATCTCATGGCCGAACGGCTCAATATGGCGCGTCTCCGCGCCGCATTGGCAAGCGGCGAAGATGCCTCCACCGATCTCGTCCCGCCCGCGGATGCCGATCCCTCGCTGGTCGCGACACAGCGGCAGCTTCTTGCCAATCAGGTCAGCGAGCATCGCGCCAAATTGGCGTCGCTTGCGCGCCAGCAGGCGCAGAAGGAGGCCGAGCATCAGACCATTGCGGCGACGATCCACAAGCTGGATGCGTTGCTCCCGGTCACCCAGCAGCGCGTCGATATCCGCAAGATTCTGATGGAGAAGGAAATCGGCTCGAAGCTGACCTATTACGAGACCCTTCAGCTTCTGATCGAGCAGCAGGAGGAGCTTCGCGTCCAGAGCAGCCATCTGAAGGAAGCCGAGGCGGCCGTCGCCGCGATCCGGGAGACCCGCACCCAGGCCGTGGCTGAGTATCGCAAGAGCCTGTCCGACGAACTCGCCAAGAGCGAGCAGAAAGCCAATGGCGTCGCGCGCGATCTGATCAAGGCGCAGCAGCGGACCCGGCTGCAGCAGCTGACCTCGCCGGTCGACGGCGTCGTGCAGCAGCTTGCGGTCCACACCGTGGGCGGCGTGGTCACGCCCGCGCAATCGCTGCTGGTGATCGTGCCATCGGATACGCGGCTCGAGGTCGAGGCGATGATCTCCAACCGCGACATCGGCTTCGTCGAGGCCGGGCAGGACGCCGCCGTCAAGATCGACACCTTCAACTTCACCCGCTACGGCCTGCTGGAGGGACGGGTGCTGAGCGTCTCGCAGGACGCCATCATCCGCGACCGTCCGCCGGGAAGCGACCGCGCGCTCGGGACGCAGCGCGACAGCAGCGAGCCCAACGGCCAGGAGTTGAGCTACAGCGCACGCATCTCGCTCGATCGCACGCAAATGCAGGTGGACGATCGCCTCGTCAGCCTGTCACCGGGAATGGCCGTGACAGTGGAGATCAGGACCGGCTCGCGCACCATTTTGAGCTACCTGTTGTCTCCGCTTCAGCGCTACCGACAGGAGATCATGCGGGAGCGGTAGATCCCATTTTGCTCCAGCGGAGCTGTATCACGCCTGCCCACCATTCGTCTCGCCGGCGACGTCGCCATTCTCGGCGCGGATCATCGTGATTGCGACACTTTTGCAGAGGTCGCTTTCCTGATGGCCGTGCGGCCGGGGATGCGCTTTTATGGCGCGAGAAAGAACCTTGGAGGGAACATGCGTTTCATCACGATCGTGTCGGCTCTGCTTCTGTCGCTCGGCGCGGCGGTCGCCCAGGACTATCCGTCCAGGCCCATCACCGTGCTGGTGCCGTACGCCGCGGGTGGACCGACGGACACCATCGCGCGTCTGACCGCAGCAAGCATGGCGAAATCCCTCGGGCAGCAGATCATCGTCGAGAACGCGACGGGCGCCGGCGGCACGATCGGCACGACGCGCGCCGCGCGCGCCCAGCCGGACGGCTACACGCTGCTGGTCCATCATGTCGGCATTTCGACCGCGGCCACGCTGTATCGCAACCTGAGCTACGACACGAAGACGGCCTTTGCGCCGATCGGGCTCGTGACCAATGCGCCGATGACCATCATCGCGCGTCCGGACTTCCCGGCCGACACGCTCAAGGAACTGGTCGTCTACGCCCAGCAGCAGGGCGACAAGCTGACTTACGCCAATGCCGGGTTAGGTGCGGCATCGCATCTGTGCGGCATGCTGTTCATGACGGCGATCCAGAAGCAGCTCACCACGGTGCCCTACAAGGGCAATGGGCCGATCATGAACGATCTGCTCGGCAAGCAGATCGATCTCACCTGCGACCAGGCGACGAACACGACCGGGCCGATCACGGCCAAGCAGGTCAAGGCCTACGCTGTCACCACAAAAGAGCGGCTGAAGAGCCTGCCCGATCTGCCGACCGCCGACGAGGCCGGCCTCAAGGGGTTCGAGCTCGGCGTCTGGCATGGCCTCTATGCCCCTAAGGGCACGCCGCCCGCGGTCGTTCAGAAGCTGACGGCGGTGCTCCAGGCCGCGCTCAGGGATCCCGCGTTGATCGCCCGGTTCAACGACATCAACACCGAGCCGGTCCCTCAGGACAAGGCGACGCCGGAGGCGCTCGGGGCGATGCTGACCAGCGAAGTCGACCGCTGGGCGCCGATCATCAAGGCGGCGGGGCAGTATGCCGATTAAGTAAAGGGCCAACTGCTCAGCGGCTTGTAGGCAGGTAATTTATTACCTGTACTGTGCACGGGGTTGTTTTTCAGATTTTGAGTCTAGCCCGCCGCCTCGTCGAACTGCGTGCTCGCCTCCAGCCACTGTTCCTCCGCACGCGCCAGCGCGTCGGCGGCGTTGGCGCGGGCCTTCGACAGTTGCGCGGCCTGCTTGGGATCCTTGGTGAAGATGTCGGGCAGGGCGAGCGCGGTGTCGATCTTGGTGATGATCTCGCTGACGCGGGCGATCTCGCTCTCGGCTTCCGCGATGCGCTTCTTCAGCGAACCCCGATTGTCCGATCTCGGGCGCTGCGGCTTCTCGCTCGCGGCGCTACGCTCGCGCGGGGCGGGCTCGCCGTTGCGCGCCGACAGCACCAGGCGGCGATACTCGTCGAGGTCGCCGTCGTAATTGGTCACGGTCCGGTCGGCGACGATCCAGAGTTGGTCGGCGCAGGACTCAATCAGATAGCGGTCGTGCGAAACCATGATGACGGCGCCGGGGAATTCGTTGATCGCTTCGGCAAGCGCTGCGCGGCTGTCGATGTCGAGATGGTTGGTCGGCTCGTCCAGGATGATCATGTTCGGGCCGAAGAAGGTCGCCAGCCCCAGCAGCAAGCGCGCCTTCTCGCCGCCAGACAACTTCCCGACCTTGGTATCGGCCGCCTTGCCGGAGAATCCGATGGCGCCGGCGCGTGCGCGCACCTTGGCCTCGGGCGCTTCACCCATAAGCTTGCGGACGTGGTCGTAGGTCGAGGCATCCTCGTTCAATTCGTCGAGCTGGTGCTGGGCGAAATAGGCAATCGAGAGCTTGTCGGCACGCGTCACCTTGCCCGAGAACGGTGCGAGGCGGCCCGCGAGCAGTTTCACGAGCGTCGACTTGCCGTTGCCGTTGGAACCAAGGAGCGCGATGCGGTCGTCATTGTCGACGCGCAAGGTGACGCGGTTAAGCACGGGCGTGTTCGGATCGTAGCCGACCACGACGTTGTCGGCGGCGATGATCGGCGGCGACAGGATTTTCTCCGGCGCGGGAAAGCTGATTTCGCGCACGTCCTGGGTGACCAGCGCCGTGATCGGCTTCAGCCGCTCCAGCATTTTTACACGAGATTGCGCCTGGCGGGCTTTCGAGGCTTTCGCCTTGAAGCGGTCGACGAAGGCCTGAAGACGGGCGCGTTCGGCTTCCTGGCGCTTGACCGCTTTGGCATCGAGCAGCTCGCGCATGGCCCGTTGCTCCTCGAAGGAGGAATAGGTGCCTTTGTAGAGCGTGAGCTTGCCGCGCTCCAGATGCAGGATCTGGTCGACCGAGCTTTCCAGCAGGTCGCGGTCATGGCTGATCACGATCACCGTGCGCGGATAATGCGCAAGGTGATCCTCGAGCCAGAGCGTGCCTTCGAGGTCGAGATAGTTGGTGGGCTCGTCGAGCAGCAGGAGGTCAGGGGCGGCGAACAGCGTGGCGGCGAGCGCGACGCGCATGCGCCAGCCGCCGGAGAATTCGGCACAGGGGCGGAGCTGGTCGGTGGCGGAGAAGCCGAGGCCGGACAGGATCGCGGCCGCACGACTCGGCGCCGAATGGGCGTCGATGTCGACCAGCCGGGTCTGGATCTCGGCGATCCGGTGCGGGTCGGTCGCGCTCTCCGCTTCGTGAAGCAGCGCGTCGCGTTCGAGGTCGGCCTTGAGCACGACGGAGATCAGGCTTTCGGGGCCGTTCGGGGCCTCCTGCGCGAGGCTGCCGACGCGCCAGCGCGGCGGCAGGGTGACCGTGCCGTGCTCGGCCGCCAGCTCGCCGCGGATCACCTTGAACAGGGTCGACTTGCCGGTGCCGTTGCGCCCGACCATGCCGACGCGCGCGCCGGGCGTGATCTGCACGGAACTCTGGTCAATCAGAAGGCGTCCGGCAAGGCGGATGGAGAGGTCGGTGATAGCAAGCATGCGGCCTTGTCACCGCAAGGCGCGTCGAACGCAACCCGTTTTTGCGTGAGCCTCACGTCAGTGCGAATCGCGGTCGCGTTGCTTCAACTCGTCGAGGAGCTGTTCGAGATGCGTCGGGAGCCGTGGTTCGGGGCGCAGGCTCTGCTGAAGCCGTTCGCCCACGGCATCGCAAATCGAGCGGCTGGTGCGCCGGTCGATCTGTTCGCTGTCATTGGCAAAAAGGCCAGCCATTGTGGGGTTCCGTGTTCTCAAAGTGATGACACGGTACCAAGTCCTCGGCCCCCCAAATGGTTTCGCGGCTCGCGGAGATTGCCCGGCACTCTAGTAAAAATTGCATGAAGCCGGGCAATAGCCGCCCAAATACAAAGCCCCGGCGCAGGGGAACGCCGGGGCTTCGCTTGGAAGGTACCTGGGGGGCCTAGGTACCTCAGGAAGGTGCTGACGGGCTCAGTAGCAGCGGTTGATCAGCCGCCAGCGGGGTCCCCAGGGGGTCGGGACCAGCCGGCGCACGTAGCAGCCGCCATAACCGTAGGAGACGGGGCCGCCGGCATAGAAGCGCGGTCCACCCCAGCCGTGATGCCAGCCACCGCCGCCGCCGTGCCAGCCCCAGCCGCCATGCCAGTGAGCGGAGGCGGAGGTCGGCGCAAGCGCGGCACCCAGCGCAACCGCGGCGACAGCGGCAAGCGAAAGTTTCCTCAACATGGTGATCTCCTAAAGACTGCCGGCGCGGGGCTATCGCGTCGATGGAAAGGCCGCCGAAACGGTCCGCCTCATGATCGGGCTTTCGGTTTCGATAGGCCCGACCTTACGCCGGCGAAACTGAACCAAGCCCTGAACGGAGCCTTCAGATTGGGTTCATCAGGGTGAAATCTCGGTAATCCATGACTAGATCCGGCGGGGCAGCCTGCGGCGAAGCGTCCGGGGGCGGTTTTGGCGGTCGCTTGCCGTCCGGCAAAGGCGCCGATATAAGCCCGGCAACTCCGAACCACTGCTTTCTTCTCAAGGACAAGATTATGGCCATCGAACGCACTTTCTCGATCATCAAGCCCGATGCGACCGCGCGTAACCTGACCGGTGCGGTCAACGCCGTGATCGAGAAGGCGGGCCTGCGCATCGTCGCGCAGAAGCGCATCCGCATGACCAAGGAACAGGCCGAGACCTTCTATGCCGTGCACAAGGCGCGCCCGTTCTTCGGCGAGCTCGTCGAGTTCATGACCTCGGGCCCCGTGGTGGTCCAGGTGCTGGAAGCCGAGGGCGCCATTGCCAAGTACCGCGACGCGATGGGTGCGACCGATCCGTCCAAGGCCGCCGACGGCACCATCCGCAAGCTCTACGCAAAGTCGATCGGCGAGAATTCCGCTCACGGCTCGGATGCGCCGGAGACCGCCGCGATCGAAATCGCGCAGTTCTTCTCGGGCAACGAGATCGTCGGCTGATCAGCCGATAGGTTAATATCGACGGGGCGAAAGGACGTATTGTGAACTGGCTCTGGCAGGTCTTCGATCCCGCTACGATCGGGGCATTCTTCACCCAGTTTCGCAACGAGATGGCCGAACCGACCTTCTGGATTGCGGTCGGCAAGATCATCTGGATCAACATCCTGCTCTCCGGCGACAACGCGCTGGTGATTGCGCTCGCCTGCCGCGGACTCAAGCCGCGGCACCGGCTGTGGGGCATGATCTTCGGCGCCGGCGCAGCCGTGCTGCTGCGGATCATCTTCACCGGCATCGTCGCGAGCCTGATGGAGCTGCCGTATCTCAAGCTCGTCGGCGGTCTCGCGCTGATCGTGATCGCGGCGAAGCTCCTGGTGCCGGAGAACGAGGACGAGGAGGGCGTCGAGTCCGCCTCGCATCTGTGGCAGGCGGTGCAGATCGTCGTCGTCGCCGACATCGTCATGAGTCTCGACAACGTCATTGCGGTGGCCGCCGCCGCCAATGGCAGCGTGCCGCTGCTGATCCTCGGCCTTGCCATCAGCGTGCCGCTGATCGTCGCCGGTGCGGCCCTGATCATGGCGCTGCTCGCAAAGCTGCCGGTCCTGGTCTGGGCGGGTGCAGCACTGCTCGGCTGGATCTCGGGCGAGGTGATCGCGACCGATCCCGGCATCGCGCCGAAGCTGCACACGCTGTTCGACGGCCCGCTCGGTGCCTCGCTGGACAGCATGCTCGGCGCACTTCGCATCCCGCCCCAATTCGCCCATGGCGGCGGAGGCGGCGAATATCTCTGCGCCGCTCTCGGCGTCGTCGTCGTGCTGGTCGTCGGCAGCATCTGGCGCCGGCGCAGCCTGAGCGCGGCCGCGCTGGAGTCCTCCGAGCGCCACGCCAAGGCCTCGGCGGAGTAATCTCCACGGCATGATCTGGTTTTGCTTGCCTCTTCCCGGCGGGGAGAGGTGTTGCGCGCGATCATTCTGACAGCCGCCGTCCCCACTGAACCGGTCATCATAGCTCCGCACGCCGGCGAGCATTGCCGCCTTATGGCGAACTCGCGCGTCAGGCGGTCACGCACAGTGCGGTCCGGCACTTCGTGGGTGACCCACAGCGCTCTCAACCTCTGCGCGATTTAGACTTTGACTTATTATAAACTACTGAAAATAAAGGCGTTTTTATTGACTTGGCGGCTCATGCCGCGGCACGTCGCTCCGGTATTTATTCCTGTCAAACCGGAAGCTGTTGAGAGATGCCTTCGAGAGCCACCTGCCGCCCTGCTGCTATTCTTGCCGCTACCGTCAAATCCCATTCGAAGTTCTCCAGACCGACGGCCTTCGCGGCCTCTCTGGTCTCCATCGCCTTGTTCGGCGACGGCTTCCTTCACCGCACCAGCGCGCAAAGCGCTGCGCCGGAGACGGCGACAGCCTTGCCGGCGGTGACCGTCACTGCCGACGTGCCGAAGCAGCGTGCACGCCCGCGTTTGAACCCAAGTCGAAGAGCGGGCCGTCAAAGCGCGCCCGCGAATGAGCGGGCCAGGATGCAGGCGGAAGCGAAGCCCGCTGCCGCAAGGCCCGGCGCACTCCCGCCCTCCTACCCAGGTGGGCAGGTCGCCCGCGGAGGCCAGATCGGCTTGCTGGGCAACAGGGATTTCATGGACACGCCGTTCAACATCACCAGTTACACGGCGAAGAAGATCAAAGATCAGCAGGCCAGCACGATAGCCGACGTCGTCAGCAACGACCCTTCGGTCCGTTTCACCGGTCAGACCGGCGGCATTCTCGACTCCTTCTTCATCCGCGGCTTTCCGATCGGCGAGGGGAATGTCGGAGAAATTGCCTTCAACGGTGTCTACGGTGTTGCGCCGAACTACCGTGTCTTCACCGACTACGTCGAACGGATCGAGATCATCAAGGGCCCGACCGCGCTGCTTTACGGGATGGCCCCGAACAGCAGCGTCGGGGGCACCATCAATATCGTCCCGAAGCGTGCCTCTGATGTCGATCTCACACGGGTTACGACCGACTACGCGACGAACAGCCAGTTCGGCACGCATCTCGACGTCAGCCGACGGTTCGGCGAGAACCGCGAATTCGGAATTCGCGTCAATGGCAGCTATCACAATGGTGATACGCCGCTGGACAACCAGAACCGGGAGGCGCATGTCGGCGCCGCCGCGTTCGATTATCGCGGTGAGAAATTCAGAGCATCGCTCGACTTCATCGATCAGGAAGAAAAGTTCGACGCGCCCACGAGACCGTTTCTGGTCGCAACAGGCGTAGCTGTCCCGACCGCGCCGGTCGGGAGGCGCAATGTCACGCAGGCCTGGGAATGGGCCAAGGTTCATGACAACTCGCTGCTGGCGCGCGCCGAATACGATGTGACGGATTCCGTGACGGTGTTCGCCGACGGCGGTGGCGGCAGGACCCAGGTCGATCGCTTGTTCGGCACGCCGACGATCCTGAACGCGGCCGGCAACACCACGTCGACACCGGGACGCTTCAAATTCGATATCGACAGGAATGTGGCCGACGCCGGTGTGCGCGCCCGGTTTGAAACCGGCGCGATCAGTCACGCCGTGAGTTTCCAGGGCAGCTACTACACGGATCAGATCTCACGGGGCTCTGTGTCCGGGACGCCGGTTCTGTCCAACATCTATGCGCCGATCGCCCGTCCTGAGCAGCTCGTTGCTGCTCCCGCGACTGTTCCGAAGCTTTCGGATACCGAATTGACCGGCCTTGCGCTGGCTGACACTTTGTCGGTTTTTCAGGAGCGCCTTCAGCTGACCGTCGGCGTGCGCCAGCAGGGGGTGAAGTCCAACAACTTCAATACCACCACGGGAGCGGTCACGTCCTCCTATGACCAGACGGCGCTCACGCCGATGGTTGGCCTCGTCGTCAAGCCCTGGAGCAACGTTTCGCTCTACACCAACTACATCGAAGGGCTCAGCAAGGGCGACGTCGCACCGACGACCGCGAGCAATCAGGGGGAAGTTCTTGCGCCTTACTTCAGCAAGCAGCACGAGGCAGGCGTCAAGGTCGACTTCGGAATGCTGGCCACCACGATCAGCGTGTTCCAGATCATCAAGCCGTCGGGACAATTGGGGGTCGACAAGATCTTCCGGGCCGACGCCGAACAGCGCAATCGCGGCCTGGAGTTCACCGTATTCGGAGAGTTGCAGCCGGGCATACGTGTCCTTGGCGGCGTGACGTTGATCGATGCAGAGCTGACAAAGACAAGCACGCCAACCAATCTCGGCAAGACGCCGATCGGTGTGCCTCAGGTGCAGGCAAACCTGTCCGCCGAATGGGACACCCCGTTCGCACCCGGACTGACGCTGGTCGCCAATACCATCTATACGGGACACCAGTATCTGGATGCGGCGAACACGCAGGTCGTTCCGGCCTGGACGAGGCTCGACCTGGGTGCCCGCTACAACACGCGGATCAACAACCGGCCGGTGACGCTGCGGGCCCTGGTGCAGAACGTGTTCGATACCAATTACTGGGCTGGCGTGGCGAGCTTCTCCGCGTTGTCGCAAGGTGTACCGCGAACCCTGCTATTGTCGATGTCGACGGATTTCTGAGGCGGGTCGGCTTTGACGCGTGCAACGGCGATGTTGCCGGCCCCGAACCTCACCGGACGCGCACGGCGTGGGCTTCTGTGGGCTCATCGATGGCTCGGATTGCTCGGCGGCATCGTCGTGGTGCTGATCGGCCTCACGGGTAGCTTCATCGTCTTCTATCGGGAAATCGACGCCGCCCTGAACCCGGCGCTTTACACTCCCGCCGGTCGGGAACGAGAGGCTACGTTGAGCGAGGTGATGCGCGCGGCCGCGGCAGCGGATCCCGCGCCGATTGCCACGATCCTCGCGCCGGATCGGACTTGGCCGGTCTGGGTCGTGATACATGCGCATGAAACTGCGAAAGGCCGCTACCCGAATCGTTGGACGACCATGGTCGATCCTTCGAACGGGAAGGTGCTCGGGCGGCGTGACTACATCAACGCGTTCTCCCTCAAGGTTTATCGTCTGCACTACACGCTGCTGCTCTACGAGTGGTGGGGCAAAGAGCTGGTCGGCGTTGCCGGGTTCATGCTGCTCGGCCTGGCCATGTCAGGCGTCATCTTGTGGTGGCCGAGGCCGGGTCGATTCTGGCGATCGGTGTCGGTCCGGAAGGACGTTTCGCTGCTTCGATTTGTTTTCGACGTCCACGGCACGGCCGGCTTTTGGGCGCTGCTCGCGCTCACGGTGATCTCGATGACCGGCGTCGGGATCATTTTTCCCGACGTCGTGCCTCCCATCGTTGGCCTTGTGTCGCAACCGACAGCCGATCCGTCGCCGCGGATCGAAGCGCCGCCCCCCACGGGGACACCGCCGCTATCACCCGATGCGATCATGCGGAGCGCGCAAGCGGCCAAGCCGGGCATGGCGGTTGCCATGCTGAGCCCGCCCACCGAAACGCGCAACACGTGGCGGGTGCAGTTCCGGGCCGCGGGTGCTGATCCCGCGGTACGTGCCCGGGGGGCGATCTGGCTCGATCCATGGAGTGGCGCAGTGGTGCACGATCGCACTTCGGCCGCGATGTCGATGGGGGATCGCTATCTGGCCGAACAGCTCTGGATCCATAACGGCGCGACGTTCGGGCTGATCGGGCGCCTGCTCGTGTTCGCAACCGGCTTCGCACCTCTCGCCCTGTTCATCAGCGGCGCGATCATGTGGCTCAAGAAGCGTCCAGGGAGAATCAGAACCGGCCAGCGGGTCTAAAGCGCGATGAGATTGGAATGAATCGTTATCGCGCTTTAGGTTGTTGTTTGAGCATGATCCGGAAAACCGCTGCGCACTTTTCCGGATCATGCTCTAGCGCCGCACGATGGAGCCGGAGCGGCCGATCAGGCGGGCGAGGGCGCGGAAGCGGCTGCCGACGCGGTCGGCGACGAGGTCGACGAGCCGGTGCTCGAACACCAGCATCAGATTGCGGCCTTGGCTGCGGAAATGCGTGGCCGGCAGCACACCCGGACGTGCCGCCGAGATCAGATGGGCGACGCGGAACGCCGCGCCCAGCAGACGGGCGCGTTCGAGCTGGGCCGGTGTCAGCAGTTCCTGCATGGTCACCGGCGGCTGGTTTTCCTCGCTCAGGCCCGCATAGCGGTAGAACACGGACAGGCCGACGAAGGCGCGCTCGGTGTGGGTGATTGCGCCGAAATTGCCGTTGACGACCAGGCTCAGCGTCTGCTCGCCGCGATGGTCGGGATGCACGCGCCAGCCGATGTCGGAGAGCAGGCACGCGGTGTGGCGCAAGCGGCGGTCCTCTTCGGTCTCGCGCAGCTTCACCACGCGCGCGAGGCGGTCGGTCCAGGCGATCAGCTCGCGGGCGTGCTTTGCCGAACGCGACAGCAGCTGATTGAGCTCTTCCGCGGCGCAGATCAGCCCGTCCTTGTTGCGCTCGGATTCCGACAGCTTCTCGTGCAAGAGGCCCTCGCGCACGCCGAAGGTCGAGAACACGATGGACTTGGGTTTCGCCACGCGGATGATGTGCTCGAGCACCAGCGCCGCATAGGTGAGGAGCGGGCGCCTGGCATCCGCGACGATCTCGATGTCGGCCAGCATGTCGGCGGCCGCAAGCCGGCGGAGACGACGCGAAAAGTCGAGCGCTTCAGCTGCGGAAATGGAGTAGCCGTGCATTACCTGGAGCGGATAGCCGCTCTGGATGATGTGGATGCGCGCGAGCGCGCGCCAGGTGCCGCCGACGGCGTAGAAGGTGCGGCCGCGGCCGGCGGTGAGCTGCGGCACCTCGTCGAGCTCCTCGCGCACGATGCGGTCGGCGCGCTTGAGCGATTTGTGCGCGAGGTCCTGGAGCGCGAGGCCACCGAGCGGCAGCGTCACGCCGCTGCGCACGCTGTTCTTGCGCACGTCGATCAGCTCGAGCGAGCCGCCACCGAGATCGCCGACAATGCCGTCGGGATGATGGATGCCGGAGATCACGCCGAGCGCCGACAGCCGCGCCTCGCGCGGGCCCGACAGGATCTCGATCTTCACGGCGCAGATGCGCTCGGCTTTCGCGATGAAGTCGGGGCCGTTGGAGGCATCGCGGCAGGCTGCGGTCGCAATCGCAAACACGCGACCGACCTGCATGACGCGGCACAGGGCCCGGAACCGCTTCAGCGAGGTCAGCGCCTTGTCGACGGCATCGGGCGCAAGCAGGCCCGTGCTCTGCACCTCGCGCCCGAGGCCGCACAGCGTCTTCTCGTTGAAGATCGGAATGAGGCTCCGCGTCAGTCCCTCGTAGACGACGAGACGGACCGAGTTGGAACCGATATCGATGACCGCGACGCTCGAGCCGCGCTTACGCGGCCGCTTCACGTCCTCGATCCCGGATCAAGACTGATGACGTTCATTACGGCGCGTGAGACGGCGCGGCGAGGATTCCTTGAGCGACTTTCCACGGCCAGATAGACTCGGATTTGTCATGAAGTAGTTGTGGACGTTGAAAGGCTCCTCGCCCTTCGCGGTCTTCATACGCGTCGAGGACCCGTCCGGCAACAATTGCCAGCTCTGCTCATTGTCCTTCAGATTCGCGACCATGATCTGTTCGAGAACCTGCTGATGCACCGTGGGATTTTGCAGCGGACACAGCACCTCGACGCGGCGGTCGAGGTTGCGTGGCATCATGTCGGCCGAGGAGATATACACAGCCGCTTTCGCGCTCGGCAGGCCCTGGCCCATGCCGAAGCAGTAGATTCGTCCGTGTTCCAGGAAGCGCCCGATGATCGACTTGACGCGGATGTTCTCCGACAGGCCTGGAATGCCGGGCCTGAGGCAGCAGATTCCGCGCACGACGAGCTCGACCTGGACGCCGGCTTGCGAGGCCTCGTAGAGCGCGTCGATGATGTCGGGGTCGACCAGCGCATTCATCTTCATCCAGACCGCGCCGGGGCGGCCATGCCGCGCATGCGCGGTCTCGCCTTGGATGTGCTCGATGATGCGCTTGCGCAACGTCAGCGGAGACACCGCCATCTTTTCCAGATCGCTCGGCGCGGCATAACCGGTGATGAAGTTGAACACGCGCGCCGCGTCGCGGCCGATGGTCGGATCCGAGGTGAAGTAGGAGAGGTCGGTGTAGATACGTGCGGTGACGGGGTGATAATTGCCGGTGCCGGTGTGGACGTAAGTGGTGAGGCCGCCGCCCTCGCGGCGCACCACCATCGAGAGCTTCGCGTGCGTCTTCAGTTCGAGGAAGCCGTAGACGACCTGCACGCCGGCGCGTTCGAGGTCGCGCGCCCAGCGGATGTTGGCTTCCTCGTCGAAGCGCGCCTTCAATTCGATCAGCGCGGTGACGGACTTGCCGGCTTCGGCTGCTTCCGCCAGCGTGCGCACGATCGGCGAGTTGTTGGAGGTGCGGTAGAGCGTCTGCTTGATCGCGACGACATCGGGATCGCGGGCGGCCTGCTGCAGGAACTGCACGACCACGTCGAAGGATTCGTAGGGATGATGGACGACGAGGTCCTTCTGTCGGATCGCGGCAAAGATGTCGCCGCCATGCTCGCGCACGCGCTCGGGATGGCGCGGTACGTAAGGGGTGAATTCGAGATCGGGCCGGTCGAGGCGGGTGAGCTGCGAGAGCTCGTTCATGGCGAGCACGCCGTCGACCAGGAAGACCTCGTCGTCGGCGGCCGACAGCGCATGCTGCACGAAGCTGCGCAGCTCCTCCGGCATCTTGCCGTCGATCTCGAGCCGGATCACCGACCCGCGGCGGCGGCGCTTCAGAGCGGTCTCGAACAGGCGGACGAGGTCTTCGGCTTCTTCCTCGATTTCGAGCTCGGAGTCGCGGATGATGCGGAAGGCGCCCTGGCCGTGGAGATTGTAGCCGGGGAACAGGCGGTTGATGAACAGCCCGGTCGCCTGCTCGAGCGAGATCAGCCGCACGACCTTGCCCTCGGCCGGCAACCGGATGAAGCGGTCGATCTTGCCGGGCATACGAATCAGCGCGTTCATCTGCTTGCCGTCGGCGGCGCGCGTCAGCTGGAGCGCGATGGTGAAGCCGAGGCTCGGAATGAACGGGAAGGGGTGAGCAGGGTCGATCGCGAGCGGGGTCAACAGCGGAAACACGTTGTTGAGGAAGTAGTCCTCGATCCAGGTCCGTTCCGCCTTGGTGACGTCCTTGCCGTCGACCAGCACGATGCCGACGTCGGCCAGCGTGCCGCGCAGGTCGCGCCAGATCGCCTGCTGGTCGGAGGCAAGCTGCGAGACGGTGCGGTTGATCAGCGCGAGCTGCTCGGACGGCGTCAGGCCGTCGGGGCTGCGCTCGGCGATGCCCTCGCGGATCTGGGCCTTGATGCCGGCGACGCGGACCATGAAGAATTCGTCGAGGTTATTCGCTGAAATCGACAGGAATCGCACCCGCTCCAGCATGGGGTGGCTGGGATTGACCGCTTCCTCGAGGACGCGGCGGTTGAAGTGCAGCCAGGAGAGCTCGCGATTGATGAAGCGCTCGGGACTTGAGGCAATCGCCGGCAGGCCCTCGGTCTCCGGGGCTTTTTCTTTAATTTCAACAGCTTGCGCAGAGTCCATCAGAAGTCGATCCATCCAGTTCGCCCCAATTTGCGACTTATGCGCAAAACCGGCGGGAGCATGTGTTAGTCCGATGACGTTTCGATGACATTGATGTTCCGCCGCTGCGCCGCGTCAAGCGGCCTTGGAGCCAGGGCGGAAGGGTCAGGCGTCCCGAAGCAGCTCGGCGGCCAGCGCCCGCGTGACGGGGCGACCGAGGCGCAGGGCCTCGCTGTCGAGCAGCTGCACGGCCTCCCGCGCGGCCGCCGAGGACCGCTCCAGGCGGGTGGCGAGGTAGCTGACCACGCTCTCATCCACGGTGAGCTGGCGGTCGGCACAGAACTTGACGATCAGGCCGCGGAAGAGCTGGTCGTCGGGCGGCAGCAGCGAGATCACAGGCACCGCGCGCAGCCGCGAGCGCAGGTCGCGCAGCTCGATCTCGAGCGACGCCGGTACCTCGCGGCCGGTGAAGAGCAGGTAGGCCCCATCCTCGCGGGCGAGGTTCATCAGATGAAACAGGGCCCGCTCGTCGAACTGTTTTGCCTTGAGATCCTCAACCACCAGCGCGCCGGTGGCGAGCGCGCCCGGGACGTTTTCGGCGGTCAGCCCATTGGCTGTGGTCGAGCGGGCGCCTGAAGCCTCGGCCCAGATCGCGGCGAGATGGCTCTTGCCGCTTCCTTCCGGGCCAGCCAGCCACATGATCCGGTTCGGCCATTCCGGCCAGGCATCGATGAGGGCAAGACCGGCTTCGTTGGCGGGGCCTTCGAGGAAATTATCCCGGCTGAGGCTCTCCGCGTGCGGAAGCGAGAATGCCAATTGTCGGGGATGAACGCGGCCTGCCACGCTTGCTGTGCTCCGTGCCGGCGCGCCGGCTTCGTTTGAAGAGATTCGACGTCATCGAGCGGGAGTTGGCCTTTTGCGGGGCCGCATCCCGGCTCATTTGGCCTCGATCGTGCTACTTGGCTTCGATCGTACTCATGTGCCGCAGCCACTCGACGAGATAGAGCGACACGGAAGAGAGCGTGAAGACCGTGACGAGGCCCATCAGGATCATATCATAGGGCGCCGGTTTGAAGCCGAAGGCCAGGGAGGCCAGCACCAGCGCCGCATAGGCCACCTGGGCGGCGGTGTTGAGCTTCGACACCTTCGACGGCTTCATCTCGACCGGCTTGTCGAACAGCCAGGACACGATCACGGCGGCGACGATCATGATGTCGCGCGACACCACCAGGATCACGATCCAGCGCGGGATGTCGCCCCAGATCCCCAGTGCCAGATAGATCGAGACCAGCAGCGCCTTGTCCGCGAGCGGATCGAGCAGGGCGCCGAGCTCGCTCGTCATGTTGAAGCGCTTGGCGAGGAAGCCGTCGACCGCGTCGCTCACGCCGGCAATGAGGAAGACGGCGAACGCAACCTCCATTTGGCTCGACACGATGGCCCAGACGATGATTGGGACCAGCATGATGCGGCCCAGGGTAATGATATTCGGAATACTCACGCGGCGCTTCCTGGCACCCGGCCTGATCTCGAATCCGGCCCGTTTGAAGGCTGAACCGGTTGATATCTACATAGTATAGGGCGGGGCGCCACGCTTGCCATTGCGCGTCCCCGGAATTCGACGTAACCAGCCGCAAACCCACTGGAAATCGGGCATGACCGACCGCAAAAACGGCCTCACTTACGCCGATTCAGGCGTCGATATCGACGCGGGCAACCGCCTGGTCGATCTGATCAAGCCGATGGTGCGCGCCACCGCGCGGCCCGGCGCCGACGCCGAGATCGGCGGATTCGGCGGCCTGTTCGACCTCAAGGCGGCCGGTTTCAAGGACCCCGTCCTGGTTGCCGCCACCGACGGGGTCGGCACCAAGGTCAAGATTGCGATCGAGACCGGCCTGCATGGCGGGATCGGCATCGACCTCGTCGCCATGAGCGTCAACGACCTCGTGGTGCAGGGCGCCGAGCCGTTGTTCTTCCTCGACTATTTCGCCTGCGGCAAGCTCGACCCGGAGGCGACCGCCTCGATCGTCGCCGGTGTCGCCGAAGGCTGCCGCGAATCCGGCTGCGCCCTGATCGGGGGCGAGACCGCCGAGATGCCCGGCCTCTACAAGGACGGTGACTACGACCTCGGCGGCTTTGCCGTCGGCGCCGCCGAGCGCGGTACCTTGTTGCCGCGCAAGGACATCGCCGCGGGGGATGCCGTGATTGGCCTTGCCTCGTCCGGCGTGCACTCCAACGGCTTCTCGCTGGTGCGCAAGATCGTCGAGCAGTCCGGCCTCAGCTTCGAGGCGCCGGCCCCGTTCGCGCCGGTCATGACGCTCGGCGGCGCGCTGCTGACGCCGACGCGGCTCTACGTCAAATCCTGCCTGCGTGCGATCCGAGAGACCGGCGCGGTGAAGGGGCTTGCCCACATCACCGGCGGCGGTTTCACCGACAACATTCCACGCGTGCTGCCGAGCCATCTTGGCGTCGGCATCGATCTGGCGCGCCTGCCGGTGCTGCCAGTGTTCAAATGGCTGGCTGCCCAAGCCGGCATCGCCGAGCTCGAGATGCTGCGCACCTTCAACTGCGGCATCGGCATGATCGCGATCGTCGAGCCCGACAAGGTCGATCAGGTCGTGCAGGTCTTCAGCGATGCCGGTGAGACGGTGGCGCAGCTTGGTACCGTGATTCCGGCCGAGGGCGAGCATCGTGTCGTCTATAACGGCCACCTCGACCTGGCACCGTGATGACTGGCGCTGTGATGAAGCGGCGCGTCGCCATCCTGATCTCCGGCCGCGGCTCCAACATGTCCGCGCTGATCAGGGCCGCTGCTGCACCGGATTTTCCGGCGGAAATCTCGCTCGTCATCTCGAACAAGGCCGACGCTCTAGGGCTCGAACGCGCCAAGGCGAGCGGCGTGAACACGCTGGTGATCGAGAGCAAACCGTTCGGCAAGGACCGGGCCGGCTTCGAAAAGCTGCTGCAGGCCGCGCTCGACCAGCACGGCATCGAGCTGATCTGTCTCGGTGGCTTCATGCGCCTGTTCACGGCCGAGTTCACCAAGGCCTGGTACGGTCGGATGCTCAACATCCATCCCTCGCTGCTGCCGTCGTTCCCGGGTTTGGACCCGCACGGTCAGGCTTTGCGCGCCGGCGTCAAACTGTCTGGTGCGACAGTGCACTTCGTCATCCCCGAGACCGATGCCGGCCCGATCGTGATGCAGGGCGCGGTTCCCGTCAGCGACCACGACACGGGCGCTACGCTGTCGGAGCGCATTCTCGAGGTGGAGCATCGCATCTATCCCGAAGCGCTGCGGCTGCTTGCGACCGGCAAGGTTCGGATCGAGGGCGATGTGTGCAGGACGGACGGAAGCGGGCCCTCGGAGAATTTCCTGGTATCGCCGGTGGTGCGCTGAAGCGCCGTCGCACCGTGTTTCGTCTTCGCAAACAAAATCCCCCGGCAGAGCCGGGGGCATCGTCACGATCTCTCGCGCGAGGCTTTGAGAGAAATCAGGAGACCTTGAGGTTCTCCGCGGATGCTTTGCCGCGGTTCTCCACGAGGTCGTATTCAACCACCTGGTTCTCATTAAGGGTCGAGAGTCCGGCACGCTCGACGGCCGAGATATGGACGAACACGTCCTTATCGCTGCCGTTCGGCTTGATGAACCCATAGCCCTTGGTCGGGTTGAACCATTTGACGGTGCCCTTTTGCGGCATCGCTCATCTCCTCCACTAGATACAAAAAAGACGCAGCCGCAGTTTCGCGTGCCACGCCACAAACGGGCTTCCGGTAGTCTGTTCGAGTCTCAATGTCGCGAAACGCACAGCCGAGCGGCCAATTCCGATTGTGTCCAATATTGCAACATGAAATTCGCGCGTTAGCAAGCGGTGCACGGCTTTCAAGATCGCGGCGGGTGTCGCTGTCTGCTATTTGCGACCTGTGGCAAGGGAACCACAATCGAGGCAATAGCCCCGCTCCAGCGCGCCAACCGGTTGACCCTGCGTGGCAGTTCGGCACAAATCGCCGCAAGCGCGCGCCGTTCGTGTTGCATTTTTGCGCTCCGCCACTTTGCTTCGGGATTGGTCGTTATGCGCTGCGCCCTGCAGCTCTCCGGGACACGGCAGACGGTCGGGCTGGGCCGTGTCCGCCGGATCGCGGCTGCGCTCGTCATGGCGTTTGGACTCGTCGTGATGATGTCGGCGACATCAGCGTTTGCGCAGAGCCCGACGCCCACGCCGACCCCGACCCCGACACCCGCGCCGTCACCGACCCCCATGCCGACCGCGACCAATTACGACCAGTCGGCCGGCAACAGTGCGCTCAATCTTGGCTCCAATTTCCTGGAGCGGCTCGGCAACCAGGCCTCTAGCGGCGTCAACCGTGCATCGCGCACCAATCCCGGTGGGGGCGGCGCCTCGGCGAGCACGGAGGATCCGCTCTACCGCACCTGGTTCGAAGGCTATGGCATCTCGGTCCGGACCGACGCGCAGGGCGATTTCCTTGGCGACAAGCGCAAGACGTTTGGCGGTGTCGCCGGCTTCGGCGCGCGGGTCGCGCCGGGCGTCAATCTCGGCTTCTCCTTCGACCAGAGCCATACCGACATCGACGTGCCGCTGGCGCTCCAATCGGCGACGCTCGACCTGACGCAAATCGGTTTCAACGGCTCGGTCGACAAGGGACCGTGGACCTGGGCGTTCGCGGTGGTGCACGGTTTCGGCAAGGTCCGTTCCAGCAGGGACACCGGCGTTGGTCTTGCGACCGCGGGTTATCGTGCTGCGATCGACGGTGGCCTGACCGAGATCAGCTACTACTGGACCAAGGACCAGATGCGCATCGTGCCCAAGGGCGCGCTCGAATATGTGCGCGCCACCAGCGCTGCGTTCCAGGAGGCCGGAGGGCTCGATCCATTGAACGTCGGCTCCTCGGCACTCTCACGCGCACGCGTAATGATCGGCGCGGAGATCGGGCGCTACTTCATCTACGACCAGAAGATCCTGGACCTGTCGGCCTACGGCAAGTTCGTCGACAATTTCTACCAGAACCTGGGATCGGTGCAGGTCAGCCTGGGCACCCAGAGCATCGTCGTTCCCGGCATCGGGGAGAGCCGTTACGGCATGGATGCCGGCGCCTCGGCCTCGCTCAGCCTCACCAGCGTCGCGCGGCTCTACATCAACTATGATGGTAAGTTCCGCAACGAGCTGACGTCGCACCAAGGCACGGTCGGCTTCGAATACAGATGGTGAGGGCGAAGTGCCCCCTTCGCCTAAGTTGGCGTTGCCGCGACATAACCCGTTAGCCCAAAGCCCTCGCGCGCGGCCGTCATCATTGGCACCAGCGCATTCGGATGGATGAACTCGTCGCGGAAGCAGGGATAGGTCTTGGCATCGAAGATCTTCTTCAGCCAGTCGACCACGATCTTGTGGCGCTCGGAGTTGCGGAATTCCTTGTGATAGGTGAGCCAGAGATCGGCGTGGTGGCTGACACCGAGATCGACGGCAACGAGCGGTGCGCCGAGCGCGATCGACACGGTCGGCAGGAAGCCGATGCCGGCGCCGCGCTCCACCGCATAGAGCACGCCGACCGAGGAGTTGGTCTTGATCCCGACGATGCCTTCGAGCGACTTCAGTCCAAGCACGCGGGCGTAGGCGCCGTCGTCGACCTGCGGCGCGCTCTGCTTGATGATGCGATGGTTCTTCAACTCGGCGAGGGACGCCGGCACGCCGTAGAGGTTCTCGTATTCCCTGGAGACGAAGGGATAGATGTGCAGGCGGCCGAGCTTGGCGACGATCAGGTCGGGATTGGTCGGCGGCTCGAGCTGGATCGCGATGTCGGATTCAAGCCGGGCGACGTCGGCCTGCTCCATCGCGCAGCGCAGATCGACGGTGATCTTGCGATAGGTCTTCTGGAAATCGATCAGCCGCGGCAGGATCCAGAAATTGCCGGGGCCTTCCGTCACCGCGACGCGCACGGTGCCTGACGTGTCGTTCGACGATCGCGAGGCACGCCGGAAGACGTTGAAGGCATGACGCTCCATATGCGCGACGTCGGCGATCATCGCGGCGCCTTCATCGCTGAGCGTCAGTCCGCTCTGGTCGCGCAGGAACAGCTTGCAGTCGATGCTCTCTTCGAGCCGGTCGATCCTGCGCATCAGCGTGGTGGAGGTGAGGCCGAGTTCTTCGGCCGCGTTGCGGAAACTTTTATATTTTGCGCACGCTAAAAAGAGTTTCAAATCGTCCCAGGACGCGTCCAGGGCTTCTTCACGGTGCTGCATCAAAGCAGCACCCCGGTGCAATAACTGCTGCATACGCCAGATCCCCAACCGCTAAGGTCATCGTCATAGCGGGGCACTAAATCCTCGGACGATAGAGGGGTGACATGAGTATGGAAAGGGGCTCCTTTGCCGCAAGGCATGATTTCGATGCATTGCCGCTCAGTCCGGACGTCGATGTCCGATGTGCGCAATCTTCCGAAATTGCTGCGCTTTCCGACATGGCGCACCGGCTGGTGCCGGGTGTGCAGATCGGAACGGCAGAGCTTGCACGATATTTCACGTTCGATCCTCAGAGCATCCTGACGTTCAGTCGCAAGGGCAATCTGGTCGGCGGCATGGCCTTCTTGTTCCTCAACGACCGCGGACATGATGCGCTGCTGCTCGACGAGATCTGCCTGACCGCACCCGAGACGCGCTATCTCGCTTCCGCGAAGGAAGACGTTGCAGCGATCTACATCTGGGCGATCGCGGCGACGGGCCGCGGTATCGCCGGTCTCGGCAAGGCCGCGGCTCATCTACGTCAGGTAAGGTTTCGCGGCGCGGATTGCTATGCGCAGCCGTCAACCGTGGCCGGACGCGACATCATGAAGGCGACGGGATTCGACCCCGTCCCGAGCTTCCAGCCCGATCTCTGGTGTTACGAGCGGCCCTGGCATCGGCAGCCGATGCGGATGCCGGGCGCGATCATCCAAACAAGGAGTTTTGCAGATGCACGGCACTAGGATTCCCCTCGCCAAGCCCGACTCCCGCGCCATCACCATTCGCCTCGCGCGCGATCCCAACGACCTCATGCTGGTCACCGCCATTCGCGCGGCGGTCTATCTCGCCGAGCAGGATTGTCCGTTCGACGAGGAGTTCGACGGCAACGACATGGTCGCAGCGCACTTCATCGGTTACGTCGGCAACGAGCCTGCGGGTTGCCTGCGGGTACGCTTCTTCGGGGATTTCGCCAAGGTGGAGCGGCTCGCGGTGCGTCATCAATATCGGCGCTCGCGCGTCTCGTTCAAGCTGGTCCAGGCGAGCGTCGACTATGTGAAGCGCAAGGGCTTTCGCAAGATCTACGGCCAGGCGCAGGACCGGCTGGTCGATTTCTGGGCTCATTTCGGCGCCAAGCCGCTCGGTCACAACCGCAAGATCACCTTCTCGGATTTCTCCTACACGGAGATGCTGCTGGAGATCGAGCCGGGGCCGGACGCCATCACGCTGGACAGCGATCCCTATGTGATCATTCGCCCCGAGGGCGATTGGGACCGGCCCGGCGTGCTCGACGCATCCGCGGGGCGGGCGGTGACCTCGCCGCTACGGGACCTCGCACTCGCCGATCACTGAAATTGGTGCAGCTCTGCGCAAGACAATGCTGGCTTCCATTACCGATGATCCGTCGATCCTGGTCTGTGCGGATCTCCAGGTCGAATATCTGACCCCCGGGCGTCGCCATGTCATCCTCGACGGCGAAGCCGCCACCGTGCGCTGCCTGGAGCTCCTGACACTGTGGCGCACCAATCTCTGGCCGGTGATGCATCTGAAGCGCATCGCCCAGGCGGCGTGGTTCAATCCGGCATCCAGGCTGACCGATTGGATCGCGGAGGCGAAGCCGCGACCCGGCGAAATGACTTTCGAGCACCCGTTGCCGTCGGCCTACAGCTCTTCGCGGTTCGTGGACTACATGTCCAATATCCGCAATGTGCGCTGCATTCTGGTCGGCTTTTCCCTGGACGAAACCATCCTGGCCACCGCCGTGGACGGGTTTCACCGCAGCCATCGCTACCAGATCGTCGCTGACGCCGTGGCCTGCCGGCAGCCGGGCACGGGCGATGCCGCCGTCTACAAGCAGTCGGTGGTGAATGTGATCGGGAATTTTGCTACAGTCCATGCCAGCGCCGAACTGATCAGAACCAGCGGCGCCATCGCGGTCTAGGCGGCCGTGGTCGGCGGATGGATGGGGTGGGACATTGTCACGGGGGGACGAGCTCAAGGAGCTGGCAAGCGATTTGTCGCGTGCTGTGGAGACGGCGCGCAGCGTCGGCTTGCCCACGACGGTCTATCTGCTCTCGATGGCGCTGGTGGAGGTGAGGGAAGCCGCTCGCGCTGCCGACGAAGAGGATGACGACGGCGCGGCGTAGGGTTTCGGGCCTGCGGCGAAAGCGTTTCTCTCAGGATCGGCCGATGGCGCGCATCAGGATATCGGATGCGTCATCAGCGTTGTCGCCCGCGTAGGCGACGAATTGATCGGGCCGCACCAGGATCAGCCGCGCCTCGTATTTCTCGCGTCCGCCTGATGCGGTGTCCCTGATCACCGTCAGCGGGATGCCAAGCCGCGCGGCGGCTTGCTCGAGAGCTGTTGCCGCGGCGCCGTCCGTCAGATCGATCAAGGTGAAGCCGTCGCCCAATTCCTCGAACACGTTTTTGCCTGACGACAGAGGTTGCGGGGTGAGATGATGACCTGCGCGCGCCGGATAGGCGTGCGAGCCGATCGCGCTGCAGACAGCGCCGGCCGGACCAAAGACGATTGGTGACCCCTCGTAATTCGGCTCGAAGGCGTTGACCTCGGCGCGCGCGCCGGAGTGCCGCTCGTGCCAGGCGGCCTCGAAATCCGCCCGATCGCGCGCTGGATCGTGCCGGCGAAGAAAATCGCGGTCGCGGAAGATCGGCGTCTCGATGAAATCGCGCGCAGTGGACGCAAACACCGGACGCCGCTCGGCATCGTAGCTGTCGAGCAGACCGGCTGGCGCCCAGCCTTGCAGCGTCGCGGCGAGCTTCCACGCCAGATTTGCGGCGTCCTCGAAGCCGGTGTTGATGCCATAGCCGCCGTAGGGCGGATGGCTGTGCGCGGCATCTCCGGCGACGAAGACGCGGCCGGCGCGGTAGCTGTCCGCGACCGTGAAGCGAAGATCCCAGAATCCGATGTGCTCGAACTCGATGTCGAATTGTGCGCCGGCGGCATCGTGCAGCAAGCGTCGGAAATCGAAATTGTCGGCGGTGGTGTCCGCGGGAACGGGGGCATGGAAGAACCAGGTGCTGCCGAGATCGACCCGGCCGAAGAACTTCCAATAGCCCTCGAGGTCCGGATGCAACACGCTGTAGAACGACTTGCCTGGAAAGGCCTCGAGCAGTCGATGCAATTCGACGGAGCGAAACACCAGCAGCACCATCAGCCGATCGTGGTCGGAGCGGGTCTGGGTGATGCCGGCGCGTTCGCGCACGATCGATCGGCTGCCATCGCAGCCGATCACGTAGTCGGCGCGAAGGCTCTGCATCATCCCGTCGCGATTTTCGATGTCGAGGCTCACGCCCTCGGCGTCAGGCCGGACATCCCGGCAGGTCCAGCCGTATCGCAGGTCAATAGAGGGAAGCTGTGCCGCCCGTTGCCGCAACACGGCTTCGGTCGCGTATTGCGGCAGGCGTTCGTTGTCGGTGAAATAGAAGGGGCGGACGAGTTCGCGCTGCAGCCAGTTGTAATTGTAGCCGCTGAGCAGCGTCCCGTAGCTGGTCATTCCGCCGATGCCATAGTCGGGAGGAATGGTGCGGGCCGCGCGCAGCGCTGCCTCCGCGCCCCAGAAATGGAAATGCTCCATCGTCCGCTGCGTGAGGTTCTGTCCCTTGGGGATCGGCTGCGGCTGTTCGTGGCGTTCCACGACGATGGTGCTGATGCCGCGCTGGCCAAGGCCGATCGCCAGACCCATCCCGACCGGTCCGCCGCCGACGATCACGACGGGCGCGTCGCTATCCGCTGAAGCCTGCCTCACATCGCTTCCCCACGATTGTCATCGCGCGAGGCGCGATCGCTCGTCCTCATGAGATGTCGCACGGATTTCGTCAAGTAAAATCTCAAATAGTGAGATTAGCATGTCATTGCCTCGGAGATTTGCCGGGCCGCTTCGCTGACCTCCGCGCTGATGCGATCGATCAACTCGCCCTTGGCATGTGGTCCGGCGATCGTGATGCAGAGGCTTGCGATCGGGTAGCCCGCATCGAGGATCGGCGCGGCGATCCCGACCGCGCCCGGTGTCACTTCGCCAAAGGCAACGGCGACGCCGGCGCGCCGCACGCGTTTCAGCGCTGCCAGGATTTCGTCGGAGGTGTCGCCGACGCCGACGCTGCGCAGATCGGCGGCATAGCGCGTCACCAGTGGCATTACGCGTTGCTTGGGCAGAAAGGCCATGATCGAGCGCGCGATTGCCCCACGTCCCATCGCCATCGGTCGGCCGCGCGGATAGCTGCTTACGGGATTCACGACAGAGGCGATTGAAGCCACGCACAGCATCTTTTCGCCATACCAGCGCACGACTAGGGCCGTACAGGGGTGCGCGGCCGACAGCCGCTCCAGATACGGGGTGGCTGCTGCGATCAGCGGATCGGAACGGCGGCTGAGATAGTCCATCTCCACCACGCGCGGGCCAAGCGCGAACCGGCCGCCGCGCGTCGGCATCACGAAGCCGCTGTCCTTCAAGCTCTTCAGATAGCGATACAGCGTCGGCCTTGTGTAGCCGAGCTCCTTCATGAGCTCTTCGGGCGACCATTGCGGCCGTGCCTCGGTGAAGAGATCGAGCACGGCAAGAACCCGATCCTGACTGTTTGCTTTGACCAAGTGAGATTCGATCCAGCTTCGCGTATTCGCCGTGATACCCGCATTCGCGCCGGCCGCAAAACGGCGGCGCGGTAGCGGCTTGCCTTCGCTATAATCTCACTATAAGAGATTTTAAGAAGAATAATAGTGCATGAGCTGCCGGGGAGGGGTTGGGCATGGCTGTCACAGCTACGGATGAGATCGTGTCGGGCACGGTCGACGTTCCCGCCTATGTCGATCGTCAGCCGGTCGGCGCCTTTCAGATCCGGGTTCTGCTCGTCTGCGCCGCGGTGCTGTTCATCGACGGCTTCGACACCCAGGCCATCGGTTATGTCGCGCCTGCAGTCGCGCAGGAATGGAAGCTGGCACGCGGGAGCCTCGGACCGGTGTTCAGCGCGGGGCTTCTGGGTCTCATGATCGGCGCCCTGATCTTCGGTCCGATGGCCGACAGGATCGGTCGCCGCCGCATCATCCTCGCAAGCGTGCTGGTGTTCGGCATCGGGACGCTGCTCACCGTGTTCGCGGTGGACACGACCTGGCTGATCGCGTTGCGCGTTCTGACCGGTCTTGGTCTCGGCGGTGCAATGCCCAATGCGATTGCGCTGACCTCCGAGTTCAGCCCGCATCGCCGCCGCGCCACCATGGTCATGATCATGTTCGCAGGCTTTTCGATCGGTGCGGCCCTGGGCGGGCTGCTGGCAGCCGCCATGATCCCCGCTTTCGGCTGGCGCTCGGTGTTCCTCGTCGGCGGCCTCGTGCCGCTGCTGCTTCTGCCTTTCCTCTTCAAGGCGTTGCCGGAGTCGATCCGGTTCCTGGCGATGATGGGCGGCCGCGACCGCGAGGTGGCGAACCTCCTGCAAAAGATAGCCCCGGGGGTATCCTTCGCCGGCAATGCCAAATTCGTTGTCCAGGAGCCCAAATTGTCGGGATTGCGCGTCGCGCATTTGTTTGCGGAGGGCCGCGCTTCGGTGACGGTTCTGCTCTGGGTCGTGTTCTTCATGAGCCTGCTCGACCTGTATTTGCTGTCGAACTGGCTGCCCACCGTGCTGAACGATCTCGGCGTGTCGGTTTCGGGCGCGGCCGCGATTGGTGCGATGCTCCAGGTCGGCGGCGTGGTCGGCACGTTCACGCTCGGCCAGTTCATCGACCGCTTCTCGTTTCGCGCGCTGTCGCTGACCTATCTCGTGGCGGCGGTCGCGGTTGCGGCCGTCGGCATGGCCAGCCATTCGATCGTCCTGGTTACGATCGCGATCTTCGCGTCGGGATTTTGCATCGTCGGGGGACAGATCGCCTCGAACGCGCTGACGGCGACCTTCTATCCGACGGCGATCAGGTCGACCGGCGTGGGCTGGGCGCTGGGCATTGGCCGCATCGGCTCGATCGTGGGGCCTCTGATCGGCGGCGTCATGCTGGCCCGCGACATGGGACCGCAGCCGCTGTTTGGAGCTGCGGCCGTCCCGGCATTGATCGCCGCGGCGGCGGCCTTCGTGCTGGCACGGCGAGGCTAGCCGAGGCGATATATCCTGCCGAAGTGCCAGCGCTGCTTTCCTGCAACGCTCGTGTGCGCTTGTTGCCAACGAAATGACGTTGCAAGTTGCGGCCTGCCGCAATAGCCAAGATGTCGACGTTTTCTTTGGACAAGCTCGTCGTTTGGACAGGTCTGCGTCATGACCTCCAATGACGCACCGTTGAGGAATCCCGCAATGTCCATGCTGCCCAATTCGCAAGAGGCCCGGGATGTGGCCTACCAGCTCCATTCCTATACCAACGCGCGCGCGCATCAGCAGGCCGGTCCGCTGGTGATCGAGCGCGGCGAGGGTCCTTACGTGTTCGACGCGTCGGGCAAGCGCTATTTCGAGGCCATGGCCGGCTTGTGGAGCGTCGGGCTCGGCTTCAACGAGAAGCGGCTGGTCGAGGCGGCGCACAAGCAGATGCTGGCGCTGCCGTTCTACCATACGTTCTCCGCCAAATCGCACGGACCCTCGATCGACCTCGCCGAGAAGCTGGTGGCGCTCGCGCCGGTGCCGATGAGCAAGGTGTTCTTCACCAATTCCGGCTCGGAGGCGAACGACACCGTCCTCAAGCTGATCGCTTATCGCTCCAATTCGCTTGGCCAGCCGCAGCGCAAGAAGATCATCAGCCGGATGCGCGCCTATCACGGCGTCACCATTGCCTCGGCAAGCCTCACCGGCCTGCCGAACAACCACCGCTCGTTCGACCTGCCGCTGCCCAACATCCTGCACACGGGCTCGCCGCATTTCTACAAGGACGGCGCGCCCGGTGAGAGCGAGGAGGCGTTCGCGACGCGCCGGGCCGAGGAGCTCGACGCGCTGATCCAGAAGGAGGGCCCGGATACGATCGCGGCCTTCTTCGGCGAGCCGGTGATGGGCGCGGGCGGCGTCGTCGTGCCGCCGGCGACCTATTGGGACAAGATCCAGGCCGTCCTGAAGAAGTACGACATCCTGCTGGTCGCAGATGAGGTCATCTGCGGCTTCGGCCGTACCGGCAAGATGTTCGGCTGCGAGACCTACGGCATCAAGCCGGACGTGATGGTGGTCTCCAAGCAGATCACCTCGAGCTATTTCCCGCTGTCGGCGATCATCCTGAACGACCGCATGTTCGAGCCGATCGCGGACGAGAGCAACAAGATCGGCGTGCTCGGCCATGGTTTCACCGCGGGCGGCCATCCCGTCGGCTCGGCCATTGCGCTGGAGAATCTCAAGATCATCGAGGAGCGCGGCCTGGTCGCGCACGCCGCCGAGCTCGGCGGTTACATGCAGGGCAAGCTGCGCGAGCTCACGAGCGATCCGCTGGTCGGTGAGGTCCGCGGCGTCGGCATGATCGCGGCGATCGAGCTCGTGCTCGACAAGGGGCGCAAGACCGCCGCCAGCACGCCCGGCGCCGTCGGCGGCATCGCCAGCCGCATGCTCCAGGAGCGCGGCGTGATCTCACGCAACATGCTGGATGCCATCGCCATCTGCCCACCGCTGATCGTCACCAAGGCCCAGATCGACGAGCTCATCGCGGCGATCACGGGCGTGCTGAACGACATGAAGCCGGAAGTGGCGAAGCTGACGCCGGCGTAGGCTCTCTCCTCGTCATTGCGAGGAGCCCGCAACAAAATTGCGAAGCAATTTTGCGCTGGCGACGAAGCAATCCAGACCGTCTCCGCGGAAAGATTCTGGATTGCTTCGCTTCGCTCGCAATGACGGCGTTGATGCAGTGAGCGTCGATTTATCACCGTCACCCTGAGGTGCTCGCCTCTTCGGCGAGCCTCGAAGGGCGACGGCCGACTGGCCGCAGCGGGGGCCGCTCATCCTTCGAGGCTCACGCCTCGCGCCTCAGGATGACGGTTTAACCGGCTCCACCCGTTGGACCCCGATCACGCGGCCTTTCTCGATCGCGAGCGCCAGCTCGCCGCGCTTGAGCTTCAAGGCGGCGTCGCCGAACAACTCGCGGCGCCAGCCGCGCAAGGCCGGCACGTCGGCCTCGTCGTCCGCTGCGATCTCTTCGAGATCGTCGACAGTGGCGATCACCTTGCTGGCGACCGCGTGGCGCTCCGCGGTCATGCGCAGCAGCACCTTCAACAGCTCGACGATGGCGGCGCCATTGTTGTTGTTGCGCGGCTTCTCCAGCTTCGGCAGCGTCGCAAAGTCCCGCGCCAGCCCGCGCTCGACCGCGGCGACGATGTCCGCGCCCCATTTGGATTTCTCGAACCCCTTCGGCACCGAGCGCAGATGGGCGAGCTTCTCCAGCGTGTTCGGCGCGTGGGTCGCGATGTCGCTGATGGCTTCATCACGCAGCACGCGGCCGCGCGGCACGTCGCGGCTCTGCGCTTCCTGCTCGCGCCAGGCCGCGACCTCCATCAGGACCGCGAGGTCCTTAGGCTTGCGGACTCGCGTCTTCAGCCGCTCCCAGGCGCGCTCGGGGTGGAAGTCGTAAGTGCGGGGCGAGGTCAAAACCTCCATCTCGATGGAGACCCACTCGCTGCGGCGCCGCTTCTTGAGGTCGGCATCGAGCGCGGCGAACACGTCGCGCAGGTGCGTGACGTCGGACACCGCGTAATGCATCTGCTCTTTGGTCAGCGGCCGGCGCGACCAGTCGGTGAAGCGGTGGGTCTTGTCCGGGCGGTGGCCCGTGACCTTCTCGACCAGCGCGTCATAGGCGATGCTGTCGCCATAGCCGAGCACCATGGCCGCGACCTGGGTGTCGAACACCGGGTGCGGGATGATGTTGGCCTGGTGCCAGATGATCTCGATGTCCTGCCGGGCGGCATGGAATACCTTCAGCACGCCCTCGTTGCCCATCAGGTCGAAGAACGGCTTGAGGTCGATGCCCTCGGCCAGGGTGTCGATGACGATCGCTTCCTCGGGGCTGGCCATCTGCACCACGCACAGCAGCGGGTAGTAGGTGGTTTCGCGCAGGAACTCGGTATCGACTGTAATAACGGGGTGCTTGGCCAGCCGGCTGCAGGCAGCCGCGAGGTCAGCAGTGGTGGTAATCAAATCCATGAACGGCCCATGACACTTGGTATCAGCCGTTCTGCCGAAAGCGCTGTGATGTCAAGGGGCTCTAAGCGAATTCGAGCCTTGCATCGGGCTGGAATCGTCTCTTTCCGACGAAATTCCTATTCGTAACGGATCCGGTGCGAGGATTTGCGCGCGCAGGGCAGCGCCACCACGACCACGCACATGGCGACCAGCGCCAGCCCCAGGAACTCGAAAACCAACAGATCCACGGCGAAATCTCCAGAAACATTGATAGATTTGTCGGGGGTACGTTGAGGGTCTGTTAATGCTCGTGGTTACCGGTCGCACGGCAAGCCGGATGGTGGACAGGGGGTTAACGGGGGCGGGCTCGACCATCACCCCATGAGCTTCGGCAAGGCGGCAGCGAGCGCGTCCACGGCGGCACGGACTTTGGGCGGAATCCGGGGCGAACGGGGCCACAGCGCGTGGCAGTCGTAGAGGAATTCGGGCTGGCCTTCGAACAGGCCGACCAGCGCGCCGCTGTTGAGACGCTCGCGGACCAGCCAATAAGGCAGCCAGGCGAGCCCCATGCCCTGTGCGGCGGCGTCCGCGATCGCCTCGAGATCGTCGAGCCTCAGCCGGCCTGAAGGCATGATCTCGCGTGCCGGCTGGTCGGCTTGCGGAAACAGCCATGGCCGGACGCGTCCAGAGCGGCGATAAATGATCGCCTGATGCGCGGCGAGATCGTCGAGCGATTTCGGTTTGCCGTTGGCGCGCAAATAGGACCGCGCGCCACACACCACCATGCGCTGACTTGCGATGCGCCGCGTGATCAGACCGGACTGGTCGTCGAGATCGCCGGTCCGGATCGCAAGATCGTAACCGGCCTCGATGATGTCAGCGATCGGATCGCCGAAGGAGAGGTCGAGCTCGAGATGCGGATACTTTCGCGCGAGCTTCATCAACAGAGGGGCGATGCAGTGCCGTCCGAGCAGGGCAGGCATGGTCACGCGCAGTTTTCCACGCGGCTCGGAGAGTTCATCGGCCACGGCGGCATCGGCGGCTTCGGCCTCGCTCAGCACCGTGCGGCAGCGCTCGTAATAGGCCTGGCCAGCCTCGGTCAGGCTCTGGCGCCGCGTGGTGCGGTTGAGGAGGCGGACGCCGAGGCGTTCTTCGAGGAAGCGCACATGCTTGCCGACCATCGGCCCCGACATCTCCAGGGCGTCGGCCGCGGCCGCGAACGAGCCGAGATCGACGGCCCGGACGAATACGCCCATGCTGGTCAGGCGGTCCATGATTGAAAACTCCTGGTTTCGACTGTTCGCGTATTCGGGCCATTTATCCACTTCGGTGGGATCGGCATAGCTCCATTCAGTTCAACTGTTTTGGAGTGTATCCATGACCCGCGTCGTTCGCTTTCACCGGCATGGCGGTCCCGAAGTGCTGCGCATCGAGACGGTCGACGTTCCACCGCCAGCGAAGGGCGAGGTGCAGATCCGGGTCAGGGCGCTCGGTCTCAACCGTGCGGAGGCCCTGTTGCGGACGGGCAGCTATATCGAGACCGCGACATTTCCGTCCGGCCTTGGCCTGGAGGCGGCGGGCATCATCGAGGCCGTCGGCGCAGGCGTGGCCGGCTTTGCACCGGGCGATGCGGTCAGCATCGTGCCGCCGCTGTCGATGGTGCGATGGCCGGCCTATGCCGAGCTCGCGACGTTTCCGGCCGAGCTCGTCGTGAAGCATCCGCCCGAGCTTGGCTTCGAGGCGGCGGCCGCGGTGTGGATGCAGTATCTGACGGCCTACGGCGCGCTGGTCGATATCGCCGGAGTTGGGCGAGGGGACGTCGTCGCCATCACGGCGGCATCGAGCAGTGTCGGGCTTGCCGCCATCCAGATCGCGAACCGGATCGGCGCTGTCCCGGTCGCCCTGACGCGGACCTCGACCAAGCGGCGCGCCTTGCGCGAGGCCGGCGCCGCCCACGTGATCGCCTCGGACGAGGAGGACATCGGAGCGAGGCTCGCGGAGATTGCCGGTGCAAGCGGCGTCCGCGTGGTGTTTGACGCCGTCGGCGGTCCCGCATTCGAGCAGCTGACTGCGGCGATGTCACCGGGCGGTATCCTGATCGAGTATGGCGGGCTGAGCTCCGCGCCGACGCCGTTCCCGCTCTTCAACGTGTTGACCAAGAGCCTGGTCCTGCGCGGCTACCTCGTGCACGAGATCATCCGCGATCCCGTGCGCCTTGCGAAAGCAAAGGCGTTCATCCTCGACGGGCTGTCGGACGGCAGCTTGAAGCCGGTGATCGCCAGAACGTTCCCGTTCGAGGAGATCGTTGAGGCGCATCGCTTCCTGGAGTCGAACAATCAGTTCGGCAAGATCGTTGTGACGATCTAACCGCGCGCGGCGCGTGGCTCACGTCGCGGCGATCAGCCCCCCTCGAATATTCTCTTGCGGGCATTTTCGACATGTGTGCGCATGGCGCGGCGGGCGCCGTCCTCGTCTTGTGCCTCGATGGCCTCGAACACGCGGCGATGCTCCTGCTGCCCCCTGAGAATGCGGCCGCGCGGCTGAATGAGCGACAGGTTGCGGTTGAGATTGACGCCAATGGCGATCTGCTCCCTCAACGACGTCAGCGTCTCGACAAAGAACCGGTTGCCGCTCGCCTCCGCAATCGTGCGGTGGAAGAGGAGATCTTCCTCGACACCAAGGCCGCCCTCGCGCCCTTGGGCGACCATCGTATCCAGCCTGGTCAGCACCTGCTGAATGCGGCGCAGGCTTTGCCGGTCCCGGTTGCGTGCGGCGAGAGCCGCGGCATCGCCCTCGACGGCCATCCGGAACACGAAGCAGCGCTGGATGTCGGGGATGCTGCTGACGGGCGCGAAGTCGAAGGCATTGGCGGCTGGGCGCCGCGTCACGAACCAGCCCGCGCCCTGGCGTGATGCAATCAGCCCGTCGTCGCGCAATCGCGTCAGCGCCTCGCGAACGACGGGCCGTGAAACGCCGAGGAGTTCGGCAAGGCCATTCTCGGGCGGTAGCCGGCAGTTCACGGGAAGGATGCCGATCGCGATCTGACCCAGCACATGGTCATAGATCCGGTCGCTCAATCGTCCCGTCGAGGAGGAGAGCGGCAGTTCCGCGGATTTTATCGCAGGCTTTCTCAAGTCCGGCTCCGCCTGGTTTTGCGTTTCGCTTCCAAACAAGTTTTTGACATCTCACTTCGTACACGAGGCGCTTGGCCGCAGCTTGAAACAGCTACAGAACAGACCGCTTGACAACCAGCAAGAATTTCGTCGATGCTCGCCTTACAAATAAATAACAAGTTGCGCAAAAAATAAAGCGCTTGGGAGGCGAGAATGAAACCGAGGTCAGCAACCCCAATGGTCGCCGCCCTGCTGGGGGCGTGTCTTTGCAGCGGAGCCCTGGCCGCTCCGATCAGTCTTTCGATCATCGATACCGGCGGCGACCTGGCCTCGGTGCAGACCATCATCGAGAACTACAAGAAGGCGAATCCGGACAAGGTCAGCGAGATCAAGATCCAGCGCGCGCCCGCGCCGGAGCTTCCGGCCAAGATCAAGGCGCAGCAGGATGCCGGACGCCTCGATATCAATCTGGTGCTGACCGGGCAGGATGGCGGCGCGCTGCTGGCCCAGAACGGCCAGCTCATCGCCATCCCCGATTATCAGAAAAACTTTCCGCGCGACGGCCTCACCGATGCGGGCAAGGCGCTTTACGACGAGGGCAAGGGCGTCCTCATTCCGTCAGTCGGCAATGCCGGTGGACCGGTCCTGATCTACAATCCGGCGAAGGTGCCGAGCCCGCCGAAGACCGCGCAGGAATTGCTGACCTGGGTGAAGGCGAACCCGGGCAAATTCATGTATGCGCGTCCGGCGAACAGCGGGCCGGGCCGCGCGATCCTCCAGGGCTTTGCCTTCATTCTTGGGGACTCCAAGCCGCTCGACCCCGAAAAGGGCTGGGACAAGAGCTGGGATTTCCTGAAAGAGCTCGGCAAGTCCGTCGAATATTATCCGACCGGTACCGCGATCACGTTGAAGGAGTTCGCCCAGGGGCAGCGCTGGATGATCGCCGGAATCATGGAATGGGACATGAAGCCGCGCGCGCAGAGCGTGATCCCGCCGGACTCGAAGATCGCAATTCTGGAGAACACCACGCTCGTGGTGGACGGTCACTATTGGTGCATCCCGAAGGGCGTGCCGCAAGAACAGGTCGATGTCATCGTCGATCTCATGAAGTTCATGTGGAAGCCGGAGCAGCAGGCGCTCACCTGGAAGGCCTTCATCGGGCCGGTCGTGAAGGCCGCAGCCCTGGCATCGGCGCCCAAGGATATCCAGGACGAGGTCAAGGAGTTCTGGCGTCCTGAATATGATCAGATCGGGACCAAATGGAAGGTATCGCCTCCGCTGGGCGTGACCGAGCTGAGCTACGCGATGGAACGGTGGGACCGTGAGGTCGGCGCCGATCAGGTCAAGAAATAACAAGAACCGGGACCAAGATGCGAGGGCGCGCAGGTGCGGCCCTCGCGCGCGTATGCGGGGCGGGGAATGGCCGACTCTATCGATAAGCTGCAGATGTCGATCACCAAGCGTTATGGCGGCAAGGTGGTGCTCGACCACTTTCCGCTGGAGGTCGGCGGCCGCGAGTTCGTCACCTTCCTGGGGCCGAGCGGGTGCGGAAAGTCCACGGCACTCGGCATCATCGCAGGCCTAGTGCCGCCGAGCGAAGGCGAGATCCATCTCAACGGACGACGGATTGACGATGTCTCGCCCGAAAAGCGCGGGTTCGGCATGGTGTTCCAGAACTACGCGCTGTTTCCGCATCTGACTGTGTTCGGCAATGTCGCCTTCGGCCTCTCTCTCCAGAAGCGGCCGTCTGCGGAAATCGAGCAGCGCGTGCGGGACATGCTCGGTCTGGTGCGTCTTGCCGGTTATGAAGACCGCTATCCCGGTCAGCTCTCGGGCGGACAGCAGCAGCGTGTCGCCATTGCGCGGGCTCTTGTGCTGCACCCCCGGTTGATGCTGTTCGACGAGCCGTTGTCCAACCTCGACGCAAAGCTCCGCGTCGAGATGCGCGCCGAGATCAAGCAGCTGCACGCACAGCTCGGCCTGACCTCCATCTACGTCACCCACGACCAGGCCGAAGCTCTCTCGCTCTCCGACCGCATCGTCGTGCTGCGTGAAGGTGTGCTCATGCAAGTCGGGACGCCGCAGGAAATCCACGACCGTCCCAAGAACGTCTTCGTGGCGGATTTCATGGGCTTTCGAAATTTCCTCGATGTGACGCTCGGCAAGGAAGCGGGCGGTATGATCGAAGCCGGTTTCAAGGGGCAAATCCTGCAGGCCAGGGCCAGGGATAGCTTCGGCCCGGGCGAGCACGCCGTTCTGGCGATCCGGCCGGAAGATGTGCGTCTTGGCAAGTCTGCTGACGGCGTCAACGTGCTGCGCGGCAAGGTCGAGCTGGTCGAATATCTCGGACGCGAGCAGGAGGCCGAGATCGCGCTCGATGGCGGCGCACGCCTCTGGGTCCGCTCGCACGAGAAGCTCGTATTGGGCGAGACGCTGGATCTGACCTTGCCGGCGGACAAATTCGTCCTGCTGCGTCGCGAGTGAGGGGACAGATCGTGGCTCGCATCCGCTCTGATTCTCGCAGCGAACTGGACCTCGTCGCGATCCTCTGCCTTGCGCCGTCGCTGCTCTACGTGCTCGCGATGTTCGTCTACCCGTTCCTCTACGGGATCTACATCAGCCTGCAGCCGAAGAAGCGCGACGCCGGGATATTCTCGAACTATGTCGCGTTCTTCAACGACGCCTACCAGTACAATACGATCAAGACGACCTTCATGTTGGCATTGCCGACGACGGTCGCGGTCGTGTTGGTTGCGCTGTTCCTCGCATACGGCATGCGGCGTGGCATCTGGTTCGAGCGCACCATCACGACCATTCTCGTGCTTCCGATCTCGCTCGGTGTCGTCTTCCTGTCGGAAGGGATCCTCGGCTTCTACGGCCACAATGGCTGGCTCAACCAGTTGCTGCTCGCGGTCGGATTGATCCAGAACCCGCTCGAGCTGACGCATAATTCGATCGGCGTCATCTTCTCGCTGTTCATGCAGAACTTTCCGTTCTGCTTCCTGATGTTGCTCGGTTACATCTCCGGCATCGACCCGAGCCTGGAAAGCTCCGCACGCATGCTGGGCGCCGGGCCCTGGACCATCTTCCGGCGTGTCATGTTCCCGTTGATCGCACCGGGCTTGATCATCGCGTTTGCCCTCGTCTTCGTGATGAGCTTTGCCGTGTTTCCATCCGCGGTGATGGTTGGCCAGCCGGCCGGTTCGACGCGGACGATCTCGATCGCGGCCTACCAGCAGGCCTTCGAGCAATATGACATGTCCTACGCATCCGCGATCGCGGTCATCATGGGGCTCTGCCAGCTCGCGGCGCTGGTGGTCATCGTGCTGGTGCGCCGCCGGATGACGATTGCAACAACCATGGGCGTCGGCAAACGCTGAGGGGGCGCCAATGCGCGGACGGATGTGGAAATTGGCGATCTACCTGTTCCTGCTGGGGTTCATCCTGAACCTGCTCGGCATCGTGACGCATGTCGTGGTCAGCTCGTTCGCCAAACGCTGGTTCGGCAAGCCGTTGCCGCCGGCGTTCACGACGGATTGGTTTACCTACGCCTGGCGGGAGTTCGAGCTCTCCCACGTTCTCTTCATCACGCTGTTCATCGCGCTGGCCGTGGTCTTCATCGCGCTCGTGATCGGATTTCCGGCGGCCTACGTGCTGGCGCGGCGGAATTTCAACGCCAAGCCGGTCCTGCTGCTGCTCTACTTTTTGCCGCTGCTGATCCCGCAGATGACCTACGGCATTCCGCTTGCCACGACGCTTTATGGGTTTGGTGTCGGCGGGACGGTCATCGGCGTCATTCTCGCCGTGCTCGTCCCCATGGTTCCTCTTGCCGTCTTCATCCTGTTGCCGTTCTTCGAGCAGATCAGCTTGAACCTTGAATGGTCGGCCCAGATGCTCGGCGCGAGCTGGCTGCAGATATTCCGCCGCATCCTGTTGCCGCTGATGCTGCCCGGCATTTTGACAGCGGGCCTGCTGGTTCTCGTAAATACGATCTCGAACTTCGAGCTGGCGTTTCTGCTTGCGGGCGGGGGATCGCAGACCCTGATCGTGGCGCTGTATTACAACGTCTTTGCTGGCGGTGTGCGGCCGGTCTATTCGATCGATGCGATGGCTGTCATCTATATGTGCACCGTCATGGCCGTGCTGCTGGTTGCATTGCGGTTCGTGCGTCCGACGCAGATGGTGTTCAGGCTCGACGGCAGGCGCAACTGATGCGATCATGGCCCCTGAAATGATTTCGGCGCCCCACACCGTGGAGCGCCGAGCTTGTTTGGCTGATCGTTGGCCTTACGGCAGCTTCAGCGAGGTCTCTGCGTTGTACGGCTTCAGCGTCTCGTCGGCGGCCTTCTGGGCGGCGACCAGCGCTTCCTTCGGCTGCTTCTTGCCGTTGAGGACCAGCATGACCTCGTCCTCCAGCGTCTTGCGGACCGGCACGGTCTTGTAGGTCGCGAACCAGGGTTTTGCGACGTCGAGCTGCTCGACGGCGATCTTGGCGTCCGGGTTCTTGTTGAGGAAGTCGACCATGTCAGGCGTCTTGTAGGCGGCCATGTTGGGCGCGAAATAGCCGGTGGCGCGGCTCCACCAGGCGCTCTTCTCGGGCGAGGTCATCCACTTGATCAGGGTCCAGGCGGCCTTCTGCTTGTCGGCTTCGAGACCGGCCGGAACGATCAGCGAGGCGCCGCCGATCGGCACGGCGTTGCGGACGTTGCGCGGGATGAACGCGACCTTGTAGTTGAACTTGGCGTTGTCGCGCACATAGGTCAGCGAGCCCGTCGAGAGCATCATCATCGCGGCATTGCCGGAGATGAAGGAGGTGCTGACGGCCGGGCCGGGCGTGGCGCCCGGGGCGTGGACCTTGTGCTTGTAGACGAGGTCGTTCCACCAGGTCAGCGCGCCCAGCATCGAGGGCGTGTCGTAATAGACTTCGCCGCCGAATTCCTCGTTGTAGTAGCGCCCGCCATTGGTCATGGTGAGCGTTTCCATCATCCAGCCGCAATAGTCATAGGCGCAGGGGATCGCGATGCCCCATTGGGTCACCTTGTCGCCCTCGCGCTTGGTGAGCTTCTTGGCCCAGTCGGTGAGCTCGGCCCAGGTCTGCGGCGGCTTGCTCGGATCAAGGCCGGCTTCCTTGGCCTTGTCGGCGTTGATGTAGAGCAGCGGCGTCGAATTGTGGAACGGCACGCCGTAGACCGAGCGGTCGATCACCGCGTTGCCCTGCAGCGCCGGGAAGAACTGGCCCAAGAACTTTTCCTTGGTGGAGCCGTCGGCGGCGATCAGGCTGTCGAGATTGGTGAGCTCGTTCTCGATCTGCATGTCGAGCAGGAAGTTCGCGGACATGATCACGGCGGCCGGCGGCTTGCCGGCCTTGATGGCCGCGCGCGTCTTGATCAGCGTGTCGTCATAGGAGCCGGTGTAGACCGCGGTCGCCTTGATGGCGGGATGGGTCTCGTTGAACTCCTTGATCAAGGTGCCCATGTCGCGGGCGAGCTTGCCGTCGACGGGAACGGGGAAGAACAGGTCGATCTCGGTCGGACCTTCGGCCATTGCCGGGAAGGCGAGGGCGCCTGCCATAGAGCCTGCCATGGCGAGGCCAAGCATGAGCCTGCGGGTAAACAGCATCGAAAAATCTCCTATTTGATGCCTGAGGTGACGAAAGAGCTGATGAAGCGTTTCTGGAAGATCAGGAAGGTGATGAGCAGCGGCGCGATCACCATCAGCGTGCCGGCGGCAATCGTGCCCCAGGCCTGCGTGCCTTCGGCGGTCGCGGTGAAGACGGACAGACCGACCGTGAGCGGCCGCTTGTCCGGCGAATTGATCACCATCAGCGGCCACAGGAAGTCGTTCCAGTGGCTGGTGACGGAGATGATGGCGAAGGCCGAGAAGCTCGGCATCGACAGCGGCACGTAGATGTGGCGGATGCGCTGGAGAAGGCTGGCGCCGTCGATCAGGGCGGCGTCTTCCAGCTCGGTCGGAATGGCTTCAAAAGCCTGCCGCATCAGGAAGGTGCCGAAGGCCGAGGCGAAGAACGGCATCATCACGCCGGCGAGCGTGTCGTAGAGCCCGAGCTGCGCCACCAGGCTCAAATTCGGCACGATCAGCAGCACCGGCACCAGCATCAGCTGCATCAGGAACAAATAGAAGATCAGCGTCTTGCCGGCGAATTCGAGCCGCGCAAAGGCAAAGCCCGCCAGCGTGATCGTGACGAACTGCACCAGCAGAATGCCGGTGCAGATGATCGTGGTGTTGAGGGTGTAGCGCGGGAAATCGCCGATCTCCCAGGCATCCCTGACATTGTCGAGGGTCGGCTTCAGGCTCGGCATCAGCTCGGCCATCACGTTGATGCCGTCGGACGCCGGGCGCAGCGTCGCCACGCCCATCCACAGGAACGGGATCAGCCAGACGATGGCGAGCAAGATCGTCAACACGAAGCCGAGCTTGGGCGTGATCTCGCGGCGGGTGGCGAGCGGGGCATCCTTGAGCAGGCGGTCGATCAGCGTCATGGCCCGCCCTCGCGGTTTGCCATCGTCCGGAAGGAGAGCGCGGTGAGGCCCATCAGCGCCGCAAGCGTCAGCAGTGTCGCTGCCGAGGCCTTGCCGATGTCGTAATGCTCGACCGCCTGCTGGTAGATGTAGAACAGCACAAGATTGGTCGAGTTGGACGGCCCGCCCTTGGTCATGACGAAGACGTGGTCGACCTGCGTGACCGCGTTGAGCGTGGCGATGACAATGACGAACAGGAAGGTCGGCTTGAGCTCGGGCAGGATGATGTAGCGCAGCCGCATGAACGGGCCGGCGCCATCGAGATGCGCGGCTTCCATGACATCCTCGGGCACGGCCTGGAGGCCAGCGAGGAAGAACAGCATGTAGTAGCCGGCGTTCTTCCAGATGGTGATCACCATGATCGCATAGAGCGCGATGTCGGGGTCGCCGAGCCAGTTCGGCACCACCGGAAGCAGGCGGCCGATGTAGTAGTCGAGCAGGCCGACATTGGGCAGGAAGATGAACAGGAACAGCGCGGAGGCCGCGACCATCGGGATCAGCACCGGCAGGAACAGCGCCGCGCGCAGCGCGCTGCTCACCGCATTGGTGCGCGACAGCGCCAGCGCGAACAGCAGTGCAAGTCCGATGCTCGGGATCGCCGTGCCGATGGCGTAGACGAGATTGTTGACGACCGCGCCGGTGAAGGCGGGATCGGCAAGCACGGCACTGACATTGTCGAGGCCGACGAAGCGGACCGGTGCCTTCGGCGTCGCGCGCTGGTAGAGCGCGTCGATCAGCACGCGGCCCATCGCGCCATAGGTGAACAGTGCGAGGAAGACCAGTGATGGCAGAAGCAACAGATAGGCAGGCAGCGAGGCGTTGAAGCGGCCTACAAACCGCTTCAGGACGTGCAGACGCGGTGCCGCCGAAGTCGCGACCGGGAGAGCCGCGGGTTCAGCGAGGCTCATCTCATCGCGCCGGGAAATTGAGCGCATAGTCGCGGTCGTTCATTCCCGTCGGTGCGGCGAATGGAAAGCGCAGACTGGTGTCGAGGAAGTCGTGGCTGTGCACGACCAGGTTCTCGCTGTCGATGAGCACCACGCCATAGGCCGGCGGCTCATGGCTGGCGAGATGGTCGGTCGCGGCAGCGTCGAGCTCGAACCAGACCTGGTGGTTGGTGCCGCGGAGCGTCGAGAACGGGATCTTGCCGTAGCTGCCGAAGATCGGCCGGTGCACGTGGCCGAAGAAGAGGTGGCGGATGCGTGCGCGATAGGGCGCGATCACCTCGGCGAATTCGGCGCTCTGCGCCAGTGCGATCTCGTCCATCGCGTGGACGCCGACCGGGAAGGGCGGATGATGCATGAAGACGACGAACGGCATGTCGGCGGGCGCTGCGGCCAGCGTGCTCGCGAGCCAGCCGAGGCGCTTGGCGCACATCTCGCCGGCGTGGCTGGTCTCGTCCAGCGTGTCGAGGAAGACGAACAGGCCGTGCTCGGTGGTGCGGGTGCCCTGGACGAAGCCGTTCGGGTCGCGCGGCGCGGCCTTCAGGCCGTCGAGGCAGGCCACGCGCTTGTCGTGATTGCCGACCATGGCGATATAAGGGATTTTCAGCGCGCCCATCGCCTCGGCGAAATTGATGTAGGATTCAGGCTCGCCCCAATGGGTGAGGTCGCCGGTCACGACTGCGAAGGCAGCGTCGGACTGGTGCTTGTTGATGTTGGCAACCGCCGCGTCCAGCCGGGCGCGCGGATCGAGGCCATAGAGCTTCAGTCCGGGGTTCGCGAGATGCGTGTCGGTGATGTGGATGAATTTGAAGGGCATGGCGCGTCAGGACTGTTGGAGGATGGGCGCCTCCGGCAGGACGTCCCTGATAGGCCGTTAGAGTGCCAGTGTTTCAGTTTGATGACAGCGGTTCCTGCGGCGCGTGGAAGATGTGGACATGCTTGGGACGACCGGGCGAGCGTACTCTGGGGCCGAATGACCTCTCACGATTGAGGCGCAAGATGCGGTCTACCTTGCCGCGAAGATGCGGTCGTGGTTTGCTCATGCTGCTCACCGAATTTGCATCACGAGACCTCCGAATGTTGCCGCCGCGTGGCCTCCCCAAGCTGGGTTTGCTTGCCGTCTCCCTGCTGCTTGTCGTCCTCTCCGCCGTCCCCGATGCGGCGCGCGCCGAATTCAATTTCGCCCGTTACAAGGAGACCGATCTCGACGAGTTCCTGGCACGGCGGCGACCGGCCACCGGCCTCGACGTCTACCCGATGTCGCCGCTGAAGCTCGACGTCACGCTGGCCTCCCACGGCGAGCCGTGCGCAAGCGGCGCGCTCAAGCGATCGCTGATCATGAGCGGCATGCCCAAGACCGACGCCGACGCCTTGCAGGAGACCAACTGCATCACGGTCCGCTCCGCCAAGGGGCGCGAGCTCAAGGTCTTCATCCAGGATGTGGTCTACGGCTTCTTGCCGGCGGAGGTGCCGGTCGGGGACAAGCTCTCGCTCTATGCGATCCATGCCTTCACGTCCCCCGAAGGGCCGGGGCTGCTGGTCAATGAATTCCTCACCCCACGCAGCTTTCCGCGCGCCGACAAGCCGGCAGACAAGACGATGACCTCCTGTGGATGCTGGACCCAGGACGAGCATCCCGGCGTCGATTTCACCTCCGACAAGGCAGGCGGTCCGGTGGCGGCGATGGCGGACGGCGTCGTCGTCAAGATCGAGACCAGCGAGCAGGCGCCGGCCGACCTGCCCGTGATCGGCGGTTGCGGCCGCTATGTCGTGCTCAAGCACACCTATCCCAACGGCGGCGTCATCTACACGCGCTACGTCCAGCTTGGCCGCATTGTCGGGCCGAAGGGAGAGGCGCTTGCGGTGGGCGCGAGCGTCAAGGCAAAGGACACGATCGGCGAGATCGACCCGAACAAGGTGCTGCATTTCGAGATCCGCCCCGTCGCGCCCGGAACGACGACGACGAACAAGGCCTGGGCCGAGCGGTATGCCAACGTGCCCGACATGGAGTGGTCCCGCTACGATCCCGTCGATCCGCAGAAGTTCGACGCGGCGTCGTTCGGCGGGATCAGGAAGGCGACGAAGTAAGAAGGTGCGTAGGGTGGATTAGCCGAAGGCGTAATCCACCACTGTGAGCCAACTTCAAGTTGTGTTATCGGTGATATGTCCGACTACCGCCGCGCATTCATCCCCGGAGGGGGCTGGTTCTTCACCGTGAACCTGCTCGATCGGCGGAAAGCTCTTTTGACCCACCACATCGAAATCTTACGGGACGCGGTCGCCGCAACGCGCCGGAGCCATCCTTTCGAGATCGATGCTTTCGTAGTTTTACCGGATCATCTCCACGCGATCTGGAAGCTGCCACCGGACGATGCCAATTTTTCGGTCCGCTGGAGGCTGATCAAGACGCGATTTGCCAAAGCACTCCCAGCGAATGAGCGGCTGAGCGTTGTCCGTGCGGCGCGGAACGAACGCGGCATCTGGCAACGCCGGTTCTGGGAGCATCTGATCCGTGACGAGGCCGACTACGCCCGCCACGTCGAATATTGCTATTACAATCCCGTCAAGCACGGTCATGTCTCGAAGGTTTGCGATTGGCGGTACTCGTCATTTCACCGCGATGTGCGGGCTGGATTATTTCCCGAGGATTCGGGCGGTGACGCCAAGATCGCGGGCGAATTCGGTGAGCGGGCGTGACGATCGCGTTTGCTCGTAGGGTGGATTAGCGAAGCGTAATCCACCTCTGTACTCTCGTCTGGTTGAGAGAAGCGGTGGATTACGCCTTCGGCTAATCCACCCTACGCACCGAGTTTGTTGCTATGTCCCGCAGAACGTCTGCAGCACTCGCTGGTCCGGCAGCGGCGGATCGGCGTAGGCGGCATAGTCCGGCTGCTCCTCGAACGGCTTGGCCAGCACCTTCACCAGCTCTTCGAACGGCGCGTAGTCGTCGTTGTTCACCGCGGCCTGGATCACGGCCTCGACGCGGTGGTTGCGCGGGATGAAGATCGGGTTGACGGCGTGCATGGCGGCCTGCCGCTCGGCTGCGGCCTGCGGCTCCAGCGCGGTGCGCTCGCGCCAGCGTCTGGCCCAGTCGTCGAGGGCTGAGGGGTCCATGAACTGCGCGCGGACGTCGGCAGCGGCGGCCTCGTCGCCTGCGGCGTCACCGAGCTTGCGGAAGGTGAGGGTGAAGTCGGCCTGGTTCTTGGCCATGGCGTCCAGCAGGTCCTGGATCAGCGCCTCGTCGCCGTCGCGTTCCGTGAACAGGCCGACCTTCTTACGCAGGCCTGCTTGATAGGCGGTGCTGAACGTCTCGGAGAAAGCGCCGAGAATGTCCTGGGCTTCCGCGACCGCCTTCTCCTGATCGTCGGAGAACAGCGGCAGCAGGCATTCGGCGAGCCGGGTCAGATTCCACAGCGCGATGCGCGGCTGGTTGGCATAGGCATAGCGGCCCATCTCGTCGATCGACGAAAACACCTGCGCGGGGTTGTAGGCATCCATGAAGGCGCAGGGGCCGTAATCGATGGTCTCGCCCGAGATCGAAGAGTTGTCGGTGTTCATCACGCCGTGGATGAAGCCGACCAGCAACCAGCGCGCGATGAGATCGGCCTGACGCGCGACGACGCCGGCGAGCAGGGCGTGATAGGGGCGCTCTGCATGGAGCAGATCCGGATAGTGGCGGGCGATGACGTGGTCGGCGAGCCGGCGGATCGCGCCGGTGTCGCGGCGGACGGCGAAGAACTGGAAGGTGCCGACGCGGATGTGGCTCGCGGCGACGCGCGTCAGCACAGCGCCGGGCAGCGCGGTCTCGCGGATGACGTGCTCGCCGGTGACGACCGCGGCGAGCGAGCGCGTGGTCGGGATGCCGAGCGCAAACATGGCTTCGCTGACGATGTATTCACGCAGCACCGGACCCAACGCAGCACGGCCGTCGCCGCGGCGGGAGAACGGGGTGGGACCCGAGCCCTTGAGCTGGATGTCGCGGCGGATGCCGTCTCTGTCGATGACCTCGCCGAGCAGGATCGCTCGGCCGTCGCCGAGCTGGGGCACGAATTGCCCGAACTGGTGGCCGGCATAGGCCATGGCGATTGGGTCGGCGCCAGCGGGAACCGTTTTCCCGGCCAGGATTTCGGCACCCTCAGGGGTCTCTAGCAGGTCAGGGTCGAGCCCGAGCTGGACCGCCAGCGGCCGGTTCAGCTTGATCAGCCGGGGGGCGGCCACAGGGGTCGGCGCGACCCGGGCAAAGAAGCTGTCCGGCAGTGCCGAATACGAGTTCTGGAAGGGGAAATGGACGGTCATGGAGGTAAAGATAGGCGGGGAACGCCTGATGGCAAAGGCTTGAGGCCCAATCGGCCAAAAATGGGCGCTTCGGCCCCAAAACAGCCCGTTCCCTTGGTTGCCGCCTCCGGCCTCGTCGGGTAAACCCTGCCGCAACTTCGGACCGGTCGTTTCAGGCCGTCCGATTCGACCCCTCCGACATTGATTTTGGGACGACCATGCATCGCTACCGGTCACATACATGCGGCGCGCTCCGCGAGAGCAACATCGGCGAAACAGTTCGCCTCTCGGGCTGGGTCCATCGCGTTCGCGACCATGGCGGCGTGCTGTTCATCGACCTGCGCGACCATTACGGCCTGACCCAGTGCGTGGTCGATCCGGACTCGCCGGCGTTCGCGCTGGCCGAAAAGCTCCGGTCGGAATTCGTGGTCAAGATGGACGGCAAGGTCCGCCGCCGCCCCGAGGGGACCGACAATGACGATCTGCCGACCGGCAAGATCGAGATCTATGTCAGCGAGATTGAGGTGCTCGGTCCGGCCGGCGACCTGCCGCTGCCGGTGTTCGGCGATCAGGAATACCCTGAGGACATCCGCCTGAAGTACCGCTTCCTCGATTTGCGCCGCGAGAAGCTGCACCAGAACATCATGACGCGCGTCGAAATCATCAAGTCGATGCGTCGGCGCATGGAGGGGCAGGGGTTCTTCGAGTTCAACACCCCGATCCTGACTGCGTCCTCGCCGGAAGGCGCGCGCGACTTCCTGGTGCCCTCGCGCATCCATCCCGGCAAGTTCTATGCGCTGCCGCAGGCGCCGCAGCAGTACAAGCAGCTGCTGATGATGTCGGGCTTCGACCGCTATTTCCAGATCGCGCCCTGCTTCCGCGACGAGGACCCGCGCGCCGACCGTCTGCCGGGCGAGTTCTACCAGCTCGACGTCGAGATGAGCTTTGTCACGCAGGAGGACGTGTTCGCGGCGATGGAGCCCGTGATCACCGGCGTGTTCGAGGAGTTCGCCAAGGGCAAGCCGGTGAGCAAGAACTGGCGCCGTATCCCGTTCGCCGAAGCGCTACGCAAATACGGCAGCGACAAGCCGGACCTGCGCAACCCGATCGAGATGCAGGACGTCTCCGAGCATTTCCGCGGCTCCGGCTTCAAGGTCTTTGCGCGCATGCTCGAAGACCCCAAGAACCAGGTCTGGGCGATCCCGGCGCCGGGCGGTGGCAGCCGCGCGTTCTGCGACCGCATGAACTCGTGGGCGCAGGGTGAAGGCCAACCCGGTCTCGGCTACATCATGTGGCGCGAGGGCGGCGAGGGCGCGGGTCCGCTCGCGAACAACATTGGGCCAGAGCGTACGGCTGCGATCCGCGCGCAGATCGGCGTCAAGGAAGGCGATGCCGCCTTCTTCGTCGCCGGCGACCCCGACAAGTTCTGGAAATTCTCAGGTCTTGCCCGCAACAAGGTCGGCGAGGAATTGAACCTCACCGACAAGGAGCGGTTCGAGCTCGCCTGGATCGTCGACTTCCCGATGTACGAGTACAACGAGGACGACAAGAAAGTCGACTTCTCGCACAACCCGTTCTCGATGCCGCAGGGCGGTCTCGACGCGTTGAAGGGCCAGGACCCGCTGACCATCAAGGCGTTCCAGTACGACATCACCTGCAACGGCTACGAGATCGCCTCGGGCGGCATCCGCAACCACGTGCCGGAAGCGATGGTGAAGGCGTTCGAGATCGCGGGTTACGGCGAGCAGGAAGTGGTCGACCGCTTCGGCGGCATGTACCGCGCCTTCCAATACGGCGCGCCGCCGCATGGCGGCATGGCCGCGGGCGTCGACCGCATCGTGATGCTTCTGTGCGGCACCAATAATCTGCGCGAGATCTCGCTTTTCCCGATGAACCAGCAGGCCATGGATCTGCTGATGGGCGCGCCGTCGGAGCCCAGCACCAAGCAGCTCCGCGAGCTGCATGTGCGGGTGAATCTGCCGCAGAAGTGATCTGAGCCGGTTTTCGGTCCCGTACCCCGGACGCAGCGCAGCGCGACTTCGGCGGTGCGCTGCGGAGCCGGGGCCCACGTCTCGGCGAGCAGCGGCGCTTCTGGGTCCCTGTGTCTTGGAAGCCTGTCATGATGGAGTGGGCGGGAAGCCGTTGGGTCCTTGGCGCTTGACGCCGTGATCCGGCCCGGTCTCCCGCCCGTTCCATCTATCAACCTGAACAGTTGCACGAGGCTGCGGCAACAGACCTCGCATCACAGGGACAGGCACCGTGATCATACCCCTTCGTT
>NZ_SPVJ01000160.1:0-1450 GCF_004634465.1 Bradyrhizobium sp. MOS001
CACTACTTTGGCAGATTTTTGATTTTGTCGCGTTTTATAGGATTCCCGAATCAATTTTTCAATGATTCATGGGTGGTCGGCTCTTGGAGGGCTGACCATGCCGGGATGGGAAGACGAACTTGAACGCTGGCTGATGCCGTTCTTGGACCGGCTGGGTCATAAGACCCGGCAGCGGATGTGCCCTCTGTATGTTGCGGGACTGATCGGTCCTGGCGATCGCAAGAGCGTTCAGCCGATGGCGGAACGCCTTGCCACGAGCAACTACGACCAGTTGCACCATTTCATTGCGGACGGTGTCTGGGACGCGACGCCGCTGGAGACAGAGCTGCTCAACCAGGCGGACCGACTTGTCGGCGGCAGGGATGCGGTGCTGGTTATTGATGACACCTCACTGCCGAAGAAGGGTGAGCGCTCGGTCGGTGTTGCGGCTCAATACGCGTCGGCTCTCGGTAAAACGGCAAATTGCCAAACGCTGGTGTCTTTAACGCTTGCGCGCGGCGAAGTGCCAGTGATGGTCGCGTTACGTCTCTTTCTGCCTGACAGTTGGACAAGCGACATGTCTCGTTTGAAGCGCGCTCGCGTGCCAGTCGAACACCGAACGCCACGGTCCAAGCCGGAGATTGCTTTGGCCGAGATTGACCGCGCGATGGCAGCCAACGTGCGCTTTGGATGTGTGCTGGCGGATGCAGGATACGGCCTCAGCGCACCGTTTCGACAAGGGCTAACAGAGCGCGGGCTGGCCTGGGCTGTCGGCATCCCTCGGCACCTGAAAGTATATCCGGTCGATGTGAAGCTCATTTGGCCGATTACCAAAGTCCGCGGGAAACCACGAAAGCACCACGTGCCCGATATCTTATCGATTGCGGCAGAACAAATGCTGGCCAGCGCCAAATGGAAAACCGTGAGTTGGCGTAGCGGGACGAAAGGTCGGCTCAAAGCCCGATTTGCTGCTCTCCGTGTCCGGACCGCCGACGGCCCTCCGCAGCGGATATGGGATAAAGGTCAGCAGCATCTCCCAGGCGACGAAGCCTGGCTCATTGGCGAGCAACGCGCCTCGGGAGAGAAGAAATACTATCTCGCCAATCTTCCGGCGATGACGGATCTGCGCACGCTGGCAGCCACCATCAAGGCACGGTGGATTTGTGAGCAAGCGCATCAGCAGTTGAAGGAGGAGCTCGGACTTGATCACTTCGAAGGGCGATCATGGCAGGGTCTTCATCGCCACGCCCTGATGACAATGATTGCCTACGCCTTCCTGCAACACCGTCGCCTCGCACACGCGGGGCGGAAAAAAAAGAATCAACGGGCCTCCGCCCCAGCCAACCATGCCCGCCGTACGTCACGCCATCGTCGATCTCATCCTTCGGCCGCCGTCTCAGCAGTGCCCATATTGCCGAAAGCAAATCCTTGAAAAACAGGGGCGCAAACACATTCTGCCAAAGTAGTGCTA
>NZ_SPVJ01000161.1:0-1419 GCF_004634465.1 Bradyrhizobium sp. MOS001
ACCAAATTCGCCGTATCCTCTCGTGTTCAGTCCCACCGATAAATGCCCCGCGTTTGTCGTGGATTCCAAAATTGCGCGGCGGGCGCTTGAGAAGCAACGTACCGACGAACTCGAATTCGCGCGATTGCTCAATGACAACGTCCCGACAGCCCCGATCTATAGCGGACTGGACGGCGGAATGAACGAGGCTTTTCTAGCAAAGTATCTGGTCAGAGTGACGCTTGCGAAAGTGATGCCGTATGCATCTTATCTGCCGCAACTGCCGCCAATCCCCTGGGTCACCAACGATAGTTCGTTGACGAGTAGATGGTTTGGCACCTCGTTCTCGAAACCGATTGCGTGTGATCTGGCTCGTTCCAGCTTCCTGTCGACCGTCGTGGAAGGAGACGACGGGTGCTAGAGCGCCCGGTCTACTTCAGGCTTGCATCCCCGCGCTCGCTATCAGCCCATACTCCCCGGCATGAAGCAGCGCGGCTTCGGATGACCATCTAGGTAGTAAGGCCAGACCATCGTACGGCCAGCGCGGTTCGGTCCATCCACGACAGCTTCGTTCGGAACATCAACCCACTCGCCATCAAGGCGTACGCGATAGTGACCGTCCTTAGTTTCCCAATCGGCGTCATCAACGCGCTTCGCATCACTGCCATCGCAGCAAGGCCCTTTGCCACTGTGCAAGCTCTCATACCAGCTGTTCAACTCGGGGTGCTGATAATCGTGGGCGCGAGCGTGACCGATTGTAAAGATCGGCAGCATGACAGTGAATACAGCAAGCGCTGCATGCCGAAGGTGATTGTTCATCTTACTCCTAATCCCGCAGTGGAAGTCCCACACGCCGAACACGTCAAGCACGCCAAACTTGGGCCCGTAGTAGCCACTCCAGGGCCACACACATCGCCGCCCCGGTACCGCAGAGTTTAAGCTTGCTCACTCACCACCGGAATGAAAGGCCAACAGTGCTTGTGTTCTCTATGGAGATGGAGAATCGATCGACCGATTAAAGGAATATTTCGTCACATCGTTTTCAACGATGCGCGATGTCGACGCGTCGTATGATCACGAGTTCCGGCGCATGCTGAAGAAATTGAGTTTGGCCCTAAGCAGGCCCTCCGCATCGCAACGCCCGGTCCGCAATCTCAACGACGCAGCAGTATCTCCGTCCGAGATGACAAATCCGCCTGCTCCGATCGTCAACACGCTATTAATTTCGATGTCGGCACAGTAGGCGGATATCGCTGCGACCACGACGCACGTCCGCTAATGGGATGGTCCGGCCGTGCTCCTGCCCCGCCAGCGATAAGCTGGCCAGGGGCGCCAAGACAAGGAGCACGCCATGTCCCAGACACTCAATACCGCGATCGCCGTGATCGGCATCGATATCGGCAAAAACTCGTTCCATGTCGTGGGCCACGATGCGCGCGG
>NZ_SPVJ01000162.1:0-1414 GCF_004634465.1 Bradyrhizobium sp. MOS001
TCCGTTATCGTTGAGCCCTCGCAATCAAATGATTCGAAGGAGCTCCCATGAAGCAGTACGTCGGGCTGGACGTCTCACAGAGAGAAACCGCTGTGTGCGTTGTCAACGAGACTGGTCAAGTAATCTTCGAAGGAAAAGCCAAGTCTAATCCTGGTGTCTTGACTGACCTGCTTAGCAAACATGCGCCTCATGCCGAGCGTATCGGCTTCGAGACCGGTGCGATGGCGAGTTGGCTATGGCATGAACTCCGCAGGGTTGAGCTTCCGGTGGTCTGCATCGACGCTCGGCATGCGCACGCAGCTTTGTCGGTCCGAATGAACAAGAGCGATCAGAATGATGCGCGAGGCCTTGCCGAACTGGTGCGGGTTGGATGGTATCGAGAGGTCAAAGTCAAAAGTGAGGAAAGCCAGAAGATCCGAGCGATCCTTGTCGCCAGATCTCGGCTAGTGTCCATGCGCCGAGACATCGAGAACCAGGTTCGCAGCTTGATCAAGGAATGTGGATTGCTTTTCCCTCGCGCGATCGGCCAACAGTTCCGCAACCAGGTCAGCGAACTCTTGGGCGTCGATCATTTGCTTCTCAGCGTGATATCGCCGCTGCTCTCGATCCACGAGAACGTTTGTCAGCAACAAGGTAAGTTCGACAACGAGGTCCGCCGGTTGGCAAAGCTGGACGAGACGACGCGTCGCCTGATGACGGTCCCGGGGGTCGGTGTCGTGACGGCCCTAACGTTCCGCCACACGATCGATGACCCCTCGCGCTTCCGATCGGCTTCGACGGTCGGCGCCTACCTAGGCCTTACGCCGAGGCGCAGCCAATCCGGCGAAGCCGACACCAACGGAAAGATATCTCGATGGGGCGACCGGCTTCTCCGAACTTACTTGTTCGAGGCCGCCACTGTCCTTCTTTATCGAACCAAAAAGTGGTCTTCCCTAAAGGCCTGGGGCATGAAGCTCGCCAAGCGGATCGGCATGAAGAAGGCAAAGGTCGCCATCGCCCGAAAGATCGCCGTGATTCTCCACTGCATCTGGGTCGATGGCACATCGTTCGACTGGGGCCAGCCGAAGCCAATCTGATATTTGCTCGCAAGTTCCTGGTCCGGTCCGCCGGACTGGCGATGTCCCGCTGGGACGGTGGTCGTGGTGACCTCGGTCAATCGGCTGGTGGCGGTTCGCCCGCACTCCGCTGCAAACGTTGAGGCGCCCGATCCGGACATCATCATGAGGCGCTCGCGACCTCGGAAAGGACCATGACCCCAGCTACGACATCAACCCAACCCGCTGAAGCCGCCAACGACGTCGATTGCCAATCCCGCTAGGCAATCGTCTCGCCATCCGCGATCGCTCCGTCTCCGCAACCTGACCAGCTCCGACGGAGCAATCGCTACCGGCGTGTCACTGGAGAGAGGAAGAAT
>NZ_SPVJ01000163.1:0-1412 GCF_004634465.1 Bradyrhizobium sp. MOS001
CCCTTCTGTAATGGGCCCGATGATGTCAAGCCTCCCGAGTGAATGTCACGCCGCCGAGCTCATGCTTCTGTCCGTGGTCAACGCCTGGCCGCCACATCATGCTGTCAGAGGGAGCGGTGAGCCTATCTAGATACGCGTGGTCCGTCAGAAGACGGCCACTGGGCGTGTAACGGCTTCACCGGATCCACCGTCCCGGCGACGGGACTTCGGGCACCAGGCTCAGTTCAGCCCGGTTGCATTCCAACTCTTCTCCTCGTGTTCTATGCTGCGATCGGGCCCGCGTCGGTCCATCGGTAAGTTGTGCCGTCGACCCAGATTCGATGCAGGATCACTGCGAGCTTGCGTGCCAAGGCGACTTTTGCGCGCTTCGAGCCTCGCCGCTTGGCGACGTCCATCCCCCAGCGCTTAAGTTTTGAGAATCGCGTGATGCGCGATAGCAGAACGTTGGCGGCCTCATACAACACCGTACGCACTATCTCGTCGCCGGCCAGCGTGATCCCGCCCGTGACGTCCTTTTCTCCCGATTGGTATTTCTTTGGCGTGAGCCCGAACAGCGCGCCTGCCGCCTTCGATTTTACAATGCGATGAGGATCATCAATCGCCGATTTGTAGGTAATCGCCACTAGGGGACCAACACCTGGCACTGTCATTAGCCGGCGACAGACTGCATCGTCACGCACAATTGCCAGCACAGCTTTGTGTAGCCTTCCGTACTCTGCCTTCAAGGCCGATCGTGCCGAAAGCATCGCTATGGCAATGCGTTCCAATGTCGCCTGACCCGCAACCAACTCTCGGATCCGCGCTTCGAAATTCTTCCGCGTCACCGGGCCAACCTTCAGCCCAAAGCCACGCAAAATCCCGCGGATACTTAACTCCACATCGATAAGTCGCCCAAGAAGCTGCTTGCGCGCAACCAGCAGCGCTCGGATCTCTTGAGCCCCTATCGACTTTGCGTGCACCGCGCGGAACCATCCCATCCGGATCAACTGGGCAATTCCGCGTGCATCCTTGCGATCCGTCTTCACTGTCATCGCCGACAATGCTGCCTTCACATGCCGTGTTTCCAGCAGAACCGTCTCGAATCCTGCTCTTTGCAGCCCCGCATGCAGCCATTGCGACAGTGGCCCAGCCTCCAGCCCGATCCGATTCACTGCAAAGCCAAGCGTCTCGAAAAATTCGACTAAGGCGTCGGGTTCGCTTGCGACCTTCGCCTCCTTCAGGATCTTACCCTGGGAATCCACAACGCATACGCTCGACAGTTCCAACGACACGTCAATTCCGGCATAATTCTCCACGGCTGTCCTCCGTCTCCAGATGCTTGGGGCCGACTCAAGTCGTGACCCCGTTTCATCATCTATCGGGGGACAGCCACCATCATGCCCCCTTGCACGGAGCAGGGCCCATTACGGCAT
>NZ_SPVJ01000164.1:0-1366 GCF_004634465.1 Bradyrhizobium sp. MOS001
TGCCGCGTTCAAAGGCCGGACATATGACCGCACCGTCATCCCTTGTTCAACCAGAGAAAGATCTTGCAGCCCGGGCCGTTCCACATATGAGTCAGAGCCCAAAATTGCCCCCCACACGAGATGAGCAATCCGGTGATAGTTCAAGGAATTGGGCCGTGTTGGGCGGGGTCAACCTTCGGCGCCGATCGGGGGTCAAACCGTACGCCGAATAACACATTGGCAAGCTGGAGCCGCGCTGTCACCGATCTTCCGACCCACGGGATAGGCCAGAAGCGATTCAAAAATGATCCAAACCTGACAAGGTTCCTCGACCTGTTTTAGCTGCTCGTTAAGTGAGCAGGTGCAGGCTTGGTTTCGGGACGGCCGTGGGGACATACGCAGCCATGTGCTTCGGGTTGAGGGCCCGCCAGCTCTGCCAGCCCCGGCGGACCTTCCCTCACCTTGTTAACTTTCGATTCACATTTGTAGATGCCGGAACCGAGGCTGTGTAATAGTCAATTTAAGCCGGGGCTGGCGTATATTTCACTTAGATCTTTTTACCCGGTTCTTTTTGACCTTGCGCGGGCCGCAGCGAGAACATCGCTGCGGCCTTCGTCATTTGGGTTCGCCAGCGTGAACCGGCGGGCCGATAGCAACATATCATTGGGTCATTGGGGGGCTCTGATGCTTGCGGACCCCAGGGGTGAGCAAGCTGCGCCACATTTAGGTCCACGATATCCGGAAACATCAGAACATTGCTCGATCGAGGAATTTGCATGGCCCGCACTTCAGCAACCAAAAGTTCTGCGAGTTGGACTTCAGAGGACGAAACCAAGATCTTGCGGATGCGCGAGAGTGGAGCGTCGTTCAGCACAATTGCGAAAGCACTGGGCCGCAGCCAGGCGTCGGTGGAGTCCCGCTACACGATCATAAAGAAACGCGACAAAGTGGCGTGCGGGGGCGCGGCCTAGGGACGGCAGCATGGCCGGTCTCGCGTTTTAAATTCGTAAGCTACCCGATGCTTAACTGCTCCGTCACCTGGAACAATCGAACGAGAGAAGGACAAACTTTTTCTGACCGACGCGGAGATGATCCGACGCCTCGGCGTTCCAGAGAAGCTGCTGCGCCACTGTTACCGGCGCTAGAACTCCAAAATCGCGCTTTTTCGGGAATCGGCGCTATTGGCCGGCCGTGAAGGCTTGGCTGGACAAACACCACGGGCTGCCGCCGCCAGCAGCTTTTGGGATTTGAGCGGAAATTCTCTACTCATCCAGAGTATTGCCGGTTTTGACCCTGGCTGTGTGAAAAGCCACGAGTCGGTTACGATTCCTCCGTTTCCTGATGGGGGATATGGATGGGACGCTTCGTTGAAGGCGCGGACAGATCC
>NZ_SPVJ01000165.1:0-1361 GCF_004634465.1 Bradyrhizobium sp. MOS001
CTTCCAGAGTGGAAGGGTTCCGACACCCTTACCGACGATGAATGAACTCCAATCGACTTACGTCGACTGTTGTGTCACTCAACAAGGTGAGGAGCATCAAGAGCGTGCATGCTTCCCTTGGCATCTAGGCCAAAGAGAGCGCCCGACAGACGAGCAACGCTGGAAAACGCATAGACGCTCACTCACCTGACTTCAAGCAGAAAATGAAAAATTTCCACTTCGCCAATCTTCTCGTATCCGCGTAGCAGAGCAGCAAGCCTGCTCGTCCTGGTTAAGCCCAGACGTTCATCGACTTTCCACCCGGGCACTCAGATAGTCAGGACCTCGGAAGAGACCGCTCTGGCCGTCGAGTTAGGGAACGATGCCTCTGCACGCCCACGCGACGTTTGCAAAGGACCTCGGGCCGTCGGGCCGGCCGGCCTCGTAGGCATCGCGCACGGCGGCGTCGGTGCGCGCTCGCTCCGCAGCGTCGAGCGCTGCCACATACTTGCCGAGCGGCCCTTCGCCAGCGGCAATCGGCGTCCAATAGTCGGCAAAGCTTTTGTAGTCCATGCGGATCATCAGCTCTACTTCCGCAATGCTCACGAGACCCTGTTCGGCAAAAGTCCGTCTCAGTTCGCCCGGCTGCATCATTGGTTGAAAGCAATAGCGACTGCGCAGCTGGCGCCCGCTTTCACCGAGTGCCGCCACCGTGTCGACCATCATGCGCATGCCGGGCATCCCGCCGAGATGATCCCACACCGCTGCCGCGACCACGCCGCCCGGCCGAACGACGCGGCGCATCTCGGCTACTGCCTTACCGGCTTCGGGAACGAAGTGGAGCACGAGAAGCGCCAAAGCGCGATCGAACGTGCCGCCCTCGAAGGGCAGTGCACAGGCATCAGCCTGCCGGACTTTTATTCGCGGGTTTGTGTTGCGCCGGATCACGTCCTCGACAAAGACTGGTGAATAGTCGATCGCGGTAATCTCGGCGAGGTCGGCGGCTCTGGCGAGCGTGAAGGTCAGGCTACCGGTGCCACAGCCGATGTCGAGAATCCTTTCGCCGTCGGAAATCCCTGTGAAGTCGATGAATTTCCGCGCGAGTCTTCGGCTCCAGCGGCCCATGAGCTGCTCATAGCCCGCGGCGTTGTGGACGTTGAATTCTGAGGTCATCGAAGTCTCCGTGCGCTTCCCAGATTTTTAGATCTCCACGAGGTGGCTGCACAGCCGCTAACACAATCGCATTGCGATCGCGGCGAGAACGCCGTGCTGCTTGCTCTGTGGATGCGTATGAGAAGATCCGTCACGGCGAGCTCCTTTTGAGGGCTACCATGCCTCATCGAGGCCGAGTTGCCCAAACACCTCGCGACGAAGCTCAACGA
>NZ_SPVJ01000166.1:0-1323 GCF_004634465.1 Bradyrhizobium sp. MOS001
GGCCAGTCATTGGACGCTCCGACGCGAGACATCGGCCGCCTGCAACGATTGGCGACCACGGCCGCGTGCCGACCTATCCGTTTGCACACACCCAAGACCCCTGGCTGTGTGGAAACGCTGCTGCTTTGCCATGATTCTCTCGTGATTCTGCGGGGGAAGCAGAGAGGCGCTTCGTTGAGCAGGCGGATCGTGGGCAATGGACACTATTGCCTGAATGCCTGAACCCGCTCGCTATGCGCCAACGTCGCGAGACAGTCGAGCATCCGTTCGGCACGATGAATGCACGCATGGGAGGGACCCACTTCCTCACTAGAATGCTCCCAAAAGTAGCCGCCGAGATGGCACTCTCGGTTCTGGCCTGACACGGGTCATCAACATCGTCGGGATCAAGCCGCTGATCTATGTGATCGCGGCCTGAGGCCGAGCCGGTCTTGGCTTGCTATCGGCTAATCTACAAAAGTGTGCTTCTACAGCCAAGACCCTTAGCAAACATCGTCTAGGCATACAGTCAGTTAGCTGCGTATGCTCCGACCATTATGCATTAGGTTCGAATTGAACTGCTTTGGCTCAGTCCTCGTCCTCGGACAGCGCACGGCGCCGGTCTACGGCATCACTCATATCGTGGAGTACCAGAATCGCGATGGCCGCCATGCGCTGCCTCTGTTCGGGATTAAGCGTTTTGTAGAGTGGCTGCCACGCCTCGGCGAGTTTATCCAAATCGGCTGATCGTTGAGCCAATGCTTCCGAGCGCCGCTGCAAGAAGGTGATAGGGTCACGATTGCGCAGGGCTTCGACACGGTTTTCGTCGGCCCGTCTACCCACTGTTTCTCCGATTTTTGCAAGGCGGGCTTTCCGGTCCTCCGCCCTGGCACGAATGGCGCTCTCTACAGCGGGCCAGTATTTCTCCTGGTCAGGTGTCAGCTGCAACGCGGCCTTTACCAGATCAATCCTCATGTCCGTCAGCGTATTCCGGTCGGCTGCATTTAACCGTTCCGGAGTCGCAGAAGAGGTTTGCGAGGTTTGCGCGTTGGCAATCGGGGATGCAGCAAGGAAGAGTGCGGTTGTTCCGGCAACTACTATTTTCAACATCGGCCATCTCCTAGGCGAGTTGCCCCACTCCACAATGGTGACGCACTGCGCGGTTACGTTGATCTAAATCAGGGAACCAGCGCCGCCCAGTGTTCGTCCTTTTACATCTCAGAAATCAATCTCGTATCGAGGGCCGACGGCGAGGCCGGGCACGTTCAGACCTTTGTGGGGTTTGGCCCCTCCAAGGAAGAGGCAGAGAAGAGCGCCCTGGGATGGTGCTCGCATATCAGGTTC
>NZ_SPVJ01000167.1:0-1316 GCF_004634465.1 Bradyrhizobium sp. MOS001
GGCCAGTCATTGGACGCTCCGACGCGAGACATCGGCCGCCTGCAACGATTGGCGACCACGGCCGCGTGCCGACCTATCCGTTTGCACACACCCAAGACCCATAGGGGACCTTGCCATTTCGAGCGGCGGTCAGTTAGCTGCGCTATCAGATCAGAGCGTTCCCGCAGAAAGGATGAATTAAATTGCACCCGGCGCGCGCGCCCGAGCACGGATGATCTTGTTGAGAGCCATCAGGACCGAGGGGCGCAGGATTTGGATTGCGTCACGGATCGTTGCGCCGAGTGGCTGCCGGCCGATCCGTCCGCGTAGTCGAGCAACCCGCAACGCACGCACGACCGTTTCAGGATCGGGAAGTTCTCCTTTATCTTCCAAAAGGCTCCAAGTGAGGCGTTTGAGATCGACTGTCTCTTGGTCAATGTGAGTGAACGACCCGTCTGCCGTGATGCAGGGGTGGTTGGTCATGTCGTAAAAGATAAGACCATCGTCTATCGCTACCATGTCACCATGGCAGGCCAGATCAATGAAGAACAGTTGGTCGACCCCCCAACTTATCGACTTGTAGTTTCGCATCAGGCAGCCGGCTTAGACGACGTTGCTATTGACCAACAGCGTCGATGGGACAATTCCGAGCGACCGCGTTTTGCCCACCAAATAGAGATCAGTCAGGCACTGTTGGCCCGAATACACGTAAATCTCACCCCCTTGCCGGTACTTTATGCCTTTGTCTTGCACCAGATGGCTTGTGGAGGTGATGACTGCCGCGGCGGGGTAGGCCAACGCAAGTCTCGCGAAAGACGTAAGCGCCCCTGGCGCGAGCCAGTCGTCGTCATGCAACAATTTGATCCAGGGACCGCGACACGCAAGCATCGCATTGTTCGTGTTCTCGACCTGACCACGGCCTCTGCGGTTCTCGACGACTCGGATGCGCGGTTCTGTGCTGACATATTCGGACAAGAGGCGACAACTCTCGCCCACTAACCCTTCGTCGTCGCTGATCACCATTTCCCAATCGGAGAAGTCCTGCTGCAGCACGCTTTCGATCGCGCGTTGCAGCCCAAAAGGACGTCGAAAGGTTGGGATCGCGACCGAAATGAACGACCGGAGTTCCGCCTCGCTGTTCGACAGTTCTGCTGGAGACACAATCATCATCCCCTAGACGCAAGACCGCTCAACAATAACAGTTCTCGGGGAGCGGCAACATCCTAGATGTCCGGATGTGGCCGATTTTGTTGCAAAAGTCGGCTGTAACCGACGGATGTCTTTCGGCCATTCGAAGGCCGACCGGCTTTGATCCGCCGACCCGAATGCTCTCAACG
>NZ_SPVJ01000168.1:0-1280 GCF_004634465.1 Bradyrhizobium sp. MOS001
CTTCACCGCATTGGTGACAGCGAGAAAGAAGACCTTGTCGCCCTGGATCGCGACGACGTCGATTTCATGGGGCGGCCCCTTCAGGTCGCCATTGCCGCGCACGCCGAGCACGGCGACCGCGGCACTCGCGCCTGCGGGCTTTGTGATCGGCAGTTCCGCATATTTGGCGAACGCCGAGTCCTGGATTGCCTGGTAGTAGAAGCGGTCCGTTCCCGCGCTGCCCGTGACGAACACGATAGCCATGGTCGCTCCTTTCGATGTCGATTCACGCCGATGCCAGCGACGATTTCCACTCGCCCGGCGTCAGCCTCCGCTTGCCGACTTCGTGAGGACGGTTGAGCAGAGCAATAAGAGTCATCATCGCTCCCGACATGAATTTCCTTCGGGCGTCGCCATCTTTGTCTCGCTCGGGCACCAAGAGATTGTTGCAGAGCGCCTTCACGCTGTCGGTGCTGAAGTTCATCTCGACCTCATGCGCGAAGCGCTTTCGTACTTTGCGCAGGCTGTCGCATTGCTGCACTACGTGGTCAGTGATGAGCCCCATGGCAAGGCATCCTGCTATCCGCGTGCTGAAGCTACCGAACGGCGCGTTGAAGCCTGACAGGAGCGCCTTGGCGCTGGCGTTCTCGATGAAGAACGCGGCCAACGTGTCCATGAGCAGCTTGTCCAAAAAGGACGTTGCGACCAACGCAACACCGCGGTCGGTTTCCTTGTTCAGCTCCTGAAGCGCAGCCAAAAATCCCTTGAAGTGCGGGTCTTTCTCCCAAATCTCATCCCGGGCAATTGCGTAGGCCTCAAGCCATTCAGGGGCTTTCTCGTTCAAGGCGACCTCCCAGCAGCTAGAATATTATTCTCACGCTCATATTGAAGCCCAAGAATATTCTATGAGGCGATGGACTTCCGGGTGGCGAGCTTCTGCATGGCAACGACTTTTTCGCCCATGAGTTCTGGCGCTTTGTTCTGGTTCAGGAGTATGTCGGGAAGCTGGCCCTGACGGCAATCGAATAGGCGCCGACGACGAGGAAGTCCTCTTCGGCGAACAGGCATTGATGGCCGTTACCGGCGGGCACGATCGCGACGTCGCCAGCCTTCGGCGTGAATATCCGGCCCTTGTTGCCGCCGAAGCGTACCCGGCCCTTGCCGCGGGCGATGCCAAGCACCTCATGAATTCGGGAGTGATGATGCACGTAGCTGTAGATGCCGTCGCGCCAAGTGTCGCCCCAGCTGTTGGCCTCGAAGAGATCCTCCATCACGGCCGCCGGGTCGTGCCCGTCGCCAAA
>NZ_SPVJ01000169.1:0-1235 GCF_004634465.1 Bradyrhizobium sp. MOS001
CAGATCAGAGAAAGCAAAGTCATGAGCAAAACCTGGTCAGTGGTGCTGGTGCTTTTGTTGGCCACGATCGGCCATGTGTGTGCAGACCCGCTCACTGAAGATATGACGAAACTCAATGCGCAATGGGACGCCGCGATCAACGATCCGAATTTCGACGCCTTGCTGCCAATGTATGCCGCCGACGCCAGTCTAATGCCGCCCGGCGCAGCACCCGTCTCTGGCCCTACTGCGATACGCGACTTTTTTGCCAAAAGAGGCACGAGCGTCAAAAATCACAAACTTGAGCTTGTAGAGATTTTGCAGATGGGAGACTACGCTTACGTGACGTCCCGCTTCAAAGCCTCATTGGTAAAGGGGGAGGAAACGACCATGCTGTCCGGCAGTACAGTTAAACTTTATGAGCACCAATCCAACGGTGAATGGAAGGTTAAGTCCCATATTTTTGTTCGGGAATAGAAGGCGCATTTGATAGCCAACAGGATTCGTGGGCGATCCGTCTGGTCTGCAGCTCGAATACTTGGTGCGAGAGGCATTTGCATGACGGACCGGAGGTCGTTGATGAAAATACTAGCCGGTGCCACGCTCCTCGGCGTCGCGCCCAAGGCTAGCGCACAAAAAGTCAAATCATTCACCGTTGCCTACCTCGCCCTTCTTGCAGGTGAGGATCGTAGCTTCGCGCCGAATTTTTTGCGCCGTCTCGATCAGCTTGGTTACATTGACGGAAAAAACCTGCACTTCGTCTATCGCTCGGCAGAAGGCCGGCCGGAACTCTTGCCAGGTCTTGCGTCCGACCTCATTCGGATGAAGCCTGATGTGCTTGTCACCGGATTTGGCACGGTTGCCGCCAAGGCAGGCAAGGCAGCCGGAAACGGCATCCCGGTTGTATTCATGGCTGTCGGCGATCCTGTCGGCGCGGGGGTCGTTGCAAGTCTCGCCCGGCCCGGCGGTAACGTCACCGGACTGTCGGACCTAGCCGCTGGCATACAGGGCGCCCGGCTTCAGCTGTTGCGCGAGATCGTCCCTGCCGCCTCGCTGATTGCCGCGGTCTTGAATCCGGGCACGCCGTACGCGGCCCTCGCTTACAGGGAACTCGAGACCGCAGCGCGTGTCGCGAAAATAGAGTTACGGGTCTTTGAGGTGCGCTCGCCCGAGGAGATCGCGCCGCAGCTCGAGGCCAGCAAGGTCGCAGGAGCCGGCGGCCTTGCGATTCTCGAGGACCCCTTCACGTTTAGTCA